>JBBRTY010000040.1:0-22938 GCA_038248285.1 Aggregatilineales bacterium
TAAATGTAGGGGCGGATTAGGCGCTCGTGGAAAAATCCCCAACCCCAAGAGTCGCCGCGCCGAATATCCGCCCGTTTACCTGTTATGAAATCACAGCGATGCACCAAAGTGAAATGCACCCATCACAAGACGGGTGCATTTCACTTTGGTGCAATCATGTTCGAGTTTTGAACTCAACTCGGAAATTCCGAGAGAATTTACACTCACTTCAAATGCACCCCGCTGAGACGCTGAGACGGCGGCTAAAGCCGTAAGGCGCTTCATCTACAGCCGCTGAAGCGGCGTAGCTTTCGCGGGCTAAAGCCCTACTTCTGTAATGGTCACATGTGTCATCAGGTAGGCATCTTCTAACCGCACAGCTTGATCCCATACCTGTCGATAATACTCTTGGGCAGTCTTATGATCGCCCCCTTGCGCGGCGGTCAACCCTAGCAGCAACTGACTGGTATACATGCCGACGACATCGCCGATGACCATTTGAATTTCGAGCGCTTGCATCACGACCTGCCGTGCTTTGTGTAGCTGATTGATGCGAAGTTCCAAACCGCCCAGTTCTAGCAGCGCTGCCGCTTGTCCTGCTCGGTCATGGTGGCGCTGGGCAAGCCCACGCTCTTGGGCAATCATTGCCGTCGCCTCGCACAAGCGCAGCGCGGTACGCACTGCTTGGTAGGGGTCATCCTCGCGTGTGGTTTCGGCGCTCCACACAGCGATCAACCGGGTACCCACATGCTTTACGACGATTCCCCGCCCACTGATGATGAGGGCGTCATACCGCAGCCATAAGCTTTGCAGCAATTCGGTGGACTCTTCCACATCTTCGAGAGCGAGCAAAGCAGGGGAGAGCGAGAGATCGGCAATCACAATTGTGATTTGTTTGCGTTGTTGGGAGCGTGGGGCTTCGGGTGCATATTGAGCAGCATGGAGTAGCTTTTGGCGCTCCTCGAAACTACATTCCAGATAGTCGGCAATGCGCAGCAACGTTGCTCTATCAGGAAGGCGGCGGGTGCGCCCCGATCAATAGGTTTTTATAGGATGGATAGGCGTAATCGCTCAGTTCTTCCTGAGAAAAACGCTTGCCTAGTGGCTGTGACTGGGTTTTATAGTGTTCACGCCGCTGGTTGCGGAGCATTTCGATTTCGCTGGGTGATCGCCGTGATGAGCGGGTCTGATTCTATGATAGATGAAGTGGTCATTCGCCGCCCAATAGAGGACTCGCACGCAGTCGGGTTGGTGTGAAGAAATTATCCTTATCATTATAGCGAATTTTGCCCCGCCTGTCCCCCGACCCGCGCATATTGGGGGCATTATTATCCCGGCAAACTGTACTCAAATTCATACGTGTGTTGCCCGTCGGTGTTGATGATCTTCATCGTCCCCGCGATGCCTATCAACTCCGCCGTGCCCGAATCCGGCACCACCGAGATCGTCAGTTCTCCTATGCCGCGCGTCATGATGCCCATATGTTGTAAGGCAAAGGTGCCCGTGCGCCCGTCTAAGCTGCCGCTGACTCGTTCCATCGCTACATAGCCCGCTGAGCTATCGACGGTGCCCATCGCCGAGAGCATTTGCCCTTTACCGGTGGCGCTTAACACGCCGTGATACTGCTTATCAAGGGCAAGCCTGCCCACAGTGGGATCACCGACGGCGGGGTCGGCGGGTTGGGGTGTCATTTTCACGTCGAAGGTGCCAGTGATGTGGGACATAAGGGGTCTCCTGAATGGATTGGATGGCTATCTTTATGAATTATAACACATTTGTTCTTTTCTTTGCTGAGGGCAGCAACCGTAGAGGCGGAATTTATTATGATAAATTTCTAAACATTTTGACAATAAATATTAATCTATTCTCATCTTTTTAGGTGTAAGATGAAGGCATTATAACGGCTAGATGGTTGCTTATCGATGAAAATCCCACACTCTTATCTGCAAATCTTGCGCGAATCCAGCCGAGATGAAGCCTCTTATGAACGCTTAGTCGCACTCATGACAGAGTCGCGCCAAGAAAAAAATGCGGAACTCGAGCATTTTTTCTCGATCACGCTAGATTTGTGGTGTATCGCGGATGTGAACGGCACATTCTTGAAGCTTAGCCCCATGTGGGAAAAAACGCTTGGATACCCCCTTGATGAGCTTTATGGGGAGCGCTTCCTTGATTTTGTTCATCCCGATGATATGCAAGCCACCATCGCGGCGATATCGGTGTTGGATTCGCAGCAGCCGATTTTCAATTTCACCAATCGTTATCGTCATAAAGATGGCAGCTATCGCTTTATCGAATGGCGCTCGCAACCTGACGGTAAATTCATCTATGCGGCAGCGCGGGATGTAACCGAACATAGACAGATGTTGCTCGCCGTACAAGAGAGCGAAGCACGGTTGCGCAGCATCTTTGAGATGATGGATGATGGGGTGTGGTCGGCAGAAGTCCCTAGCATTAAGATGATTTATCTTAATCCGGCAGGGGAACGGATTTTTGGGCGCTTAAGCACGGAATTTTATGCGGATATTAGCCTTTACATCAGCACTATTCACCCCGAAGATCAGTCAGCGGTTCTCGCCGCGCAAACTATGCTCATGAAGCAAGGGCGAATGAGTTGGCAATATCGTATTGTGCGCCCTGATGGCGAAATTCGCTGGATTCACAACCACGCATGGGTAATCAACGACGAACAGGGAAACCCTATTCGTATCGATGGCATCTTCAGCGATACCACAACGCGCCGAGTCATCGAAGCGCAAGCGCTGGAATTGGCGGTAGAACGAGAACGCACGCGCTTATTGAGCGATTTCATCAACAATACATCGCACGAATTACGCACCCCTTTGACGGCAATCTCGATAGGGGTGTATTTGATGACGCGCATCACCGACCCCGAACTGCGCAAAGAAAAAGCAACACAGGTCGAACGTGAGATCATCTATTTGAACAAAATCATCCAACAACTGCATAATATGGCAAAGTTGGATGGCATCCAGCATCTTAAGACCCTACGGCTTAACCTCAATGATCTGGTGAACGAATGCGTGTTGGAAGTGCGCCCCCAAAAATCCGATATCACCCTTGTGACAGAACTCTCACCGGAGGCGCTGTCGATTATGGGCAATCGCGAATACTTTCAGAGGGCTTTTACGCCTCTATTGGACAATGCCATTCAGTTTTCGCCAGAGGGTGGGGTCGTCACCATTCGCACCTTACTCAAAGAGGGGGACGTGGTTGTCGAGGTGGAAGATCATGGTATTGGCATTGCCGCAGAACATCTCGATCATGTTTTCCAGCGTTTTTACAAGGTCGATCCCGCACGTTCCCGCACCGAGGCGGGCATAGGCATGGGCTTGGCAGCCGTGAAACAAATCATGCGCTTGCATGATGGGCGCGCGATGGTGCAGAGCGCGCTGGGGCAAGGCAGCACGTTCAGCTTACATTTTCCGAGAGTCTAAAAAGACCCATGCCCGGATTGCGGGGCAACTCTAATGGAGTCGCGCCTATAATGTGGTATCCCCAAAATGCGGATCGACGAGGTAACTCACCGGTTCTTCGGCAGGCAGCACCCCGGCAAATCGTAAGCGGTCGATCACCCCTGCCGTCATGATAGACGCCAACGCCCCACCGGTGATCAGCAACCACGCCAGCGGCAACAGCGTACTGAATGCCACCACAACGCTGACCGCCAGCATCAAGCCGATGGTGAAAAAAGGATTGCGGACGATCATCACCGCCGCATTGCGCAGCGCCCCGATCAAGGTCGGTTCTGCCATCGCGTAATACAATGGGAAGAGCGCTAGCTCCAGTGTCACCACCGCCACGATAGAAAATGCCCACAACACCCGTAACACGGTATAAAGTTCCCCTTCGGCGGGGGCGTACACCAACCAATTGGTGATGGCGATGCCGAAGAAGATCACATTGGCAAACGCCAGCAACACACCGCGCCCAAGATGCTCTTTGAAGCCCGCCCAAAAATCATCCCAACCCGCCGTCGGCTGGCGTTGTGCCGTCCAACTGAGGCGCACCATGCCCGCCCACGCCGCCGGGGCGGTGATGACCAGCAAGGTCAACAGCGCCCACGCGACGTTACACCAAATGTAGACATAGCCCGCTCGATTGAGGTGGCGGATGCCCCGCCACCCCGCGCGTAACCCTGCAATCATCGTATTTTAGGTTCCTGCCAAGCCCGAATAATTGACACCTTCAACGAAGTATCGCTGAAATCCGAAGAAGATGAAAGCAATGGGTAGGGTGGCGATCACCGAACCGGCGAGGAATTGATGCCAGCGCAAAGTTTCGCCGCTTTGCCCACGCAAGAACGCCAAGCCCAACGGCAGAGTCCACAACTCTTGATTGCCTTGCAAGACGACCAGCGCATCCAAAAAGCTGTTCCATGCCCCTTGAAAGCTGAAAATCGCCAACGCCGTCAATGCCGGAGTCGCCATCGGCAACACGACGCGGAAGAACATCACAAAGCGATTGGCACCATCCACTTTTGCCGCTTCTTCGATTTCGTCGGGGATCGACTCGAAGAATTGTTTCATCAAGAAAATGCCGAAGGCGTCCACCATTGCTGGGATGATCACGCCGGTGTACTGATTCAACATGCCCAACTGTCGCAAAATGATGAAACGTGGGATCAACAACACGATACCGGGAATCATCAACGTGCCGAGGATCAGGAAAAAGACCGCCCGGTTGCCGGGAAATTTCAACCGGGCGAGGGCATAGCCCGCCGCCGAGTCGAACATCACCCGCAAGATGGTGATGGTGACGGCGATAAACACCGTGTTGAACAACCAGCGCGGCAGGGAACCCGTTTCGATGACTTCGCGGTAGCCGTCCAACGTTGGGTTAAAGGTCGCGCCGCTGACAGTGGCGTCGGCGGGCAGGGTGCGCCCCTCGGCATTCACGCATGCCACGTCAAAAGGTGGCACCGCGATAAAGGCGCTTGGCGAGGCATTGATCGCCGGCAAACACTTAAAGGAATTAGCGATCGTGAAGAAGAAGGGCAAAATCTGGATGAGCGCGAAAAAGATCAGCACTCCGGTACCGAAAATGGGGATAATGCGTCGCACGATGCTGCCCAACGAAGGGGCATTCGGTTGGGCAGGCGCGGTCATGGGGACAGTTGTCATGAGTAGTTCTCCCTACGCATTAGCGCGTTCGCCCGTGAAGCGCCGTTGAATGAGCGTGAAGGCAAAGATGATCACGAACAAGACAATCGCGGTGGCGGCTGCTAAGCCCATGCGACTGTCGGTGAAGCCGCTTCGATAGACCAGATAAGCGATGGTCAGGGTCGTATTGGCGGGTCCGCCGGACGAGATCACAAATATTTGATCGAACACTTGGAAGGTGCCGATCAAGCCCAGCGTCACCACGAAAAAGGTCGTGGGGCGCAGCAGCGGCACCGTGATCTTGCGGAAGATCGTCCATGGGGTGGCACCATCGACGGTCGCAGCTTCGTAAATTTGACCGGGGATGTTTTGCAACGCTGCCAAGAAGATCACCATCAACGTGCCGATAGTCGTCCATGTGTTGAGGATCATGATCATGAACATGGTCACGCTGGGACCACTGATCCAATCCCATAGGCTGACACTAGCGATCTCGGTTTTCGCCCAATCGCCCACTGTGTTGCCTGTAATGCCGAACACCCCCAAGAAATTATGGATGAGACCATTGGGGTCCTCCAGCCATGTGACCGGATCATAATTCGGGAATATTGCCGAGATCGCCACATTGACCAAGCCGTTACGAGTGAACAGCCACATGAAAATCAATGAAATAACCACCGACGAGGTGATCGACGGGAAATAGAACGCCGTTCTGAACAACCCTTTGCCGCGCAACCATGTTTGATTGACGATCACCGCCAGCGCCAGCGCCAAAAAGGTTTGGACGGGGACGACGCCGATCACAAAGAAAACCGTGTTTTTGAGTGCTGTAAAGAAGACTTCTTGACGCCGCCCGGTTTCTAGCAGCAGCCGTTGATAATTTTCTAGCCCGACAAACCCGAAGGCATCTTGACGGTTCAAAGGGGTGATGCCGTTCCAATCCGTGAAACTGAAGTAGAGGGCGGCGAACATCGGGATGATCAAGAAAATCACCAAGATGATGACCGCAGGGGCGAGGAAAGTATAGCCCGCCAAGGCTTCTTGGAATTTTTTGCCCGCCAAGGTTTGCGTGCCGGTAGTCGCTGTGCGTTGCCCAGTCGCGACTTGCGTCATAATATCGCTTCATCCTTTCTATAAAAAAAGAAGGGCGACCCATGATGCCGGTCGCCCCTATAACTTTTAACCGCAGGGCTTAGCTCAGGTCTTCAATGACAGCGATGGTTTCTGCGAGGACTTCTTCGGCGGTCATATTGCCGTTGACAGCTTCGAGCAAAGCATTGCCGAGCGCATCACGGAACTCTTGGAAGCCGGGGGGGGTGATGGGCGCGACAGCGACTTCACCCGCATCCACAAAGGCTTGGAAGTCCATGTTATCCACGCCGGTGCCTTCGGTACGCGCTGCCCATGATTCGACATAAGCGGCACCTGCCGACGGACGGGCGGGCATCGGACCAAAACCTTGGGCAGCGACAGCGGCTGCTCCGGTTTCATCGGTCAAGAAGTTGACCAGTTGCCACGATTCATCTGGGTGGGTGTTATCGGCGGCGACCGCGAGGCAGACGGTGAAGGTCAAGGTGCCTTCGGCGCTACCAGCGGGCAGTTGGGTGACGCCCCAGTTGATATCGGGGAATTGTTCCAGCATATAGCCAATAATCCAGTTACCTTCCATGGTCATCGCGGTTTGGGCGCGACCAAAGGCTTCACCGGGCCAACCTGCGCCCAAGTCCGAGGACGAACGCGCGGCACCGCTGGTGTACAGGTCAACAATGAAGTTGATGGCATCAAGCGCGGCTTGGCTGTTGACATCGCCTTGACCGAAGACGAAATTACCATCGGCATCATAGAAGGTGCCGCCCGCTTGCACGTACAGGGCGAACCAACGGTCAATGTCGGGGTTGATCACGAAACCAGCGACATCATCGGTCGCGAGCGCAGCAGCAGCGGCGCTCAGGTCGTCCCATGTCCAGTCGGCGGTCGGGTATTCCAAACCAGCGGCATCGAACAGGTCTTTGTTGTATTCCAACGCCAAGACCGAGAAGTCTTTCGCCGGGCAATAGAGGGTGCCGTCAAAGGTGAAGGTGGTGACGAGGGCGGGGTAAATGCCTTCGACATCACTGATATTTTCGTCCGCAGGTGCCAAGACGCCAGCATCCGCATATTCAGCCAATTTCGATTGACCGACATAGAAGACGTTAGGATAATCGCCGCTGGCAAACGAAGTCTGCATCTGGGTGTCATATTCGGGCAGTGCCTGAACGTTGACGGTGATACCGGGGTTGGCTTCTTGGAAGGCATCGATTTGTAGCTGGACTGCATCAGCTTCGGCGGGCGAGGCAGCGATAGCGAGCGTCAATGTCACCGTATCTTGGGCGGCGACGAGGCTAGTGAATGCCAGCGATAGGACAAGCATCGCCAGCCCAATCAAGAAAAATCGCGACTTTTGCATTTGGAACTCCTTTGAAAAAAGATTACTTGTTTTGAATAGGCTCTGTCTTTCAGTCGACAGAGAGACTAACGCGGGTTACGCACGGTAAAAGACCGTTTTTCCCCACGATAGATCACAGAAAAGGAGACGCTCCGCCAGTGTTCCGGCAACTTGGGCGCAACGGCGATGTCGCCATCGGCATTGATATGAAGCCCACAGAAGCCAAAGATGAGCGCCTGATACACCCCCCCACAAGCAGCGGCGTGCATGCCATCGCGCACGTTGCCTTTGTTGTCTTGCAGGTCGATGTGGGCGGCGTGGTAAAACTGATCATAAGCGGTTTCGATCAATCCCAAACCGGCGGCGACCCACGCATGAATGGCGGGGCTAAGCGACGAGCCGTGATCGGTGCGCGGGAAGTAGGTGTCCCAGTTATTGCGCTTGATCTGTTCATCGCTGGTCAATTCGTCGCCCAATAATGCCATCAACATGACGACATCGGCTTGCTTGATCACTTGGGTTTGGATACTACGGGTATGACCGAGGATCGCTTGCACACTGGTCGTGCGCGGCTGATAGTTCGGCACGGGGATGTATTCCATGTCGAAAAAGCCGGGGAATTGGATATGGAGTTGTTTTTCGCTATCGAACGGGATGAACATGCGCGCGATGATATCGCGCCAATTTTCGAGGCGTTCGGGCGTGATCTTGAGCGCTTCGACGAGCCGTTTATAGTCGGCTTTGGCGTGCCGTTGCAGCCAATCCAGCAATACGAGCGCTTTTTCGAGATGCCACATCACCATGCGATTGGTGAAGACGCTGTTATCGATATTCTCGTGATACTCATCGGGACCGATTTGTTGGGAAATCTCATAGCGCCCGTTTTTGGCTTCGACCCGACTGCCCCAAAAGACAGCAGTGTCGAGCAGGATTTCGGCACCATAGCGCGTCATAAAATTATTGTCGCCCGTCCAGCGCCAAAACTGCCACACGGCATAGGCGATATCGGTCGCGATGTGCTGTTCACTGTCACCCGTCCAAATACGAATCAGCGAACCATCGGGTTGGGGGTCTGACCATTTGGGGGTCGTCTCGATGCCCGTATCGGTGCTTTCCCACGGGAACATCGCCCCCGCAAAACCGTTTTCGTGGGCTTTTTGGCGCGCCCCTGCCAAGCGGTGATAACGATACAAGAGCAGATTGCGCGCCATGTTGGGGTGGCTAAGCAACAAAGGGGGCAAAGCAAATAACTCAGTATCCCAAAAGACGTGCCCCTTGTAGCCCAAGCCGGATAGCGTTTTCGCACCGATGCTGACATTTTCGTCATGACGAGGGGCGGCAATCAACAGGTGATACTGGGTGAAACGGGTTGCGAATTGGCATTCATCATCGCCTTCGATGACGATATCACTGGTATCCCAATAACGCGCCCATTCGCTTTCGTGCAGCGCCAAGAGGGCATCATAGCCTTGTTGGGCAGCCGCAACAACGACAGCGGTCGCGGTTTCTAACGGGTTGGCGACATCCCGGTTGGTGTAAATGGCGGTGAGCTTGTCGAAGGTGACGCTGGTTTCCGGCGCGAGCGTGGCGCTGACGACCAACGCCGGATGCAGCCCGTCGCGTCCTTCGATAGCGGCGCGCGGGTCAGTGACGGTGGCGGCTATGCCCACTCGGTAATTGAGTTGACCCGTCATGCGTTCAAAACCGATGACGCCTTCTTGGGTAGCGCTGGTGAAGGTGGGGTGCCAGTGGTTGACGCCAGTATTGGTGCTGTCGGCATCTAGCCCGAAGCGGACGGTGATTGTGGGGCTGCCATCCACAGCGATGACGCGGACACGCTGCGCCATGATGTGGATATCGCTGAGGCTGGCGAAGCGTTCAAAATTGATGCGGACAACGCTGCCCGACGCCGCCCGAAACAAAATGTCTCGGTTCAAGACGCCGCGATCTAGATGCAGTGCCCGCTCATAACCGAGCAGTGCCCCGTTGACCGGACGCAAGTTATCGGGGCGGTCATTCACCAGTGTGAAGGGCGTGCCGTCCACGGTGATGTGAATCGGTAACCAGTTGGGGGCATTCACCAGCTCGGGCACCAGCATCCCCGCCGCGTGATCGTATATGCCGTGTATCAGGGTGCCAGCGATGCCTTGGGGTTGATCATTTTCTTCAAAGCTGCCGCGAGTCCCCAAATAGCCGTTGCCAATGGTGAACAACGTCTCGTAATGATTGAGTCGTTCTGGCTGAAATCCGCGTTCGATCAACGTCCATAACCGTTTGTGCATGAAAATTACTTTCTCACAACATGAAATCAATACGCTGATGCAGGGTTAATCGATTAAGTAAAAAATCATCTTTTTTTTGGTCAACTTGAATTTTTTATGAGATGATGGCAACTTAATCGATTAATTTTATGCCTTCACTGTAAGCCTGAACCGAGTCGATGTCAATAGAGTCGCGGCTGAGCTTGTGTAGTTTGTACAAATTCTCTTTTACCAAATAAATGCTATTCCTCAATTGACGTGTGAGCAAAAAGTCAGTACAGTGCATTTTGTCCATTGATTCAGCTTGAAATCAAACATCAAAAAAATGCAGACACCTTCCCCCACTATGAAAGATGTCGCCCGTGCAGCGGGCGTATCGACGGCAACGGTTTCTTATGTGCTGAACGACAAATCCGCCGGCGTGAGCGATGAGACGCGCCAACGGGTTTTGAATGCGGTGCAGAGACTCGGCTACATTCGGAATTCGACCGCGCAGAATTTGCGTACCCAACGGACACGCTTGATCGGGTTTGCGTGGGGCGAGAGGCGGCGCGATACCCCGAACGCTGTCCTTGATATTTTTGCGTATCATCTCACCCGTACCGCCGCCGAAATCGGTTATCGCGTTTTGACCTTTACTTATCCTGAAAACGACCCGATTCCGGTCTACCGCGAATTGATCCGCACGCAACGGGTCGATGCTTTCGTGGTTGCCAATACCGTCTATGACGACCCACGTATTCGCTTTTTGATCGATCAAGAATTCCCGTTTGTCACCTTTGGGCGCGCCAATCCAGAGTGGGACTTCAATTGGGTGGATACCGACGGGCAAAGCGGGGTCAATGCTGCCGTGACCCATTTGATCGCACAGGGACATCAACGCATTGCGTTATTGGCGTGGCCCGAAGACTCACTGAGCGGCAATTTTCGGGTGCTGGGCTATTGGCAAGCATTGGCGGCGGCGGGGGTGCCGTTTGACCCGCTGTTGTTGCTGCGCGGGGAGGGCATTGTCGAATTTGGGCGGAGCGCGCTCCGGCAGTTATGGGCATTGCCGGTGGCACAACGCCCAACGGCGATTGTAGCGGTCAGCGACTTGATCGCGGTTGGCGTGATGCACGAAGCGCGCGACCGAGGCATTGATGTTGGGGCAGCGTTGGCAGTCGTGGGGTTTGACGATGAACCGATGAGCGCCTATCTTAGCCCGTCCCTGACGACCTTGGCACAACCGTTGGAGGCGATTGCCAGCGCGATGGTGGTGATCTTGGATGAATTGCTGAATCAAGGGCGCGACCAACGGGTTCAGCAGTTGATCACGCCCCACTTGATCGTGCGCGAATCGATAGGAAAAAGATAAGCCAGCCTTATCCCAATAACACTGCCGCCAAAATCGCCTCCAAATGGGCATCGCTCATCGTGTCGATATGAATGTGCCCTTTGTTCCCCGGTGCTTTGCCGACTGCGACCGTCCAGAACCCCCCCGCTATCGCGGCATCGATTCCAGCTTCGGCGTCTTCAAAGACGATGGCGTCGCGCGGGTTGACGCCCAGCGCCCCTGCCACCCAGATGAACAGATCGGGGGCGGGCTTGGGATTGACGACGCTGTTGCCATCCCCGATCACGTCGAACAGTGCCGCCATCTCTAGTTTTTCCAACACTTTGGTGGCATTGCGACTGGCAGACCCCAAGCCAATTTTGATCCCCTGCGCCCGTGCCTCACTAAGCAACTGATCTACCCCTGCTAGGCGATCCGCGGGCGTGATCAAATCGAGGTATTCGAGGTAGTAGCTATTTTTGCGCGTCATCCACACTTGGGCAGTGGCATCATCAATAGGCGTGCCCTTCAACAAGAGGGCGAGGCTTTCGCGCCGCGAGACGCCGCGTAGTGCCTCGTTATCTTCCCGCGAGAAGGATAGGTTTTCTTCATCCGCCAACCGCTGCCACGACCGATAGTGATATTCGGCGGTGTCCGTGATCACGCCATCCAGATCGAAAATGAGCGCTTGAATGGTCATTGTGGGGTCTCCTCAATAGTGAAGTTAATCGATTAAGTTATTGCGGTGAATCATAGCCTTAAATTGTGGGCGGTACAATAAAGGGCTTAGGGATGAGATATTGAGGGTAAAATTAGGCATACTTACCCAAAAATGCCCAAATAAAAAGCGCGCCACCGACGGGTGACGCGCTGGAAAAGCAGGGAATGTTGTAGGCGCAGTCTTAGACCATATCCTCGCGCAGAGCTTCATCAATTTTGCGGCGCAGTTCGGGATTGATCTCTGCGGCGTTAATGCTGCCATCGCTGTTTTTGATTTTGCGCGGCGGGGCAGGTATCGCATCGATAGTATTGCGCTTTGGTTTTTCGCCATTTTTATTGTTGAACAACAGATAAGCACCCCCCGCAGCCAAGCTCGCCGGGATCAAGAACCGGGTTAAGCTGAAGTTGCCCCCAAAAATGAACATTTCAAAGACGATCATGCTGCCGACGAAGGCGATCACTGACCAGCGCACCATCTCGCTACCGGTTTTGAGGTCTTGGCTATTGCGCGAACGACGGGCGTTGAAGATCATCGCCAAGCCGACGAAGGCGGGGTACAGCGTCCAAATGTATGCCCAACTTTCCCAGTGGTTGGTCAGGCTTTGATACGCCAAGATCGCCCCCGTGCCGGTGACGATCATGCCGGGGAATGCCAGTCCAGATGCTTTTTCACCGCCGTTATAGGCAACCCACAAAAATGCCAAACCGGGGATGAGGACGAACAAGAACCACAGGTCACCGATGAGCGACCAAATGCTGATATCGAAAACTTGAAACATCAATAACAACGCACCAACCGCGATTAAGGCGGCGGCACCCGGATTTTGTCGGATTTTGTCGATCATCATGAGTTGTGTACTCCCCTTACGTGTTCTCGCTGGACTTTACATACCTTTATACGCGCGCTGGTATCGGGGAGTTGCGCACGAGATTATGCTATTGGCGGCGTTTCTTGTGCCAGCGGCAGCGTAAAGTAGAAACGACTGCCCGCGCCGAGCGTGCTTTCGACCCCAATGTGCCCACCATGCAGGTGAATAATCCGTTTGCAGATCGACAAGCCCAAGCCGGTGCTGGGTTCGTTGCCTGTTGGGCGGGTGCTGCCCCGTCGGAATTCGCCAAATACTTGATCAATCTCTGCGGGCGGGATGCCCTGCCCTTGATCGCTAACCGAGAACTCGATTGCCGCGTCCATCTGCCGTACACGCAAGGTGACAGTGGTGTCATTGTGGGAAAACTTGAAAGCATTGCTGAGCAAGTTGTTCAAGACTTGTTCCACCCGCGCTGTATCGATCATGAGGGTGGGCAAATCAGGGGCGACATCGGTCACGAGGGCGATATCTTTGGGATCACTGATGAAGCGGTTGAGCTTGGCAATGCGTTCCACAAATGGATAAATCGATGTGGCTTGTAGACGTAAGGTGACGTTGCCCGACTCGATGGTCGTGATGTCGAGCAAGTCATCCAGCAGCGCCCGCATTTGATCGAGGGTTTCGCGGATGATTTGCACGAATTCTGGCAGGTCTGCGGTGCGCGACTTGGGATGGATCAGTAGATCGGTGAAGCCTCGGATGACGGTGATCGGGGTGCGCAGGTCATGCGCCGCCATCCCTAAGAAGGCATCTTTTTGGATATTTAACGCTTTGAGGCGCACATTCATTTCGGCGAGTTCTGCCGTCCGTTCATCCACGCGCTGTTCTAGCAGGGCGTTTGTCCCTTGCAGTTCGCGCACCAGTCTACGATTTTGCACCATGAGGGCATAGCGTTGGAACGCCTCCCGCACGATGGTATCCATCTCCACAGGGTTCCATGGTTTGGCAATGTAGCGGAAGATGTTGCCATCGTTGATCGCAGCGATCACTGCTTGGATATCGGCGTACCCCGTCAGTAGGAGGCGCATCGCGTCGGGGAATTCCGTTTTGATCTTTCCGAAAAATTCCGCCCCCGTGATACCGGGCATACGTTGGTCACTGATGATCACTTGGATCGGGGCTTGAGTCATCACTTTGTAGCCGGCTTCGGCACCATTGGCAAGGTGAACTTCATAATCCCGCCGAAATTGACGTTGAAGCGCTTTGAGGACTTCTTCCTCGTCGTCAATGATCAGCAGATGACCACGCCCACCCAAAACGGATCGGTAGTCGAGCAGATTGCCATCGAGCAACAGTGGGCGGTCATCAGTCACGAGTTTTTGTCCTTAGGCAGGGTAATGGTAAAGGTAGTGCCAACACCAACGATCGAGTCTGCGGTGATCGTCCCGTGATGTTGCACCGTGATCAGATTATAGGCAATAGACAGCCCTAAACCGGTGCCTTTACCGACTGGTTTGGTGGTGAAAAAAGGATCAAAAATGCGTGGCAGCAGCTCTGGTGGGATACCCTCCCCCGTGTCGGTGAAAGTGAGGATCACCTCAGACTCGGTGGCACGCCCTCGGATCGTCAATTTGCCTTCGCCGGGGATGGCTTGCGCGGCATTGACGATTAGATTCAAAAAGACTTGGTTCAGCGCGGCGGGATTACACAAAATTTCCGGCAGATCGGCGAAATCGAGTTCGGTGTTGATACGGTTGCGCAATTCAACGCTTGCCAGCATCAACGTGCTTTCGATATTTTCGCGGAGGTTGGCGAATTTGATGGCAGATTCGTCGAGGCGGGCAAAGGTGCGTAACCCCTCCACAATCTGACGGACGCGCTCCAATCCGCCTAGCGACGCCCGCAATAGGTCAACGGTATCAGTTTCGGCAAAATCGAGATCGGCATCTTGGCGAATTTGGGTGAGGGTGGTCTGGTGAACGGTTGCCCCTTGTGCCAATTTCTCTAAGGCGCGATAGGTGTCAAAAATATCGGCAACCGTGCGGTTTAAGCTGTGAAGATTGCTGGTCACATACGAGATCGGGTTATTGATCTCGTGGGCGACGCCCGCGACCAACTGACCGAGGGCATTCATCTTTTCGGAGTGGATGAGCATGGCTTGGGTATCGCGCAATTGGGCGAGTGCCTGTGCCAACGCATCGCGTTCAGTTTGCAGGGCGTCACGGATGATGATCCGTTGGGTGACGTCGGTTTGAACGCCGATAAAGTGGGTTAAGCGTCCCTGTTCATCAAGGATGGGGGAAGTGAATAACTCGTTCCAGAACAATTCCCCATCTTTACGATAGTTGCGCAACAGGATGGTGCAATCCTTGCCCTGCGTTAGGGCGACACGCAAATCGGTAAGCCCCTGTTGATCGCGATCCTCCCGTTGTAAGAAACGACAATTGCGTCCGAGGGTATCTTGGGGAGTGTAGCCAGTGATGCGGGTGAAGGCATCGTTGATGTAAATCAGCGGCATTTCCGGCAGATTGGCATCCGCAATGGTGATCCCACAACTGGATGCGCCCATCGCTCGGTCATGAAGTTGAAGCTCGGCACGGATACGTACTAGCGCCGCAGTTGGGAATTCGGAGTTTGTGGTCACAGTTTAGGCACATTATTTTCTGGTGATGCGCCGATAATTCTCTTTAGTATACTGCTATTTTTATTTATGGACGACATCTGAATTTTTATGTAATAGACGCGCTATCTCAAGATTTATGGTATGCTATTGAAAACAGAACAGAAGGACGGAAATCGTGAGTGATCTCGCCGAAATCATGCAAGCATTAGAAGCGCTGGGCAACCCCCAAACGCACAAAATTTATAGCCGTCACGGTGTCACTGGGGCACAGTTCGGCATCAGTGCTGCCAATATGCAGACCTTAAGCAAACGGATGAAGAAAGATCATGGGCTGGCGCTGCAATTGTGGGCGACGGATAACCACGATGCGCGTATTCTAGCGCTGTTGGTTGCTGATCCCCATAGTGTCGAAGAAGCGACGCTCGACTCGTGGGTGCATCAGCTCACCAATTATGTGATCTGCGACGCTTTTACTAGTTTTGCCGCGCAAACCCGTTTCCTTCAACCTAAAGCCGAGTCGTGGATTGATGCGGATGGCGAATGGATCGAGTCGGCGGGGTGGGGATTGTTGTCCCATTTGGCAAGTCAATCAGCTTTGCCGGATAGTTATTTTGAACCCTATCTTGTGCGGATTGAACGAGATATTCATCATGCCAAGAATCGCGTGCGTTATGCCATGAACGGTGCGCTCATCACTATTGGAGTGCGCACCAGCGGCTTGGAGATGCTCATGCTGCCCAGCGCAGAACGGATCGGCGAAGTGATCGTAGATCATGGGGAGACGGGATGCAAAACCCCCGATGCCGTTGATTATATTGCGAAGGTGAAAGCGCGAGAAGCGCAAAAAGTGAAACGTGCTGCCGAAAAAGCCACCCAAAAGGCTTCGCTCAATTTGTAAGTATTGCACAACCTTGTGTGAAATCCGTGGTGAATAGATTGCATTGAATTTTCCGAATCGTTATCATCCACTGTAAGGTTGCATAATAGGCAACGGTTGCTTTTATGTAATTCACCTCATTTCGTCATGGGACGAAAAGATCATCTTTGGGCGATAAGGACACGTTTAATGAAGCAAAATTATCTAAAACAGCGGTTTGTCGTCATAGCGCTGTTCTTTTTGACTGTGTTGGGTGCCTCGGTGCCGATGGTGCTGGCGGGCGACAACAATATCAACTGGAACGATCTGGGACATAACAGCCGTGATCCTCTGTATCGGTATCCGCAAGGTGCTGTACCGACTGGGACTGCCGTCACGCTGCGGTTGCGCGCGCTGGATGGTGATCTCACTTCGGCACAGATGCGCGTCTGGAATGACCGCATCGACACCTCCACCGTCTATGATCTGACGAAAGCCGTCAGCGGCGTGACCTTTGTCGGTGATGCGACGGTCTATGAATTTTGGGAAGTGACGCTGCCCGCCAGCGCCTTGCCTACCGTCTATTGGTACCGTTTCATCGTCAAAGACGGCAGTTCGCAAGCCTTTTACGAAGATGATGCCGCGCGTACTGGTGGCTGGGGCACAACTTTTGCCAATAGCCCCGACAACGGGTATCAATTGACGCATTACGATCCGACATTCCAGACCCCCGACTGGATCAAGAATGCGGTCGTTTATCAGGTGTTCGTGGATCGTTTCCGCGATGGCAATTCTGCCAATAATTTGCCAGCGGGCACCTTCTTCTACAATGAAAATACCAGTGTGCAGCGTTCCAACGGCACCGACTGGAACACCCACGTTTGCGATCCCCGTAGCGCTGTGGGCAGTTCTAGCACCTGCGCCGGCATTTACAGCCAGAACTTCTACGGTGGTGACTTGCAAGGGGTGATCGACCAACTTGATTATATCGAAGATTTGGGCGTCACGGCGATTTATCTGAACCCGATTTTCGAGTCGCCCTCCAATCACAAATATGACACGACGGACTTCATGCAGATCGATGACAATTTCGGCGATCTAGCATTGTTCCAAATGTTGTCAGCACAAGCAGAGGCGCGCGGTATTCACATCATCCTTGATGGTGTGTTCAACCATTCGTCCTCGGACAGCATCTATTTTGATCGCTACGGGCGTCATGCCGACGTCGGCGCGTGCGAGTCGCTCAGCAGTCCACGCCTCGCTTGGTATCCGTTCAAAGCCTATGTCGGCGTGGGCACTCCGCCTTGTTCCGATAACCGCGATTACAATTATTGGTTCGGTATCTTCGATAGTCTGCCGGTCTATAACCACGACTTGCCAGCCGTGCGCGAATACTTCTTGACCGATGGCATCAACTCGGTGGCACCGTACTGGATGCAGTGGGCGGATGGTTGGCGTCTCGATGTCGCGCCGGAAATCGATCACGGCACGCTGAACGACCCATCTGATAACTACATGGAAACCTTGCGGGCAGCGGTGCGTGCCGTCAACCCGGATACCTATATCGTCGGCGAAGAATGGGGCAACTCGACCTCGTGGACGATTGACAATCAGTGGGACGCGACGATGAATTATCAATATTCGTCGGCGTATCTCAGCTTCTTCCGCGATGAACCGTTCGCGGACAATGATCACAACGGCGGCAGTTCGGCGGGCGTCCTCAATCCGCTATCCCCGACCGCCTTCAACGAACGCATCCTCAATTGGGAAGAGCGTTACGCGCCCGAAGCCTATCAAGCGATGATGAACTTGCTCGGCAGCCATGATACCAGCCGTGCCTTGTTCATGTTGGACAGCAATACCGACACCGCCAACACGGCGCTTTACAATAACCCCAATTACGACTGGAGCAGCGCGATTCAACGTCTCAAGGGTGTGGCGCTGGTACAGATGACGATGCCGGGCGCACCGACCATCTATTACGGAGATGAAGTCGGCACCGTCAACCCGCCCGCGTGGGATGGCAGCCAGTGGCAAGATGATCCGTATAACCGCGTCCCTTATCCGTGGTTGGATCAAACAGGCACACCCTACTATGCCCACATGCAGAGCGCGCCCCAGCAACAGGCGTTGTTTGACTACTACGCCACCTTGACGGGTGCCCGCAATGCCCATCCTGCCCTGCGCACGGGCGAACTGATCCCCTTGTTGTTGGACGACGCCAACGGCATTTATGCCTACCTGCGCCTGATGGCAGACGATAGCGATGCCGCCCTCGTTATCCTCAACCGCACCGACAGCGCGCAAACGGTCAGTGTCAACCTGAGCGGCTATGTCGCCAATGGCGCGGCATGGACGGAACTGTTGACGAGCGCGGGCTATAGCGTGGGCGCGAACGGTGTGATCACCGTCAATAACGTGCCAGCGACCGGCGGGGCAATTTTGTTCCCCAACATCGGTTTCGCGGGCAGTCGTCCCGCCGCAGTCGCCGATCTGAGCGCCCTCAGCGCCTCGAACCAAGTCACCCTCGATTGGTCGAACGTGAACGGCGCGACCAGCTATCAAGTGTGGCGCAGCCGGTTGAGCCACGGTGGATACGAATTAATCACCACCGTCACCGACTCGACGTTCTTGGATACCGGGCTGACGAATGCTATCAAGTTGTGGTATGTCATCAAGGCAGTAGCAAGCAACGGCTTGGTCAGCGATCTCTCCAATGAGATCGGGGCTATTCCGGCGGTCAACCTTGGTGGTTCGGGCGTGTGGTATAACCTCCAGTGGCCCTATACCCTCAACCATGTGTTGAGCGCGGTCAACGAGACCGACAGTATTTATGCGCAGATTTGGATCGACAACGGCACCAATACTGGCAGCGCCACCGCCTATCCCGGCATTCGCGCGCAAGTCGGCTATGGTCCCAACGCGGACGCCCCCTCGTTAGGGTCGTGGACGTGGTTCGAGATGGCTCCCAATCCAGGGCATGATTTTGCGGGGCAAAGCAATGACGAATACATCGGCAAGATGCTGCCTACGCAAACAGGAACATTCAATTACACTACCCGCTGGAGTTCTGACGGCGGGGTGACGTGGTTCTATACCGACAAATCGGGTCCGCCCTATGATGCCGCTGACACGGGTGTGTTAACGGTGCTTGCGGGTGGTGATTCGACCCCACCGTCTGCCCCAACGGGATTGACAGTGACGGGCACGACTGCGGTCAGCGTCACGCTGGCATGGGATGCGCAGCCCAATACCGATGGCGATTTGTATGGCTTCAATATTTATCGGTCGGATGCCGCTCCGTTAAGTGCTGCTCCGGTCAATGCCTTCATGCTCATCGGCTCGGTCAATGATGCGACTGCGGTCGGGTACGTCGATTCGACGGTGACGACTGGGCAGGTTTATCAATACCAAGTGACCGCCGTCGATACCAGCCTCAATGAATCGGCTGCGTCCAATATCGTCGAAGCCGAAGCGGTGATGCGCGAAGTAACGGTTACGTTCAGAGTCACCGTGCCCGCTGGCACGCCCGGCACGGTCTATATTGCCGGCAATTTCGGCGCGGGCTATCCCCAATGGGATCCAGGCGCGATGGCGATGACGCAAATCGATGCCACGACATGGGAACGCCAATTCACCCTTTTGGATGGCACGCAAGTAGCGTACAAATACACACGCGGCGCTTGGGAACGGGTCGAAAAAGAAGCCGATGGCAATACCGAAATCGGGGATCGCCAAGCGGGGGCTGATTATGGTGCCAATGGGGCACAGACCATCAGCAACACCGTCGCCAACTGGCGTGATCCGTTTGTGGTTTCGACGACCCCTGCCAATGGTGGATCGCTGAGCGCCGGCGGGGTGATCACTGCCCTGTGGAGCCAGTCAATGAATGAAGGCTCGGTCGAAACAGCAGCGGGCTTTGTGGTCACGGGTCCCAGTGGCGCGGTCAGCGGTGCGTTGGCGTATGACGACGCCAGCAAGACCGTCACGTTTACGCCCGCTGCGGCGTTGGCTCCCGGTGCCTATACGGTCGCGATCAGCGGTCGAACGGACGCGGGTGGCGATGCGCAGTACGCGCCGACCAACTTCACGGTTGGCGTGGCGGCGTATGACCTAAGCAGCAACTCTTGGTACAACCTCCAGTGGCCCCATACGATTGATCATGTCCTCGGTTCGGGGGCGACGCCCACGATTTACGGGCAAATTTGGATCAGTGGTGTCACCGATGCCAGTGCCAGCCCGGTGCCCAACCTGAAAGCGCAAGTCGGGTATGGTCCCGCAGCCGACGCCCCGTCGTTAGGCTCGTGGACGTGGTTTGACATGACTCCCAGCGGTGGCTATGACTTCGGTCAGAACAATGACGAATTCAGCGGCACGATGACGCCACTGAGCGAAGGCAGCTTCAAGTACACCACGCGCTATAGCGCCGATGGCGGTGTCACTTGGTTCTACACCGATAAGAACGCTCCGCCCTATGATGTCGGCGATGCCGGTGTTTTGACCGTCACAGCACCGACCGATGCCATTGCGCCGAGCGCGCCCACCAATTTGAGTGTGAGCGGCACGACGGGCGTGAGCGTCTCGTTGGCGTGGGATGCGCATCCCAATACCGACGGTGATTTGTTCTCTTTCCGTGTGTATCGGCGCGTGAAGGATGTCGGCAGCTTCGCGCTCGTCGGCACCGTGACCAACGCGGCGGCGACCAGCACTATCGACAACACCATCACGGCGGGCACGGTCTACGAATATCAGATTACCGCGCGCGATGCCAGCGGCAACGAATCAGCAGCGTCGAACACCGTCGAAGCGGCTCCGGTCGTGCAGATGGTGGCGGTCACCTTCCAAGCCACAGTGCCAACCAACACCATCGGCACCGTCTATCTGGTCGGTGGCTTTGGTGGGGCGGGCTATGCCGATTGGAATCCGGGCGGCATGGCGATGACGCAGGTCAACCCGACACTGTGGCAGATCACGCTCAACTTGCCCGATGGCTACAGCACCGAATACAAGTACACGCGCGGCTCTTGGGATAAGGTCGAAAAGGAAGCGGACGGCAATGCGGAAACGCCAAATCGCCCCTTGACCGTGACCTATGGCGGCAGTGGTACGCAATTGTTGACAGGCACCGTCTCGAACTGGCGTGATCCGTATGTGATTGCGACGACACCGATGGACGGCACCTCGCTGGCATACAATGGCGACATCACCGCGACATGGAATCAATCTATGAACAGCGGTTCCGTCACCGACGCGGCGGGTTTCGTCGTCACCTATAATGGGACGTTGGTCAGTGGCTTTAACACCAACGACGCGACGCCGGTCAGTGGAGCGCTGTCGTATGACGATGCCACGCGCACCGTCACCTTTAACCCGACCGATAACCTCGTGGGCGGCTTGTACAGCGTGGCGATCAATGGGCGGACGGATGCCGGCGGCGATGGGCAGCAAGTGGCAGCAAGTTGGACATTTGCCGTCAGTGATGCGCCTGCAATCCCGACTGCGATTGCGCCGTTGGGGGTGTTCAACGCCGCGCCGACCGAATTTAGCTGGAACAAGGTCGCTGACGCCACATGGTACTACCTGTGGATCGGCAACAACAATGGGGCGCACGTCCTTGATATTTGGGTCGATGCGGCGAATGTTTGCACGGGCGCGGTTTGCTCGGTGATGCCCGGTGTGACGATGGGCGGCGGTGCCTATAGCTGGTTCCTCCAAAGTTGGAACATTGACGGCGGTTACAGCCTGTGGAGTGGTGCCTATGGCTTCACGGTGGCGGTGCCGCCCGGTTTGGCGACGCCGATTGCGCCAACGGGGACGATCACAGCCGCGACCCCCAGCTTTAGCTGGAACGCAGTGTCGGACGCGGCATGGTACTACCTGTGGGTCAGTGGTCCCGAAGGCTATGTGATGGATCAGTGGTACGCGACGGGTGCGATTTGCGCGGCGGGGGTTTGCTCGGTGACACCGGGCTTGAACCTGTATGCGGGTGCCTATCGCTGGTGGATTCAGGCATGGAGTACGACGGGTGGGTATGGCAACTGGACGAATGAAATTCCGTTCAGCGTCAATATCCCCAACCCCACGCCAACCCAGATCGCGCCGATTGGCACGGTGGTGGGTCCGTCCGTGACCTACTCGTGGAACCGCGTGCCGGGTGTGACGTGGTACTATATCTGGATCAGCAATACCGCCGGTCCCAAGCTTTTGGATCAGTGGGTGTCGGCGGCGAGTGCCTGCGTGGGCAATACCTGCTCATTGACGCCGATCTTGTCTTACCGTGCGGTGGATCAATACCGCTGGTGGATTCAAAGCTGGAGCGCAGCGGGTGGCTATAGCCCATGGAGTGTCGGGCGGTTGTTCAACGTGCAAGGTTCGGGTGGGCGTAACGAAACAGATCCGGAAGTCATTCCTGCCCTGCCGGATGCGCCGATTGGCTCGGAACTGCCATCGTTGATCCCCGGTGATTTGGAACAAGAGGATACCGGCGGTGCGCCGAGGGAAACCCCCGATAGCCGCGACCTGCCCAACGGTGGGTAAGCGCTTGTCCTAGTAGCGAGAGTATCCCTCTGCCTGAAGTTCAGGCAGGGGGACGCTTTTTTTATGAGTGGGTCGGTGTTTGATCCCTTAAAGTACCCCCCTATTGCCGTGTTCCGCACTCTTCGTTACAATCCGATTTGTAACTACACACGCCTCACCCAAAGCGAAGCGGCAATCCCTCTCCATAAGCGAAGCGGCGGGGCGAGGGACTTTCTACTGCGTTTCTCCCCTTCTCCAAAAGCGAAGCGGCTGGGAGCAGGGGTGCCGAGCGCGCTCGGACGGGATGAGGGGTA
>JBBRTY010000041.1:0-22889 GCA_038248285.1 Aggregatilineales bacterium
CGACTCGATGCTGACCCCGGAGCAGCTCGATTCCCTCTTCGGCGGCGACCGACGCGCGCTGCGCGACATGGCACAGTTGATTTTCAAAACCGACAAAACGGATGACAATAAAGTTAGGTGATTGCCATTTGAGAGCAATCATTGTATACTCGGAGGTATACGCGCACATGGTTCAGTTAGGTGTCTTTATGTCGTCTCCCCCACTCACTCCAAATCCGCTCACGCCGCAAGCGCAGCAGTTGCTCGACGCCTTGCATCAAGCTGGGGACTGGATCAACCGGACGGAGCTTGCCCGACGGATGGAAAAGTCCGCCCTCAACAAATGGGATGTGATTCTGCTTGCCAAGCTGGTTGATTCTGGCTTGATCGAAACCATGCAGATACCGCGTCATGGACCCATCGGCTACGAATGGAAGTATCGCGCCATTCCGCCGAAAACGGAGGGTGTGTGATGGCTCAACCGCGCGCGGTGATTTGGTGTGCGGTTTCCACCCACGCCCAGCACGAACCAGAGAAGGTCAGCTTGCCAGAGCAGGAAACTGAGGCGCGCATTTATGCGAAGCGTAGCGGATGGCAAGTCGTGGACTTGTTGACAGTGCCGGGGCACAGCCGCCGTTACATTGATTTTCACGAAGTGGCTGCTGCTGCCGTCATTGAGAACATTGACGCCTTCTATCGACTCAAAGCGCACTGGGAAGCCAAAGACTTTGATGTCCTCATCACCCGTGATGGGGATCGCTTCGCTCGGACACAGGCGCTTCATGCCTACATCACCGAGCAAGTCATCAAGTGCGGCGCGACGATCTTTTCGTTGCAAGATGGCATGGTCGATGACCGAAATTACCGCATGTGGATTGCCATGTCCGGTTTCAAGGCAGCGAGCGAAATTGATCGACTCGTGAAGGCACGCGACACCGCCATGACCGGACTCGCCAAGCGTGGGATGCCGATCACCAGCCGTATTCCGATCTCGCATCGGATCATTCGGGATGAAAAGACGGGGAAAGCCATTCGCATGGAAGTGGACGAGCGCAAGCGCCGCCTCTGGGATGATCTTGCCCTACTCGTTCTCGAAGGCGTCGCGTGGGAACGAATTGATCGCGAGTTGTACCACCGATTTGGTCATGTCGATAGCAAAGGAGACATTTTCTATCCCAATCAAATGTATCATTTGATCATGAAGCCGATGTTTTGGGGACACATGGCGCGTTTCCACAACAGCAAAGACAGCAAAAATGGCTACAAAAAAGGACGTTGGATTTACGACGAAAGTGAAGCCATACCCGAAGGCTGTATGGTTTTCCGAGATACCCATGATGCCGTCTGGACGGGTGAATTCGCCGATAGAGTTCGCCAAGAATTGGATCGGCGTTCGGAGCATATTCGCGGACGCGCCCAACCTGCGCGGACTCATCTCCTCAGCGGTTTGGTTATCTGCGGTGAATGTGGTTCTTTTATGAGTACCCATGCCGAAGGCAACTACCGAGGGGTGTTCTGCCCCGCCTCCAAAGGCAAGGGGACCATACAGCACGCCTGTAACAATCGTGGCTTGACCAATCAAAAAAAGGTTGTGCAGCGCCTCAGCGTGCATCTTGAACAGATGTTGTGCGAAAACACGACGGATGTCTTTACCGATCAGATTTCCGATTTACCGGGACTCCAGCAACGGATCACCCGGTTAGAGGGGGACATCTGCAAAGTCGAAGATCAGGTCAGGGTGGTGATTCGTAAACAAATGACCGCCCCCGATGAGGTACAGCACATCTTCGATGAGGAAATCAACAAAATCAGTGAGCAATTGAAAGTGCTGCGCGAGAACCGCAATCGCTTACAGGGAGAGGCGCTTGCCACACAGCAGAAATCGGCTGTCCAACAAGCGACCCTCAAAGAACTCACAGACTTGACGCTCGAACGCTTTTGGCAGCAAGAAAGCCGCCCCATCAACCAGCTTCTTCACCGACTGATGGGCAAACGCCGCTTGGTTATTCTCGGCGGATCAGTCGTCGGCTCCGTTGAAGTCAAGCGGCGGCAAATCCGGCACGCCTAGTACTTTACCAACCACGTTTCCCTAAGATCACCTGGTCTGGCGTTATGTTGATGCCCACCATCGCCTCGCCCAAATTGCGACTTACGCTCGCCAAAACCGTCGCATCATTGAAGTGCGTGACGGCTTCGACAATCGCCTTCGCCCGTTTCGCCGGATCACCACTCTTAAAGATGCCACTACCGACGAACACGCCATCCATACCCAACTGCATCATCAATGCCGCATCCGCTGGCGTCGCCAAACCACCCGCCGCAAAATTCACAACGGGCAGTTTACCCGTCGTCGCGGTCTCCACAACCAGATCATACGGCGCTTGGATGTTCTTGGCATACGTGAACAGCTCATCCTCATCCATTGCGGTCAAGCGCCGAATTTCACCCTGAATAGTGCGGGCATGGCGCACAGCTTCCACCACATCCCCCGTCCCTGCCTCGCCTTTGGTGCGGATCATCGCTGCCCCTTCGTTGATGCGACGGAGTGCTTCGCCCAAATTACGCGCCCCGCACACAAACGGAGTCGTGAACTTATGCTTATTGACATGATTTTCTTCATCGGCAGGGGTCAGCACTTCACTCTCATCGATATAATCAATGCCGAGCGTCTGCAAGATTTGCGCCTCTACAAAATGTCCGATACGGCACTTCGCCATCACCGGAATCGTCACCGCGCTGATAATGCCCTCGATCATGTCGGGGTCACTCATGCGGGCAACACCGCCATGTACGCGAATATCAGCCGGGATACGTTCCAGCGCCATAACAGCAATCGCACCCGCATCCTCGGCAATTTTCGCTTGTTCCGGCGTCACCACATCCATAATCACGCCGCCCTTCAGCATTTGGGCGAGACCCCGCTTCAAGCTCACCGTACCAGTTTGGGCGTGCTTGCCATTTTCGTACTGTCCGTTGCTTGTCATGCTCTGCTCCATTGAAAAATGAGGAACTAAATGTCATCGATCGAAACATCACCCTGATGCTGCCCAAATTTTCATCACCATCAGATGAAGATTACCCTGAGCATAATAAACCCGCGCTCAAGACAACATGTCCATGTAAGACCATTATAACCAATCCAATGCCGCTACCGGGCAAAAATTTCCTGAAATAGCCTGTGTTGGTGTGCCACTGCATAGGTTAAAATAAACACCCTGTGTAAGGTTATCTCCACCACTGCGTAAAGGAACAAGTTCATGGCAGACATGCCATTGCTGATCATTCTCGCCGGGGGTGCATCATCGCGCATGTGGCCCCTGCGCGAAAAATCACTCCTCCGTTTTGGCGAAGAACCGCTCCTGTTGCGCCAATTGAAGCGTTACGCACAATTGGGGCTTCAAGATGTGATCATCGTCGCCAATCCTGACAACGAAACCGAACTCCGCACCTTTGCCGCCGAATTCCCCGAAATTTCGGTACAAATTGTCGTACAACCCATCGCCAAAGGGATGGGTGACGCGCTTTTGCAAGCCGCCCTCCTCATCCAGCAAGATCGCGCTATTTACGTGGTGCAGGTTCATGATGTGGTCGAGGATCAATTGCATGTCGATCTGCTGGCTGCGCATCAAGCCGACCCTAGCGCCACCTATCTAGCGGGCTATGAACAGGAAGCATATTTCCCCGGCGGTTACCTAATTGTCGGCGCGGACAACGTGATCACGGGCATCATCGAAAAACCCGGTGCCGAAAACCGCCCCAGTAACCTCGTCAATATCGTTGCCCACATCCACAGCAGTTCGACGAATTTGTTTGAAACCCTGCGGCAAGAATATGCCAGCACCAACCCCGCCGATGATCATTATGAACGGGCGATGGATCGTCTAATGAAAGAACAGGTCTATCGCGTCGTCGCCTATCGGGGCGCATGGAATGCCCTCAAATTTCCGTGGCATGTCCTTGACGTGATGAATTATTTCCTCGCTCAAATCGACGGGCAGCACGTCGCCGACAATGCCTTTATCGCCAAAACCGCTACCTTGATCGGCAACGTGTTTATCGGTGAAGGCGCAAAGGTGTTCCCCGGTGCCTCCATCGTTGGACCAGCATACATTGGGGCGCATACCATCGTCGGCAATAATGCGCTGGTGCGTAACTCAATGGTCTTGGATCATTCCAATGTCGGCTTCACCACCGAGGTCGCCCGCAGTTATGTCGCTGCCCATTGTGATATGCACGCCTGTCGTGTGTTAGACTCCGTCTTTGCGCCCTACGTCAACTTTTCGGCGGGCTGCACTACCGCCAATTTACGCATTGATCGAGGCTTGGTCTCCAGCAGCGTGAAGGGCAGCAAACTGAACACCGGACGCGACAAATTGGGGGCGATCATCGGGCAGGGCGCATTTCTTTCGGTCGATGTCATGACCATGCCAGGCGTCAAAATTGGCGAACGCGCCCAAGTCGGTCCAGGCGTACATGTTCAGCGCGATGTCAAGAATGGCGTGCGAACCTATCTTAAACAAGAATTGATCGTCATTGACGACAATGACGTTCTCACCTAATCCGTCCCCGCTTTCGACAGTGGGATAGATGATTGCAGACTCACCGAGCAAATTTGCGCCCTCACCCACCTAACGAGACAGAGAGCAATTTTTATGGCACCAATTGACGCGAAGCTATTCAAAAAATACGATATACGCGGACGCGCGCAAGGCGATAATGTCCAATTGACCCCCGAAAGCGCCTATTTGATCGGACGCGCCTTCGGTACCACGCTATTTCGGGTCGAAGGCAAACGACAGGTTATCGTCGGACGCGATAACCGTCATTCCTCACCCGCGCTAGAAAATGCCCTCGTTGAAGGCTTAAGCGCCAGCGGTTGCAACGTATTGCGTATCGGCATGGCGTCTACGCCGATCTTGTATTGGTATGCCGTCCAACATGACAATGCCGGCGGCGTCATGATCACAGGGAGCCACCTGCCGCCGGAGCAAAACGGGGTAAAGCTTTGCGTCGGGGCGCGCAACCTCTACGGTGATGGACTGCAAGGGCTGTTAAAACTCATCCAAACCGATGATTTTGATGGCGATTTGGGCACCATCAAGATCAAGAACAACCCGATTGTCGATTATATGGTAGATGTCGTGCCACGCCTCCGGATGCCCCGCTCACTGCATGTCGTCGTTGATGCCGGTAACGGCACCGGGGGCTATTTTGGTCCGCGCTTGTTACGCGCATGGGGGCACCGAGTCACCGAGTTATTCTGCGACTCCGATGGCAACTATCCTAATCACCAGCCCGATCCCCAAGTGCCAGAAAATATGGCGGCACTTGCGAAAAAAACCGTTGAAGTCCACGCCGATCTTGGCATTGCTTTCGATGGCGATGCGGATCGTATAGGAGTCGTCGATGAAAATGGGGAGATCATCACCGCTGACCGCATTTTGGCATTGTTGGCGCGCGATCTTTTGATGCGTCAGCCGGGGGCATCCATCGTCGCCGATGTCTTGACCAGCCAAGTCTTTTTCGATGAGGTCGCCCGTGCGGGGGGAGTTCCCATTATGTGGGCAAGCGGTCATGCCCTCGTCAAGGCAAAAATGGTCGAAACCGGAGCGCTCCTCGGTGGCGAAATGAGCGGGCACATCTTCCTCGGCGAAAACTATTATGGCTTTGACGATGCCTATTTTGCCGCTGCCCGCCTGTTACGCCTTCTAGGTGCGGTGCAAATTCCGTTGTCCAAACTGAATGGGCAAATCGCCACCCTCTTCAGCACACCCGAATATCGCCCGCACTGCCCCGATGATATCAAGCAAAAGGTCATTGATCGCGCCCGGCAAACGCTCGAAGGACAAGGCGAAACGATCAGCGTGGACGGTTTGCGCGTGCGTTTTGAACGGGGTTGGGGGCTGTTACGCGCCAGCAATACCGAACCCGTGTTGAGCCTGCGCTTTGAAGGCGTTACCGAAGCAGATGCCTACGCCTATCGCAATCTTTTCTTCTCCGTGTTGCGCCAATTTCCCGAGGTCGAGTCACTTCAATAAAATGTCCCTAAAGGGGGTTTCATCATGCTTCAACTAGAACCAACACTCACTCAACCATTCCGTATCCTCATTGTCGTCGCACACCCTGATGACGTTGAATTTGGCGCTGGCGGCAGCGTCGCGCATTGGACAGCCTCCGGTGCACAGGTCGTATACTGCATCGTCACCGATGGATCGGCGGGCAGCAACGACCCGAATGTCAATATTGCTGAGTTGATCGAGCGGCGCAAAGCCGAGCAGATCGAGGCGGCGGCAGTGGTCGGCGTGCAAGATGTGCGCTTTTTGGGCTATCCCGATGGTGCCCTCGAAGCCACTATCGACCTGCGGCGTCAATTAACACGCATCATTCGCGATGTCCGCCCCAACCGCGTGGTGTTGATGGATCCAACTTCGGTCTTGCTGTCGTCAGAACAATTCGATTACATCAATCACCCCGATCATCGCGCGACCGGAGAAGCGACACTCTACGCCGTTTTCCCCAGTGCCGAAACCCGCCCGATCTTCCCAGAACTGCTGGCGGAAGGGTTGGAGCCGCATCATGTCACCGAACTTTATGTGACTCTGAGCGAAAAGCCCAACATCGCCGTCGATGTCACGCCCTATATCGAGCAAAAAATCCAATCACTGCTTTTACACAGTTCCCAATTGGATGCCAGCGTCAGTGACATGATTCGAGGGTGGGATGCTGCCAATGGCAAGGAAGCCGGCGTCGAATTTGCGGAAGTGTTTCGCGTGCTGCGCTTCCCTGTCAACGAACCAGCGGGCACTATCGAAACAATCGTTTAAGCGCAAAGTAGGGACGTGCAACGGCGCGTCCGGCGGGAAAAACATCCGTAGGAGCATAACCATCGTGCCCCTACGGATGAGCCATGCCCTTTAATGACGATATTCATCCCCACAATCGCCGATCAATTGGAACAAATCTTTTCCCTGATCGGTGATAGCACGCAACGATGCGATATCGTCAGCGCTCAAGTTAAAGTCAAACACGCGCGCATTCTCTGCCCGATGTTGGCGTTCCCCTAAGCGCGCCCCCACAATGACCCCCGCGACACTAGGTTGATCCAGAATATAGCGTGCTGACACGTTGGCAATACTCACCTGATGCTTTTGGGCAAGGTTGCGAAGTTGCATCAGCAGTTGTTGAAACAGCGCCCACCCGCCCCAAGAGTCGATCATGTATTTGTACTTGCGCAAGCTGGCGGTCGTCAACATGCCCGCCGAGGGTTCGCGCTCATGCAGGTAATCGGCGGACAACATGCCCCCGCAAAAAGTGCCATAGGTCAACTGGGCAATATCATGCGCGGCGCAAAACGCCGCCATTTTAACAAGCGGGCGTTGATCAATGATCGAGAACTGGACTTGATTCGAGACGATCTGGATGCCCTGCCCAACGATCTGTTCGAGACGTTCGGTGTCAAAATTAGTCAGCCCTAAATGCCGTATCTTGCCCTCGGCTTGCAAATCAGACAAATGCTTCAAAGCATCAAGATACGCGGGATTGCTATAATCCCACCAATGAAATTGCACCATATCCAACGTCGTAACTTTCATGCGGCTTAAAGCGGCGTTGATCGCTTCTTCCGCCATTTGGCGCGTAATGCGGGTTGGACGGGGCACCCACTTGGTGAAGGCTCGAGTCTCGACCAATGCAGCGTCGCCTTGTTCCACCTGTAATTTATGCCGAAACATGCCGATGAAATCTTCGGCAGGACCATAGTGATCCGCCAAATCCCACGTTGTGAAACCATCCAGATGATAATTCATCATATCTTGCAAAGCAGCAACGGGGTTGATCGCTCCATGAGCGCCCGAAACCTGCCACATCCCATTAAGCAGGCGGCAGATCCGCAAATCAGGCGCAATGGACACATAGGCATTCTCAGAAAGCATCACTCATCCTATCCAAGCTCATTATCTAACGCACAAAAAATATTGTTTCCTAAAATTTCGTCAGGCAATGCTCAGGTTTATGGGGCATGACGGTTCATGCCCCATAACTCACGGCAACCGCTGATTTATTCGAAACTGATCAGTTCGACCTCAAATAATAGCGGTGCATCTGCCGGGATGACCCCCGGCACGCCGCGCGCGCCATATGCCAATTTCGACGGGATGTAAAACAAATAGTGCGCCCCCGGTGCCATCAACTGCAAGCCTTCCGTCCAACCTGCAATGACGGCACGCAACGGAAATGAGATCGTTTCATCGCGATCATACGAGCTATCGAACTGAGTGCCGTTCAACAGCACCCCCCGATAATGTACGGTCACGGTGTTGTTGGCGCTCGGTTTCGCCCCGCTGCCTTCCCGAAAAGCTTTATATTGTAACCCGCTGGCAGTAGTTGTCATGCCACCAGCATTGTATTGCACAACCGTATTTGCGGCTGGATTTCCTTGAGTCATCGTTTCCATCCCCTTTTGAAAAGCATGATCTATACCATCAGAGTGCATTGGATCGGTGTCTAAAAGTCGAGCAATTGCACCTCAAACAACAAGGGTGCATTGGCGGGAATATCGGGCGTGGGCGGATTCGCACCGTATGCCAATTCTGTGGGGATATAGAAGATAAAGTTCGACCCCTTCCCCATCAATTGCAACCCTTCCGTCCAACCCCGAATGACCCCATTGAGGGAAAAACTAATCGACTGTCCACGATCGTAGGAACTGTCAAATTGACGCCCATTGAGCAAACAACCACGATAATGCACTGTCACTCGGCTGGTTGGGGTCGGTTTTTCGCCGCCTGTTTCCACCAATGCCCGATACTGCAAGCCACTGGCGGTGGTGGTCATATCCCCCGCCTGATAAGTTTCGAGGAGTGCTGCACAACTACCGGTGCCTCCCGATGAAGCGATACTCTCATTGGTGGCAACCGGCGGGGTGTTGCTTGATTGCACGATGATCACCACAATGATGATCAAAGCGGCAACCGCTGCACCAATGACCAGCAAGTTGTTCGTTGTCAAACCAGCAAGGGTTTTGGGCTGCTCAGCCTTGGGCGATGGTCTGTTATTCATGGCAGGACTCGCTTTCGGACTCGTTCGGGCATTTGCTCTCGGTTTCGTTCTCGATTTTGCTTTTTGCTTCGTCATTCCTAAAATCCTTCGTCTCTGTGGCGGCACAGCCGGTCGCCACCCAATATCGCCATCAGTTTACCTGATTTCAAGCACAGTGTGATCCCTAGACCCAAGGATCGCCAACCACCATCAATCATCATCATTCAGTGCCTCAGGATGGAGTAATTCGAGCGTTTGTTGTTCCAGTTCCCACATTTCCATCGTGTGGCGCGCCCGCTGCATTTGCCGTAAGCGCGGATAATCCGCTTCGTATTCACGCGCCCATTCTTGCGCAAATTTGCCTGTGCGGATTTCTTCCAGCGATATTTCCATCAAGCGTTCCAATTGGGCACTATTCAAGCGCTCATAACGGCTGAGCGTGCCATATTGGGCGGGCAATGATTGCAGATCAAGCGCCGTATTCAGTCCATGCTGGGACGCCAATCGTAAATAATCCGACGTTTCGCCTGATAAATACAATTCTGTAAACACGGCTTCAGCGGGATACCCCGCCGACAACAATAATTGCGCAGCCGATGTCACTACCCGATGAAATAACGGCAACACCGCTTGTTGGAGAAACAAATCGAGTTCGGTTTCTTGCTCAAACCGGACTTCGACTGCCCCACCGCGTAATGCGCCAATCGCCTTCGCCACCGCCAACACCACCGCCCACGCCTGACGTGTGGAATCTTGAGCAACAGCGACAAAACTGGTATAGCCGACCCCCTCCACAAAACGTTCGCGCACTGCCGTACCAAACGTTCGCGCCGAAACCAACCCCACATCAATGAACGGTGGCGCTTCAATAAATCCAAAGGTCAGGTTATAGGCACTGCTGAACAAAAGCGCTTGCCCACGTTGCAAATGGGGGGAGATTGAATCGAGATACACACGCGGCATCGCCTCGTCGCGCAGCAGCAGCATGATGATCGCAGCTTGGCGCACCGCATCCGCGATTTCCCAACATGCAAACCCGTCCGCACTGGCAAGGGCACGCTTTTCGGCATTAGGTTCGCTGATCAAGACTTCGACCCCGCTATCGCGCAGGTTTAGAGCAACAGGTCGCCCCATATTGCCATAACCGATGATTGCCACCCGTTTGCCGGACAAGACACTCAGATCGCCGTGCTCATCGTGATATATTACAGTCATGATCACTTACCCTTTTTCGCGCTGTGTGCTGCGGGAACCTGTCGGGAATGTATAAGATGAACAAACGATACCTTGTGCTGCTCGTTCTGGCAATCTTTTTAACTGCTTGCGATTCACTAAATCCGCCCCAACCGACGCCATTGCCCTACAATCGCTTTAAGGTAGAAGATGTATTTAACGCCTTCGCGCGGGCAGGTTTAGCCGTGAGCGGTTTCGAGCAAGATCGAACCGTCGCCCGTGAAGCCCCGCGCGACTTCCAAGATCGCTATTTGTTTGAAATTCAGCGCATCGCCCCTGCCGGCGGACAAGTCATTATTTTTGCGACTCCAGAACAACGCGCCGCGTGGGAAGCCTATATTGAACAACTACTGGGTAATTCCGATACCCGTCGCAATGTCGTTTACACCTATTTCCACGAAAACATCATGATTCAATTAAATACTGGACTCTTGACCCAAGAGGCATCCGCGTACCGCGACGCCCTACTGACCGTGCGCTGATTCTTGCCCTAGCCGCGCCCTCATAAATCCAACATCCATACGGGGAGATCATAGCCATTGCGGGCAAAACCATAGCGCAAATACAACCGTTGCGATCTCACATTGGTGCCTTGTGTATTCACAGACATTCTCAAGATACTGCGCCGCATAAACCGCTGTAAGGCATCAACGAGGATGAGGCTGGCGACCCCACGCCCTTGAAACGCTGGCAAAACTGCCAACCGTGCCAAATGGGCACCTTCCATCGTGATGGTATAGAGCGAATAGCCGACAATCTCATGCTCATACAATGCCACCGTCGCCAAGGCAGATATTTTTTCCGCTTGGCGTAGTTCGCTGACATCCATCTGCCACGGCGGGGCGAAGGCATACTGATCCACAGCGGTGATCGCCGCCACTTCTTCGCGGCGCATCAAGCGTAGGGAGATGCCTTCCACCAAGGGCATATCAGGGATCGCAATTTGGGGGCGAATCAGCGTGATGATCTCTTCCGCTGGCTTGAACTGGAATGAGCGCAGATAGCTGAGGATCCAATCGGGGTTGATCAAGATGGCGACTTTCGTCACGCCGTACTGCCGCAATTCACGGGTGATCTCCGCCCACAATCCCCCCAAGACGGTGGTGCCATCGGCTTGATCACTCAACACTGCCAGCCGCACCCACGAAGTGCCCCCCAACGGCTTGGACATGGCGATAAAGCCGACCAAACGGTCACCATAAAATGCCAATTGAATCGGGTATTGATCGGTTTCTAGCCATTCCTCACTTTCATGCCAATCCAAATGACTGTGAACACGATAGCTACGGAACATTAAATCGCGAACTGCGTGGCGATAACGCCGTGCGTAGGGAGCAATGGTAAGCGGGGCGGCATCACGCGCATTCATGATCTCGTAAATCCTCAGAAAGTCCTGTTATAGATACGGCTGGCATAATCCCGCGCAATAATGCGTCGGATCGTACATTGACGCTGATCCATCAAGCGCGTGACCAAGCGCGCATCCAAATCGGATGGCTCTTTCACACCTGTCGTGATCACGGTCGGGCGGGCGGTGACATACCGATAATTGAGGAGTTGAAATAATTTTTCCCGCGCCCAATTGGTCTCATTCTGTGCGCCCAAATCATCCAAGACCAATAATTCGCAATCGCGCACTAAGCGAAAAATATCATCCGATGGATTCGCAGCCGACGAGGAATAGGATCGCCGCAATTTATCCAGCAAATCAGCCGCCGTGACGAAAATGACACTCCCCCCCTGATCATGCACAGTATTGGCAATGGCAGCGGCGAGATGTGTTTTACCACACCCATAATGCTTGCCCATCAGCACCAGCCAACGCTGGGGACGCTGGGCATAGACGCGCGCGGCTTCCAGCGTTTCTAATAAATTGCGCTGCTCTTCGGCAGTGGCGTGGGTGCGCACATCGAAATTTTCAAAACGCATTTCAGTATAGATCATCAGATCGGAAATTTGGTTTTGATAGCTCACCTGCCCGTTACGATAATCGGGCACCGCGATGGACACCTGCCGTACCAACGTGATATCCATCAAGCGACTGCGCAGTCGTGCGTCCATTACATCCAATTCCACATTGGTGGTGACGATGGTCGGCAAGGCAAGGCTGTAACGGTGATTAAACAGTTGATATAGTTTTTCGCGCGCCCATGCGCTCGGATTTTCGGACCCCAAATCGTCAATGATCAGCAGCGGCACCTGCCGCAACCGGTCGAACAAGTCATCATATTCGAGTTCGGATGTGGGACCATACGTACTGCGCAGGTGATCCAATAAATCAGGCGCGGTGATGAAGATTACGGGGTCGCCCCGCTCCACACGCACATGCCCAATCGCGGCGGCGAGATGCGTTTTGCCGCTTCCCATCCCGCCGGTAATCAACAACCAGCCCTCACAAGACTCGGCAAAATCGTAGGCGGCTTGCAGCGCGACCACTAATGAACTGCGTTGCGTTGGGGTCAAGCCCGGCAAATCCGCGCGAAAGTTTTCGAGCCGCTTGCCCTCGTGGGTCGAAAGATGGCTAAGGTCGCGCAATTTCTGAATCCGCGCCTCGTCCGCCGTCACACGATAATTTTGACACCGGACGGGCTTGCCAAAACGAGGGTCTTCGACCGGCACCTCAAGGCGCACAAACCCCAAGCCACCACAAAAAGATGGGGACAGCCCACACAGCGCGCAGGGGTCATCTTGGAAGTCCATCGCGTCAAAATTACTCGATGATGAAATCAGAGGGGTCACGCGCGACTCGTCGTTCTTGGGCAGCAGGTCTCGCAGAGGTCTCATACTGTTTACCTTCTTTTTGCCAGCGGTCAAGGATGGCGCGAATATAACGCCAGCTTCGCTTATTGCTGGCGGTCGCAATCCGCATAGCTTCTTCTAGCCATAATTCTGGAAATTCGTTTTGAGCAGCGGTCAATTCTTCACTGATCATCGGCGTGAGCGCGCCGATATTTTGCTCGTACAGCCGATAAATATTGGGACGCGGGGGCAATATTTCCACCGGACGTTCCCCATAGATCAGTTTCCATTGCAAGGTGCGTACCTGTGCCGCCGCTGTGCGTCCGTCGTGGTCATTGAGGAAGTAGAGGGCTTGTTTGCGCCCCGCCACCTCAACAACCTCCATCAAGAACGTCTGACGGGCAAGGGCGCGCAGCAAACCGCGCTCTACGCGCCCTTGCCCATCCTCGGCATCAGGGAATAGCGCCGCTGTCGAAAAATCGCTGAGCAGCAAATACCGCATCAAGCCTTCACGCTGGTGCAACGCTCGGAAAGCGTGGAGCGTGACTTTCAGTTCATCGGTATCCTCAATGAAAGGCAACACCTCCGTGAAAAAGGCTTCATAGAGTGCAATTGTCGTCGTCAACGTGGGATGAAATCCAGAAAAAGTACCGGTCATGACGATGATTACCCTCGCGCGCCGAGATCGACAGTTTGCGTTTTATAATCCGAGAAGCGCGTGAGCGAATCTTCAAAATAAAGCGAGATCGTGCCGGTCGGACCATTACGATGTTTGGCGACAATGACATCGGCTTTATTGGGCGACTCGCTCAATTCATTGTAGACCGAATCGCGATACAAAAATGCCACAATATCAGCATCCTGCTCCAAAGAACCGGACTCGCGCAGATCCGACAATTGCGGGCGCTTGTCTTGACGCTGTTCAACCGCGCGCGATAACTGCGCCGCCGTGAACAACGGCACATTTAATTCCCGCGCCAATTCTTTTAAGCTACGGCTGATGTAGCTGATTTCTTGAACACGGTTGTTTTCAAAGGTGCCGCCGCCGTTCATGAGCTGAATATAATCGAGGATCACCAAATCTAGCCCGTGTTCATGGGCGATACGGCGACATTTCGTGCGCATCTGGATCGGCGTCAGCGACGGAGTATCATCAATGAAGATATTCAAATTGCCGAGCTGTCCAGTGGCATGGACAAATTTCGTCCATTCTTGCGGGGTCAGTTGCCCAGTACGCATTTTCTGGGTGTTGATGCCCGTTTCCATCGACAACAAGCGTTGCACAATTTGTTCATAGCCCATTTCGAGCGTGAAGATGAGGATACGGGCGTTATAGCGGGCGGCAGAATTAAGCGCCATGGACAGCAAGAAGCTACTTTTACCCATGCCCGGACGCCCCGCAAAAATCAGTAAATCACTGCGTTGCAAGCCACCCATCATCTTATCAAAATCCTTGAAACCGGTCGGCAGCCCCATCGGTTCATCGGGATGCTGATATAGATATTCTATCCGCTCAAAGGTGGTGTTGATGGCAGTCCGCATCGGGATGATATCGCGCTGAGTATTCAGTTCGGTGACTTTGAACAGCCGCCGTTCTGCCTCTGCCACCACTTGATCGGTGGCGAGTTGTTCATCACGGGCAATTGCCTTGATCTCGTCGGCAGCCGTCAGCAAACGACGCCGAATGGCAGACCGTTCCACCAAACGGGCGTAAGACTCGGCATGATAAGCGCTGGGGGTATTGTTTGCCAGCATCAGCAGATAATTCGTGCCGCCGATCTCGTCCAGCACGCTAAACGCCCGCAATTCATCAACAACGGTCACATAATCAATACGTTCGTTGCGGTCGCTGATGCGTCGGTAGGCGTCCCAGACGTAGCCATTCCGTAGAAAATAAAAATCCTCGCTCCGCAAAAACGAGGCAAGTGTCAAAAAGATATCCGCATTCACCAAAACAGCGCCGATCACGGCTTGTTCTGCTTCTTGGCTAAACGGTGCCAATCCCTCAGCAAGCGGTTGTTGACGGTCAGTCATCGCTGGTTCGCACCACTTCTAGTATCGACAAAAAACGGCGCATTGATGGTGCTAGTGCGCCGTATCACATGATCGCGTTCGCTGGGGTCGTGGTTACGACAGCAAAACGCAAAACGAATTCAATTGGTGGTGGACTCGGCGCGGCTGGTAGGCTACTCTTCTTCGTCGTCGAGATCATCCAAATCGAGCGTATTCACAAAATCCTTGAAGGCGCTCAACCGATCTTCTTCGGCTTCGGGTTTCGCCCGGCTGATCAACTGCTCAACATCTTCTTCAGGCTCAATCGCGTGACGTTCCATCACCACGTCAGCCACAAATATAGGCACTTTTGCGCGCACCGCGACATTGATGGCATCACTAGGACGCGCATCAATTTCGATCTGCCGACCGTTGACATCGACCACGATCCGGGCATAGTACACATCTTGCCGCAAATCACTGATCAAAATATGGACAATGCGCCCGCCCAATTCTTGAATGGCACCATTCAACAAGTCATGCGTCAAAGGGCGCTGGGGCACCCCGTCTTGGAGGTGCATCGTGAGCGCATCTGCTTCACATGGACCAATCCAGATGGGTAAATAACGGTCGCTGTTAATATCTTTGAGAATGACGACGCGATACTGCGACATCAAGCTGGCACGAATGGTATCGATTATAACTTCTATCATGGAAAAAAACGCCTTCGCTTGTTTACTACGGGCGGTTTATCTCGCTACAAGGATTACTGGATTATACAACGAAGCGTCGATAGGGCAACTGCCTTTACAGCTAGACAACTGCCCAAAATTAGGGAATAGGGCTGCCCGTCGCATCACCCCAGAGTAGGATGTGAAACCACTTGAAGACCCGACCACTGTCCATCATGATCGTTTGCCTTGCCCTATTCTTTAGCGGCTGCCGTGCCGATGTTCCCCCGCCGTTCACATTGATTGAAGTCCTCCAGCGGGAAGATTTTTCGGAGTCCTACATTTGGCAAAATTATGTCAGCCCAGAGCAAAAAGTGGATTTTCAAATCGTCAACAACGTCTATCGCGCCCTGGCATGGGATGGTGGCTTCGTTTGGGTGCTAAACCGGACTATCCATACCGATGTCGTGATCGAGATCGAGACGGCGCAACTAAGTACCTTTCGCGATAACGCCTACGGTATTCTGTGCCGCGCCGCGCCTACCGACAATGGCAACGGCTATTATTTCTTGATTAGTGGCGACGGACATTACACCATTCGGCGCGGTGCCGCTGATGAAATCGATGCCCTTATCCCGTGGACGGCGACAAGCGCCATCCGCCCCAATCAGGCGATCAACCGAATGCGCGCCGTCTGTATCGGCGATTATTTAGCACTGTACATCAATGGCGAATTCATCGCCGAAACCCACGACTCGCGCTATTTACGCGGATATGCGGGGTTAGCAGCTGGCGTAGTCGCAGACGGCGATCTCGAAGTCACTTTTGATGACCTGACGATCTGGGCAGCGTCGATCCCATAAACACGCATAAAAAGAGGAACCGAAATCGGGAGTGACCAGCACAAAACCACCCCCTAGCGCGAACAGCATTTCACGCTAGGGGGTGGCGTTTATGCGCTAATTACGCGGCGGAATGATCAACTCTTGACCGATGCTCAACTGATCAGGATTAGTCAAATCATTAACTTGGATGATGGCATTGATCGACACCCCATAACGGCTGGCAATCGCCCCCAACACATCCCCAGAACGCACAATATAAATCTCTCCGCCTTCGGGCGCGGTCAAAGTGGCTTCCTCTGTCGCTTCGGGGTCGTCGGTATCCTCGCCGATCAATTCCGGCACACACGCTGGCAATTGCAATTCTTCACCAATCTGCAAAATAGGCGGGTCTCCGACCAAATCAGGATTGGCTAAGCGCAAGTCAGAAACGGTCGTGTCCTCTTTGACTGCGATGCCATACAAGCTATCGCCAGAAACCACGATATACACGCACTCCTCGGTCAAGACGCTCACCCCTTCTGGGTCGCTGCTCACGGTCGAACCGCCAAGTTCATCCGTCCCCTCTGCTTCGGGGGTGCGGGTCGGAAGTTGTGTTGCATCGGGGGTTAGCAAGCCTAACGATATGCCCGGCGTGATCACCTGTAAGGCAACCGTCGCGGAGGGGATTTGCGTCGGCGGTTCGGGGGTTACGGTCGCCGGGGCGAGGGTCACTAACGTCATGATCGGCTCTGGACTACCATTAAGATTAGCGGGCAGATTCGGATCATTCGTGGGCAATAGAACCGGATTACCGGGATCAACCGTTGCGCCCATGTCCGTAGGGGCAATTAAAGTGATTGGCGGCAAAGCGTCGCCCGCAGTCGTCGGCGCAGATTCCGCCGAAATACCAGTATCGGCGGGCGTTGCGGACGGCTCGTCACTCGCCGAACGAAAACACCCCGCCAGCATGAGCAGCAAGGCAACATTCAGCAGGGAATAAAGCCACAAGGGACGCCGCTTAAAAGGATGATGAATCAAGGAACCCACTCCTAAAAAGTTGCCGAGAACAATAACCGAGAATACACCTATTAAACTAGATGCGCAATCCAGAGAGCGCGTCCTAGGTTACAATTTTCGTTGGAATTGCGCTACAATTTAGTTTGTATTTCATGAATGCGGTATCATTAATGAGAGTATGTGACGGCGAAAAAGGTGAAGTCTGTGGGTAACGAAAAAAGAACCATTCTCGTCGTTGATGATGACTTAGAACTCCTCCAATTGGTACGGGTCATCCTTGCGCGTTTAGGAACCGACATAAAAACTGCTGTAGACATCAAATCAGCAGATCGCATTTTAAGGGCACACCCGACACCAGACTTGCTGATCCTTGATGTGATGCTGCCCGAAGTCAGCGGGATTGATTTTTTGCGCCAGATCCGCAATCAACCCATCTATGATCATATCCCTGTGCTGGTGCTGTCGGCACAAATTGACGCAGATCAAATCAATATCGCCTTAAGCGCTGGGGCGGATCGTTATCTGACCAAGCCCTATATTGCCAATAATTTAGTATCGATTGTGCAGGAACTCCTGCGGGTAGGCAGACCGCATAGCTAGGACGATCAATCCGATAGAGGACAATTTCGTCGAATATCATTTCGACTTCAAGGCAGTGCCCAAACTGAGCCAATGCCGCCGCCCACAGCGCCACTGGCTCAGTTTGGGGCGCGATAAAATAACGCGGCGCTGAGTCTTGTAAGGCGTCTACCCCCTCTGCCAACATCTGGGGCGTGGGGTAGTACACCCGTCGCTTATCCGTCCATGCCCCTAAATAAAAACCGAGTTCCCACCCCAACCAGCGATCATAAATGACCGTCGCGACGGGTTGCTCATTCAAATACTGCGCCGTTTCGCGCAAGCCAGCCCACCCCACAAGCCGATCATTCGACTGGGGGAACGAGACCCCCTGTCCATAAACTGCCACCCACACCACAACGCCCAATATACCCATTTGCAAGACGCGGGTGACACCCTTTTGCCGATCCTGTGACAACCGACCTAGGATCGGCATCATCAACAGGGGGGCAACGACAAAGGAACGGGATACCCATAATGCCAACGGCAGCACCAAGGGCAGCGCATAGCGGCTATAGGTGTTGAAGGCGAACAACCCATGTAGACTGATATAACCGATGCCATAGAGCAGTAAAACGCGCTCTTGGAGTCGTTGGCGTACCGACTGGCGGATTCTATGACTCAGCATCACAGAAATAAACAGCAGCGGCAAGGTCGCTATGCCCCAAAAAGCGGCGATAAACCCCACCCATGCTTCGCTATGCGGCACCAGCTCATCATCGCGAAGCAATCGGGCGGGATCGTTATGCGCAGCCACCAACGCCAATAACGAAGTCGGTTGCTGACGTGCCGCATCCCACAAAAGCAAGGCGATGAACGATGCCCCCATTGCCATCGCGAAACGCATCCCCTGTGCAACGCGGATCGATCCGCTCAGCCATAAGAACAGCAAGATGAGCGGCAGCAGAAACAGCGCTTGAGGTTTGGCAAGCAGTGCCAAGCCACACCAACCCCCTGCCCATCCCCAATATCCACCTGCTGCCGCCCGCAACGCCAACGCGCCCAAACACAGCATCATCCCATCGGTGAACGCTGTCGCGCTGTAGACGATCAAGAGCGGTGAACAGGCGACCAACAATGCGGTCACCCATGCCCGATAGCGATTCTGAAACAGCCGCCGGGCGATGCTATAGGCACAGGCGATCAGGATCACATGGGCAAAAAATGAGGGGAGCCGAACGGCAAATTCCCCCGTCGCGGCACTGAAGTCCAACACGCCGTTGATCGGTTGGGCGGCAAAGAACATCATCGACAAGGCGATGCCATAGATCGCCAACGGTGGCTTATCGAGATCACCGTGCAGCAACCAATCGCCTTGCAACGCCGCATTGCGGGCAAAGGTGCTAAAAAATGCCTCATCGGGGTGTAGTGTGTTGGGGGACACTAATGCCCCACTCCGCAATGCCGCGCCGAGCAAAAGTAGGCACGCAACCCCGACCATCCGCCACCATCGAATCATGGCTGTGGAGCGCGCCCTGCGCGTAAGCAATTTCAGCAGCGCGTTCACGCTTGCGGGAATCGCTGCCTCAGATATGCCAAAGCCACCCGATCAAAAACACGCGGATTTTGACCACGCCAGCGTTCTTCGAGGTTCTCGTTGCCGATGAAGGCATCAAAAGTTTGGATCGTGTCCTCATCCCACACCCCATCCGGTTCTCGTTGGGTATACCCCTGTGAGCGCAACATCGCTTGCAATTCGCGTGCCAACGCCTCATCAATCGGCACTTGATCTGCTGGGTGCGGGGAGCCAAAAAACAAGTGGTGCGCCGTCACCAAGCCGGACAAACGCCGTACTGGTTCTGGGTCATCATCCACTCGCAAATCGAGATAGCGGTCATTATCGCCACCATACCCAGCCCCGGCTTTAACGACCAGCAACCCCGCCGCTTGCTTCCCGCGTTTATCGCCGCCCGCCTCATCGCCCGCGATCAATGCCGCCAGTAAACGATTGGCAAGTTCCCCAGTGGTGGTCTTAAACGTGTCCGCCATTGCCGCCACCACCTGCGCCCCTGCCAAGATATTGCCTTGACAAGTGAACCCTTCGCCGATAATGTGCCCCGCCCAATCGAAACATTTCGACCCCGTATGCGCCGCCGCGCCGCCCTCGCGATCCACTATCCCCACTTGGCGCATCTCGCGCTGATCGTCCTCAGCCAGCAATTGCGTCAGTGCCTCTTGGGCGGTGTAGCCCGTTTGCATCAGGGTAAGCCCATCCGCGCCAAAACTCACTTTGGCATAAGATTGTGTGGCAACTACGCCTGCCCCCGCCCGCGCCCAATTGACGACTGCCGCCGCCGCCAAAAACTTACTCGCCACAGCAACACCCCACGCATCTTCTTCGGGCGAGTAAGCAACAATTGAAAAGGTACTGGGTCGAGGCATCCATCCCATCCTAACAGTAGGGACGCGCAACGGCGCGTCCGCGATATTGATGCCCACCGACAGCGTGTCCGGCGGCATGATGGCTCGATTTTATCATCGGGGCGCTATAATGCCCAATCATCAACAAGGGTTGAACCAACCGAAACGGGGGTTTTCTCAAATGGCTGAATTCGATTTTCGTTCCATCAAGGGCATTGTCAGCGACATGGATGGGGTCTTGTGGTTAGGCGATGAGCCGCTGCCGGGGCTGAGCGACTTGTTCGCCTTCTCGACCGAACAGGGTATCCCGCTGATTCTTGCCACCAATAACAGTAGTAAAACACGGGCGGATTATGTGCGCAAGCTCGCCAAGATGGATATTTTGGGCGTTGTGCCCGAACAAATCCTCACGTCAGGCACGGTCACGATCACCTATATGCTCAGCCATTACCCCACCGGGGCGCGCGTCAACATGATCGGCGGGGCGGGGCTGCGCCAAATGTTAGAATCAGCGGGCTATGTCCTTGTGGACAAAGATGCGCAAGTGGTTGTGGTGGGCTTGGATGTCGAACTGACCTATGACAAATTGCGGATCGCCACCTTGTGCCTGCGCGCGGGTGCCGACTTCATCGGCACGAATGATGATCCCGCCTTGCCCGTGCCCGAAGGCATGGTGCCGGGGGCAGGCAGCATCCTAGCGGCATTACGCACCGCCGCGCATCGCGAACCACTGGTTATCGGCAAGCCCCACCGCCCGATGTTTGAGGACGCCCTGCGCTTTTTGGACACGCGCCCGCACGAAACCTTGATGATCGGGGATCGGCTGACCACCGATATTGCAGGGGGCAATGCTGCCGGTTTGCGGACGGCGCTTGTCCTCAGCGGGGTGACGGATTCCGACGACATGGACGACGGGGACGCCACCGCGCCTGATGTGATCTTTCGCGATCTCGCCCATCTGATTGCAGCGTGGCGGGCAGCGCTGGCATAACGTGCGCCGGACGCAGGATGCGCGTCCTTACTGAGCAGAAAATTGGGTACAATCTATCATGATAATATCCGCCCCTCCCTAGACTCGGAAAACTGCCGTGACCGATCCTATCCTCTTTAAGATTTTTCTTTCGTCCCCGGGTGATGTGCCGCAAGAACGGGACGATGCGCAAACCGTGATCGAGAAGATCAACGCCAGCGGCGAGTTCAGCCGTCATTTCATCTTGCGACTCTTTCGGTGGGATGATCCCGCCGTCATCTTGCCCATGCCCGTGACCGACACCCCCCAAAAATCAGTCGATAGCTACATGAGACTCCCATCGGCGTGCGATCTGGTGGTGGTGCTGTTCTGGTCGCGCATGGGATCGCCGCTGGTGATGGACGCACGCGAATACCTGAGCGGCACGCATTACGAATATTCGGAAGCGATGCAGGGCTACCAGCGCGTCCGCAAGCCGACGGTGTGGCTCTATCGCTGTAGCGAAGAACCATTCGTCAGCCAAAGAGACCCCAAACGGGATGAGAAGAATGAGCAATTCGACCGTGTGGAGGAATTCTTCAAGCAATTTCAGGATAGCGATGGGCGCTATACCGGTGGCGTGAATGCCTACAAAATCCATCCCGACTTCAAGGCGTTGTTCGAGGGGCAATTGCTCACCTATTTACGTCATCGGCGCGATACTCCCGTCGGTGACGAGCCGATCCGCCCGCTTGATGCCGCGAAACCGATCTTCACCGGTGTGGAAGTAGCGCACGAGGCGATCTTGCGCCAGTGGGACGCGCTGGCGAACTGGATCACGACGATCAAAGGCGATTTGGCGTTCTTTCGCCAAGTTGAACGGGATGCCAAGCTGTGGGTGGATCGCGGTCGAGATACCCCTCAGCCCCTCCACGAGGCGCTCGTCACTTTCTATAAGGTGTTGCCGAGCCTCGGATATGCGTTAGAAACAATCGCCGAGCCTCTTAAATCCTATGTCGAGCCGGAGCAGGCGCGTCTGCTGCGCGAAATCGACTCCATCGCGACCACACACCGACGCCGCCATCAAATCGGCGAACGGTTAGCAAGTATCGGCGATCCGCGCTCGGGCGTCGGGGTGGACGCGCATGGACTGCCGCAGATCGATTGGTTGCCCGTCCAGCCGGGTGGTGAAATCACGATTGAGGGGCAAGCATTCACGGTGGCACCGTTCTACGTCGCCAAGTACCTGATCACCTATGCCCAGTTTCAAACCTTCCTAACTGCGCCCGATGGCTTTGAAATCGATCGCTGGTGGGACGGGATGCCCGCCGACTATAAAAAACAGGCGCTGTCCAGCCCGGTTGCCCAGTATGACAACTATCCGCGCGACACAGTATCGTGGTATCAAAGTGTCGCCTTTGGGCGCTGGTTGACCCATCAGTTACGCGGGCGGGCGTTGACGGGCATTGC
>JBBRTY010000042.1:0-22694 GCA_038248285.1 Aggregatilineales bacterium
GAGGTCGATCTTCAGGTCGATTTGATCACCGAACGCGAGATCACCAAACTGCTCCAACTGATGACCTTGATTGCCGAAAAACAGGGGATCGATCTCTCCCAAGATGCGGAACTGCAATCGATGCTGGCACCGACAGCCATCAATACCATCGAGGATTCGTTGGAACAAGAAGTGATCGGCACCCGGTGACACGCCGCCACTGGACACCCACCTTCGTCGGTGTCCGGTTTGAGGCACGGGCACGGCGTGTCGCTACGGGCAGCGTTCCGGCGCGCTCGCAATCGCCTCGCGAATCGTGGCGATACGATTTTCTGAGTTCGGATGGGTGCTAAAAAATTCCGGTTGGCTGCTGCCCCCACCCGCCGCTGCCAAGACTTCCATCACCTCGATCATGCCTTCGGGGTCATAGCCCCCCGCGATCATCAAACAAACGCCAAGGCTGTCTGATTGCAGTTCGTCCCCGCGCCCATAACTCATATTGATCAGTTGTCCGACCATCGCGGCGGTTTGGGTCACGCTGGCATCGCCCGAAGCGACGCTGACCGCCCCCAAAATACCATTGGTGAGACTACTCTTGCTGATTTGTTGGGCGCTATGGCGTGCCAAAACATGCACAATTTCATGCGATAGCACCCCCGCGATCTGATCATCCCGATCAAATTCTGCCAGCAATGCCGTCGTGATAAAAATTTGCCCGCCCGGCAGCGCAAAGGCGTTGATCGTTTGGTTATCCGCCAGCACCGTAAATTCAAACTGCCACGGGGTATCGCGCGCTACTGAATTTTCGACGATCCCAAAACCGATCGCATCGATAGCGGCTTGCACCTCGCTATCGCGATACTCGCCCCCAAATTCCTGCACAATTGCGGGGACGGATTGCAAGCCCAGCGCGATCTCTTGTTCGGGGGTTAGGCTCAAATACTGGTTCTCGCCCGTCACTTCATTGAAGGACTGCGACCCCAAATAAGAGATCACGGCGAAAATGGCGATGACGACGCCGATGATCAACCGGATGGGGCTGGCACTGCCGCCAGTGGCGCGTCGATAGCTCATGTGACTTTTTCCTGTGCGAGAAAGGGCAAATCAAAATGATCAAATAACTCATAAACACCGCCAGCAACCATCCCAAACAACACATGGCTCAAAAACAGTGCCGTGTTGTTGATGGCAAAAAACCACGGGAAGAACGTCGTGAGGGCATAGAGATCGATGAAGTAGATCGCTATGCCAAGGATGCCGCCCCCCACCACCCCCATCAGCAAGCCCCACCGATGGATCACAATCGTGATGACCAGCGTCAACAGCAACGACAAGCCATAATGCACCCCCATGCCAATCACCAAGGGGAGCGCACTGGTATCGGTCAATACCCCACTGCCCATCACCAACGAAGCGGTGTAGCGCACGAGCAGCGTCGGGCTAATCTGAAAAAAGAGGGTCGTCAACACTATATTGACCGCCATAAACACCGTTCCGGCGGCAATCGCAGCGATCAACACAGCGCGCCATGTCACGTTTTTTTGAATCGATTCAAGCATCGGATTGCTCCTGACGTGTAGGAAAGTCCATAAGGCAACGCGCGTCCATAAAAGAGACTGGCATCACTGCCTCACGTTCATCATAGCGCCGAACAAATTCGACGCAAGTAAATTCATCCTAATGTAGGATAGGAAAGGTGGACACAAAAACGAGAAATTGCACCAAAACTTAAAAATCGGGGCATACTATAGCTATCAAGAGTCTTCAATAAAAGGTTATGTGAAATGGACACGACACTTTTTCAGCCGACCCGCGTCCTGCCCGTGCAACCCTATTCGGTCAGCGTCGAAGAATATGTGCGCTTTCGGCGCGAGGGCTATCTCGTCGTCAAAGGACTCGTCTCCCGTGCGGAAGTCGATGCGTTGAATGCCCACAGCGATCAGGTGGTCAATGGCGAGCTTCATGTCCCCGGTTTGCCGCCCGTCGATAGGTCCTTGCCGCTGGTGGAACGCCGCAAAGTGTGGGAACGGCTGCACATGGGGCATCGCGCGCTCGAAATTCACGAACGGTTTCTGCTGCATCCGCGCATCGTGGATGTGCTAGAGGCGCTGATCGGGCCCGATGTCTTGGCGCTGCAAACGATGTTGTTCTTCAAACAACCGGGACAAGCCGGGCAGGGCTATCATCAAGATTCATACTATATCCCCACTCAACCGGACACACTGTGCGGGGCGTGGTTGGCGCTTGACCCCGCCACCGAGGACAACGGTTGTTTATGGTTCACCGTCGGTTCTCAGCATGAGCCGATCTATCCCGACGGCAACGGCTATACCAACACAGGCGATCACCTACTGGGCGATATTGGCACCATGTGCAACCCCAGCCACCCCGACACCGAGAAAAACACGCTGTCGCAGATTGCCGCGAAATATCCGGGCACCGAGGTTAAAGTCGAAGCCGAGCCGGGGGATATGGTCTTTTTCGGCGGGCATATCCTCCATCGTTCGCACGCCAACCGCGCCGATTATTCGCGTCGGGCGTTCGTCAGCCATTATTGCAACGCCCGCTCGCGCGTGCCTTGGAATCACGGCTACCCTTACGAAGGCGACGACGCCAACGCCCATCATATTTTGGCGCGTGGCACCACCCACCTTGCCTATGCCCAACCGAAATTTGGGACGTTGTGCGCGGCGAACGCGCCGGAAGTGTACGGGCAACGCTTCTTTGACGCGAAAACCCATTCGATGATGGGCGACGGCAACGGCTTTATGATCACCGCACCACACGGCGACCCCGATCACGAGTGATCGGGGTTATAAAAACGTCTGTAAAAACATCAAAGGACTGAGCAGAGCGGCGTATAGGCGACGCGGTTCTAAATTACTTTTGAACATCTGCGCGTTATAATAAGATTCATTTGGCAAACTGAAGGCACGTTCCCAACCTCATGAAAACCCTGCTCGTCGTTGATGACAAACTGTCCATGCAAATCTTGCTGCGCGATTATCTGAGCGAGAACAATTACCGCGTCGTCACGGCGTCCAATGGGCGCGAGGCACTGTTCGTCGCCCGTCATGAAACCCCCGATCTCATCTTGCTCGACATCATGATGCCCGAAATGGACGGCTACGATTTCATCCGTGTCTATCGCAAAGAGCGCGCCACGCCGATCATCCTCTTAACCGCCAAGCTCGAAGAAACCGACAAAGTGATCGGGCTGGAACTCGGCGCTGATGATTATGTCACCAAGCCCTTTGGCATGGCGGAATTGGTGGCGCGTATCCGTGCCGTCTTGCGCCGTTCCGAAAAAACCGCGACTGACGCCCCCGTCGAAGCCGTTCTGCGGTCGGGACCGGTCGTCCTCAACCCCGAAACGCGCATCATCACCGCCGAAGACCGGCGCATCGACCTCACACCGTCGGAATTCTCCCTCCTACGGTTCTTGATGGAATCGCCGGGACGTGTTTATTCGCGGCTCGACCTCCTAGAAGCGCTCAAAGGCGACAGCCTCGACGGGTCGGAACGCACCATTGATGTGCATATCCGCAACCTGCGCGCCAAGTTGGAAACCGACCCCGCCGATCCGCGCTATATTCAGACCGTCTTTGGCATCGGCTATCGTTTCGCTTCCGAATAAGCGCGCGTCCCCCGCGCAGAAAATCACCCACTATGCGTTTGCCCGTTCGCGTTGCGCTTTCGCTCCGCTTCAAATGGATCGCCACCCTCATCCTCACCAGCGTTATGGGGATCATCCTCGTCGGCGTGATCGTCAACGTCACCACGCTGCGGGAGTTCGACCGCCTGATCTTGGAACAATCCCAAGAGCGGATCGCCGTTTTCGCCACGAATTTCTATGCCCTCAATGGCTCGTGGGAAGGCATTGAAAGCGTCATCAACCAAGACGGCAATCAGGGCGGCAAGGGTCCAAATCGGCGCGGGGGCGGACGAGGGCAAGGAGGTGAGGGTGGTTGGGAAAATAACAATGGCGGCAATCCGCCCCTCGTTGACCTAAACGCCGAGGGTTTTCCGTTTATCTTGGTGGACACCGACGGGCAGGCAATCTTTAAAGCCGCGAGTTTTGAAACCGGCGACCTCGTTCCCGAACGCCGCATCACCAGCGCCACCGACATCGTGGTCGATAACGTCGTCATCGCCCGTTTGGTTTCAGTGGGGGGTGCGCCCGTGCTGGATGTGCGCGAACAAGTGTATGTCAGCCAAACCAACCGCGCTCTCGTTGGCGGCGTGATAGGCGCGGTCTTGGTGTCGGCACTCGTCGGGCTATTGCTCAGCAGAACCTTCCTCCGCCCCTTGCGCGAACTGACCTCCGCCGTCACTGCCATGAAGCAAGGCGCGCTCGAACAGCGCGTCACTGTGCGCACGCGCGATGAGTTAGGCGCGTTGGCGACCGCCTTCAACGATATGAGCGCCCAAATCGCCCGCGCCAACCACCTGCGCCGCCAAATGACCGCCGACATCGCCCACGACCTGCGCACGCCGCTCACGGTGATCACGGGCTATCTCGAAGGGATGCGCGATGGCACGCTGAAGCCCACGCTCCCCCGCTTCGAGACCATGTATAGCGAAGCGATCCAACTGCAACGCCTGATCGATGACCTGCGCACGCTGTCGTTGGCAGACGCGGGCGAACTGCCCTTGATGCGTTCGGCAGTGGATGCGCGCGACCTGCTCGAACAGGTCAAAGCCGCTTTCGACCCAGCAGCCGCCGAAAAAGGCATCGCCCTTGCCCTTGATATCCCCCTTACGCCGATCCCTTCGGCGCACATTGACCGCGAACGCATGACCCAAGTCTTGGCGAATCTGGTCACCAACGCCCTGCGCTATGCCAAAGGGAACATCACCTTGCGCGCCTCCAGCCATCCCACGATGGTGCAAATCACGGTCGAAGATGATGGCGTTGGCATTGCCGCTGACAAATTGCCCTTCATTTTTGAACGCTTCTACCGCGCCGATGACTCCCGCAGTGCGCCCACCATCGGACAATCGGGGTTAGGGCTGGCGATTGCGCGCTCGATTGTCGAAGCGCATGGCGGCGCAATTCACGCCGCCAGCCGTCTCAATCAAGGCACGATCATCTCGATCCAACTGCCGCTGGCGTCGTGATGGTGTCAGACGACGCCTAGCGCGCGTCTTGGAGCGCGTCCACAGCGGGCAAGAACAACCCGTCATAATAGGTTGCGCGGTCGCGACTGGTGGTTAAAGGGTATGCCGCCGCGCACGCCGGTTGAGCCGTATACACCTGCCAATAAGCGCTCAATCGCGCTCACTGCCGTATCCGCCCCGCTCACGCTTAAAATGGCATCCATTGGCAAAACCGAGTCGATCACGACCGCGCGCACCACGTCGGCATGATCCCGCATGATGTGTTGCGCCAACAGCGCCCCATAGGAAATGCCGAACACATCCGCTTGGGCATAGCCATAGGCGCGGATGATATCCGCCACATCCGCCGCGTTTTCGACCGAATTATAAGCGCTTAGGGTGATCCCTGCGGCGGCTAACCACTGACCGGGTTAGGGCTTTAGCCCGCCGCAAGCCTCCTCGCTTCAGCGGTCGCAGAGTGTCACCACAAGCGATCAACGCCTCATTATTGCGACGCAACGTTGTTTCTGGCGACGGATCTCCTTCCAGCAAGCCGATCTGTGCCGTCACCTATTCGGGACAGGACAACGCCGGTTCACTACGACCGACCCCGCGCTGATCAAACATGATCAGTGTGCGCCCTGCCACAATATTTTGGAATAGCGGCGCGATAAAGCCCGCGCTGGGCGTGGTGATCTCGCCCGGACCGCCGCACCCACCCCGACGCCCTCGTGATCCTGCGGAGTGTATTCTCGTTACCGGAGGAGATGGCAACCGAGTTCCAACTACGCCTCAAAGAACTCATCCTAGAATTCAACGCCCGCCCCGTCGAAACCACCCCAGAAACCAAGCAGTACAACTTCATCATGGCGTTGCATCCCATAGCTCTGGAAGCGCGCGAAGACAGCGGCATCGATCCCGACTCACTATCCACAAGCAAGCTCCCCCAAAATAGGCTCTAAAAATTACAGGTGGTTGCAATTTTGTAAGCTTGCAGGGATGCGCTAACCATGATTCGCGGTTATAATTTGGGTACCTCAACCTAATGTGAGTTCATACCCGTGGCACTTATCCCATTTATCTTCAAGATAATTGTTGCGTTGGAAAATGAACTCATCGTGTTAAACTAGGGTATAGTCAACCCACGTCATGACACTGATGAATCATCACACTCATAAATGGGGTCGGAAAGTCAATCATGATGGAGAAGTGCGGTGTATCGCGTTCTGTATATTGAAGATAATCCTGAAAATAGGATGTTGGTCCGACGTATCTTGTCTTTCTCCGTTGGGCTGTTCACGCTGAAAGAAGCAGAATCCGCGCGCAAAGGGATCGAATTCGCTCAGTTAGAGCCACCTGACATCATTCTGATGGACTTGAGTATGCCCGAAATGGATGGCTTAACGGCAACACGGCTTATGCGCGCTATCCCCGACTTAGATAACGTGCCCATCATCGCACTGACAGCCAATGTAATGAAAGGGGATAAAGAACGAAGCCTCGCAGCGGGATGCGACGGTTATATCCCCAAACCTATTGATATTGATAAATTTCCCGACGAAGTCTTGAACTACATCAGGAGCGGGCATGAGCGACGCACAAAGCAACACCAACCGACAGACCCCGATTGAGCCGAGCGAAGCGCATGTCTTAGTCGTTGAGGATAATGTGCCTAATTTTGTACTGGTCGCCCGAATGCTGGCGTTTATGGGCGTGCAGCGTTGTGAATGGAAAACTTCGGGTTGGCAAGTTGTCCAATTTGCCGATACGCTCCCCAGAGTCGATTTAATCTTGATGGATTTTCGACTGCCCTATGAAGATGGCTATCAAGCCCTTCAAAAACTGCGCACCAACGCCCGTTTAAAAAATACGACGGTGTGTGCAGTGACAGCCGAAGCCAGCGAAGAGCAAATGCGCCGCGCTCGTAAAGCAGGGTTTAACGGCTTTTTAGGGAAACCGCTTGATCCTGACCGCTTCCCCAGCCAGATCAAACGGCTCTTAAATGGTGAAGAAGTGTGGGAATGGAAGTAATATGATGACCGATGCCCACGACTCGCAAACAAGCTCTCGCCTTGCCGAAGCCCAATACCAAGCGGCAAGCACGATTTACGGCGCGTCTCAGGCAGCGGAGATTCTGTCGGCAATCGTCGTCTTTGGTGGGCAACATTATCAAGATGCTCATTTGGGGCTAATCGAAGCTAACGCCCCTGATTTGGTGCGCATCGTTGCCCGTCGCAATGGCAACAGCGTCGTCGCCGAAGACGAAATTCAGCCCCTTGACCACTACCCCGCCTATGACAGTTTGGCGGCGCTGGAATATTTGTATGCGCCCGAGCTGGAGAGTGAACCCTTCCTGATGCCAGGTGAGCGCGTCACCCTCGAATCACAAGGCATTCACTCGATCCTTGTGATTCCGATGGTAGTCTCGCAAGTGCTGACGGGCGTCATCACCTTCACCAACCCCACCCCCGTGCAAACCCCACCTCAAATTTTGCGCGCCATGCGCAATCTCGCCGATCAAATCGCCGTCGTCTTTGAAAACCGCGCGCTACTACGCACGACCAAAAGCTCGTTGGAAGAAGTCCAAACGCTCTACGACATCAACCGAGCACTCCTCGCCGCCCAAGACCCGCTGGAATTGCTGCGCGCCGTCGCGGAGACCATCGCCATTGACGCCAATACCATCACCCATATCGTCGTCAATCGCACCCCCAGCGGCGATCAAGCCTTTGTGCAACATGTCATCTCCAACAAGCGTGAACAAGTCGTCAACATCCCGTTGACCGGTTTGCCCGCTTCCCATTTGCTGAACGGGTCTCCGAGCGAAGTGGTATTCGTTGAGAACATCGCCGCAGACACAACGTCGCTCCTGTACGCGCTCTTGCGCGACCAAGCCAAAAGCTATATCGCCCTCATCACGCGCGAACCCGCACGCAGCGCCGATGTGATCGTCGTCATGTATCGTGAACCGCGCGCCTTCGACGACCAAACGCGCCGCTTGTTCAACGCCATCGCCGATCAATTTAACATCGTGCTGCAAAACCAACGACTCCTGCGCGAAGCCCAAACCAGCGCTGTCCAGCTTGTGCGGCAGGTGCGCTCGCTAGAATTAATCAATCGGATCGCCAGCAGCATCAGCAGCTTTACCGACGAGCAACAGCTCCTCGATACGGTGACGAGCGAAATGCACGAAGGCTTAAATATCGACCATGTGGGCGTCGTTTTGATCCAACCCGATGGTCAAACCGGCGTGGTCATCAGTGAAGCCCCAGATCGCAACGCACGCGGGTCTAGTTTTAATATGCGCCAAAACCCGCTGATCACCGCCTTGTTGGATGACCCCTCCAAACCCATGATTGTGCAGGATGTCGAAAATGACACCTTGATCCTGCCCGAAGTACGGACGCTCCTCATTGGGATCGGTGTGAAAGCCGTCATGATCCTGCCTTTATACGTTTACGGCAAGTTCATCGGGTCAGTGGGTTTCGATATGTACGAAACTGGACGCACCTTCAGCCCCGAAGTGATCGACATCGCCCGCACCATGATCGCCCAAGTGGCGATTGGTCTCCAAAATATCCGCTTGCTCAATGATGCCCAAGCGCGTGCCGAGCAAACGCAACGGTTATCGGCGCTCAGCCAATCGCTGCAAACCTCGCTGGAAATCGAACCGATCTTGCGCGTGATGATGGGTATCGGGGTGGATATCGTCCCCACCGATACCCTCACCATCACCCTGTATGATGAAAACACCGGCTTATTGCGGGTCATCGGGCGTTACCAAGAAGGGCAAGCCACCATCGACGTGCAACGCGGCACCTTGATTGCGATCAACGACACCTATGCTGGGCAAGTCTGGTCAAGCGGCACGGTCTTGATGATCAACGACGCCCGCAATGCCCCCAGCAAAATGGGCGACGCCTTGACCGGCTCTGCCATCATCGCCCCTTTACGCACGCGCGAACGGCGCATTGGCACCATCACGGTCGGCAGCACCCAAACGCATACCTATGGCGATACCGAAAAAGCAATTTTCCTGCAAGTAGCGAATCAATTGGCAGTGGCGCTAGACAACAGCGCGACCTATGCCCGCAGCCAGCGCGTCGCCCGTAGCGAGGCGCTCGTCAATGAAGTGACTTCACGCTTCCAACAATTCTCCGATGTCGATGAACTAGTCAATATCGCTGTCAACGAACTGGGCAAGGCGTTGGGCGCACGGCAAGGGCGAATCCGATTGCTGACTCCCGAAGCCCTTGCTGATTCATCGTCCGGTCAGGAGGTGCCCTAATGTATGTGCTGGACCGCCTCTTTCTAAGTGAGACCTTCAAAACCACTTTTGACCGCAATCGCGCTCGCTTCGTCTATATCACCGTTTTACTCATTGCGATCTTGTTCCTCGGCTTCCTCGTGTTTGTGGAACCATCGCTGACCGAACCCTTCAAGATTATCTCCATTGCCAGCATCATTGTGGGCGGCAGCACTACCTTGATTTTGCTGCGCATGGGCAATATGCGCGCGGCGAGCATGGTCTTCATCGCGACTTGGATGGGCAGCAACGTCATTTTGGCAGTGCGCGATGGTTTTCAACAATCCAGCAGCACACTCTCGCTATTGGTGCTCGTCTTGTTGAGCGTCAGCCTCTTTACTAAAAATGGTACCCTGATCGGACTCCTCTTGGCGCTGCCCATGCTGCTTTGGGGCTACAGCCGCCGCGTCGAAGGAACCATCATCGTGCAGCCGGTCAGCGATGCCATCGTGGTCATTTTTTATCTGGTCGGCGGTGCCTTTACTTTTTACTTGTTCGTGCGCAATTTGAGCCTGCGCCAAGAAGAAACGTTGCTGAAAGCCGGTGAAGATCGGTTGCGCTTGGCGACTATCACCACCGACATCGCGCGCAACATCGCCAACCAAAAAGAGTTGACCGAACTGCTTAGCAATACCGTTGATGAAATCCGTGAGCGCTATGTCGAGATTTATCACGCACAAATCTTCTTGATCGACCCCAGCATCAACAGTGCCCGCTTGGTCGCCAGCACGGGGGAAGTAGGCGCGCTCTTGATCGGACGTGGGCATAATCTCGCCGTCGGTAGCGTCAGCGTGATCGGGCAAGTGACCTCCAACGCCACCTCCATCATCGCCCGCGCCGGTTCCTCGGACACTATTCATCGCCGCAACGAGTTGCTGCCCGAAACGATGGTCGAAGCCGCCTTTCCGTTGATCATCGGCACCCAAGTGATCGGTGCGTTGGACTTGCAAAGCCGCGACATCACCGCCTTCACCACCGAAGACCTGCCGATCTTTCAATCGTTGGCGGATAACATCGCGGTTGCCATCAGCAACGCGCGCCTGTTTGAGCAAACCGAAAGTCGCCTGCGCGAAAACCAACGACTGATCGATCAAATGCGTGGTGCCATGCGCGAAATCGAGCGCCTCAATCGGCAAATGACGGAACAATCGTGGACACAATTCTTGAACAAACAAAATGACACCTCCAGCGTGGACATCAACTTCAAGACCAATGTCATTGAGCGCAATCAAAATTGGACGCCCACCCTGCGCGATGCCGTCCAAAAGAATGCGACGATCCAAAAACGCGAACTCGACAACAACACTATCGCCATCCCGATTCGGGTACGCGGACAGGTGATCGGCGCGATGGAGTTTGAGCTGGAGCAAAACGCCTCGATCATCGAAGCTGCCGACATCGCCCAAACTGTGAGTGAACGCTTCGGTTTGGCGCTCGAAAACACGCGGCTCTATCAAGAGACGCAACGCGGTGCCCAACGCGAACAACAGGTCAACAACATCGCCACTCAATTCCAATCGGTGACGACTATTGATGAATTACTGCGCATCACCCTATCAGAACTTGGGGACTTGCTCGGTGCCGAACGCGCCTCGATTCGCTTGAGCAATCCTGATGCTATCGCTCCTGCTGGCAACGGGGCTGGCAATCAGAACGGAAAGGGCAAGCCATGATCAGTCGCATCACCAACCCGCTGTTCAAATTGCAATTTGATTACACCCATGCCATTGAACGGCAGCGCGCGCGGGCATTATTGACCATCACCTGGTTTGCGGTGCCCATCTGGGCGATGTTGTATTTCTTCTCGGTTCTCCCATTGGTGCAGTCTGGTGCCATCCCAAGTACGGGGTGGATCATGATCTCAATGACACTGGTGCCAGCCCCCCTGCTCTTTATCTTCCTCACGCTGCAACGTGGACAGTGGGTGATCGCCTCATGGCTGTTTGTCGCCAGCTTGCTGGCGTTGAACGTGCCGGTCGGGTTGTTCACCTATTTGGATGTGCTGCAATTGACGCCCCTGTTGGCGTTGGTGGCAGCCGGCGTCTTGCTCAATCGGCGTGGTTTGTTGATCGTCACGGTGATCTGCGTCCTCAGCATGATCATGACCAGCCTCAATCAAACCAACTACACCGATTTTGTGCGTTTCATCCCTGCTGACGGCACGCTGTTTGAGTTCATCCTGCTGACGGGTATGGTCTCATTGGTCGCCTTGTTCTTGTTTGCCTTTAACGGCACCCCCGAACGAGTTGCCGCCGACGCCAGCCGAACGGCGCGCCATTGGCAGGCATTGAACAGCATGACGACCATGCCCTTTGTGCGCGATGAAGATGCCATCGAAACCGCCCTAAGTCTTGCGCAAGACCCGCTGGGCTACGATATCGTACAAGTGTTTTTGAAAGAGGAGCGGCAGCAATTTGCCCGTCGTTATCGGCTCACCCTTAGCGCCAACAGCCCGCTGGTTGCTGATACCGCGCTAGGGACTGCCAGCCGCTTAACGAGCGTCGAAATCCCCCCTAATTTGGTGGTGGATAATGTCCTGCGCGTGGGGATGACCATCCGCTTGACCGCGCGCGATATGCGTTCGCAAGAGCACTTCATCAGTCCGGCGCAAATGAGCCTAAGCATTGCCATGATGTATGAAGGCGTTCGTTTTGGCGTCTTTGATGTCCAATCGCGCGGGGTCATCCCCATTGATGCCGATCATATTGCGGTCTTAGAAGGCTTGGTGGCACAGCTCAGTCGCACTTTGTGGCAATTGCGGCGGGTGCGGGCGCTCGAAGCCGACTTCCACGAGCAGGAATCCGCCACCAATCGCTTGCGGAGTCAGTTGAGCGAACTGCAACGCCGCACCGAAGGCTCGGCGACCTCCGGCTGGGATCGCTATTTGCGCGCCTTGGGTGTCACGGGCTTTGGGTACGATATGAACCAAGAAGGCGCGCTGGGGCAGGGCATGATCGCCGCCAACGACCTGCCGCCGGTCATCCGCGCAACGCTCGAACGTGGGGATGTCTATATCGAACGACAGCAGGAGAAGCAAATTGTCAGCGCCCCGATCACCTATCGCAATCAAATGCTAGGCGCGATGAACTTCACCATCCCGCTCAACCGTAGCATCGGCAGTAACGAGTTAGAAATGGTCAAAACTGTCTCGCAACGTTTGGGGATCGCCTTGGAAAACAATCGTTTGTTTGAACAGAGCCAGTCTCAGGCACAACGGGAACGTAAAGCCAGTGAAATTGGCGGTCTATTGTTATCGGCGACCGACATCGAGCAAGTGTTGGCGCTTGCCGCTGATGCGTTTAATGAGGCCTTGGGTGCCACCCACACCCGGGTCTCGCTGCAACCAGAACACATCTTCCAAGATCAGGCTGAGCGAGGGGGGCAGTCATGAACCATCGCGGCACCATCTTCAATCCCACATCATGGTCCTTGACCGTCAAATTTTTTATCGTCTTTCTCCTGATGATCCTTGTTATTTTTGCAGCCGTGCTGTTTATCACCACGCTGACGCTCAACGAACTGCGGCTCGATAACAGCCGCCAGTTATTGGCGGAGTTAGGCAGACGACAATCGACCGTCATCAGCAGCAGCGTCAACAATGCGCGTGATGTGTTGGAAGACTTTAGCATCGTCCAAAGCAACAGCATGTTGGGTCTATTGCTCAGTCAACTGCGCATCGGCGACTCTTTGGATTTTCAACGCCTATCGTCGGCAGATTTCGCCGATATCCTGCGCAATGACTTGCTCATCCTGCCGGCGTCGCCCTTTGAAAGTGTGCGCTTGCTGGACACCAATGGACGCTCGATTTCGCAAGCCACTCGCTCGCGACCGCTGACCGGCGACCCCTCCGGCGCACGCGCCCCTTCGTTTATCACCGCCAGCAACGCTGCGGAACGGGGTGAGCAACGGGCGGTCGCGGTATCCCAAGTCAACTTTATCCCCATTGTCGAAGTCATTCAGGTACTTCGCTGGCGTGATGGCTCGGCAATTGGGTATCTCGTCGGGCGCTTGAACAATAGTCAAATTTTCTTGGATGACCTGTTGCCCCTCGAAGAGGGCACTACCCCCACCAATTCATTTTTGGTCACGCTTAATGATGTGCTGATTTCGCCTTTAGGCGTGCGTCCGAATGTCATTCAAGGGGCGCGTTCCATCGCCGCCGACCGTGCGCTTGATGGGCAAGAAGGCAGCGCCCTGTACACCGCCGATGATGGCATCGAGTACCTCGGCTACTATGCCCCTATTCGCGGGACACCGCTCGCTTATGTCGTGCAATCCGATGTCGAGATCATCACTGCCGGCACCAACAATGTTTTGCTGCCGCGTCGGTTCGCGATTTTTGTGGGCGGACTCGGGGTCGTCATCATCGGCACGCTGATCTTTTCACAAATCATCATCCCCCCGCTCAATCGGTTGCGCCAAAACATCTTGGGAATCGCCTATGGCGATACGACCACCAAAATCGAGGGCACGCAACGCGGGGACGAGATCGGCGAGTTGGCAACCAGCCTCGAAACCATGCGCGAACAGATACGCGGGCAAATTCAAGAGTTACAGGCAAATATCACCACCCGCACCCGCGACATTGAAGCAACTCAAGAGGTCAGCCGTTTTGCCGCCACCCAGCGCGATTTAGGACGCTTGATGGACTCGGTGGTGAACCTCATCATTGACCGCTTCCCGTCCATCTATCATGCGCAAATTTTCTTGATCGATGCCGACGGCAATAACGCTCTGCTGCGCGCCAGCACCGGCACGGTCGGCAACGAACTGCTGCAACGTGGGCATCGTCTGGGCGTCGGTAGCGTCAGCGTGATCGGGCAAGTCACCGCACAGGGGCAGATGGTTCTCGCCCGTGATACCGCCCTCAGCCAAGTGCATCGCCGCAACGAATTTTTGCCCGATACCCGTGCCGAACTCGCGATCCCGCTCCGCATCGGCGAAATTATCATCGGCGCGTTGGATGTCCAAAGTAAAGAAGCGGATGCCTTCAATGACGAGATCGTCACTGTCCTCCAAATTATGGCGGATCAAATCGCCGTCGCGATTCAAAATGCGCGCCTGTTTGAAGAAGTGACGCGCCGTCTTGAGGACATCGAAGATCGCAACCGTCAGGCGACCTTACGGGCATGGCAAGACTTCATGCGCGAACGTCGAGCGAACGAGATTAGCCGAGACGCCGGTTTACCCAGCCAAACCAACACCAGCGCCCTTAAACAAGCGGCGCTCCGCAGTGGCGAACTGACCATCGGCAAGCCTACTGTCTATCAAACGACCCCCGTTGCCCTACCGATCACACTCCGTGGGCAAGTGCTAGGGGTGGTCGAATGGGAAGTGCCCACCAACACCCTCACCGATGACAAGATCGAACTAGCCCGTGAACTCGCCAGTCGTCTTGCCATCAGCCTCGACAACGCGCGCTTGTTCCAAGAAAGCCAACGGACTGCCGAGCGTGAACGGGTGGTCAATAGCATTGTCGCCAAGCTGACGGCACAAACCAACATCAATGAAATTTTGCAGACCGCTGTCCGCGAAGTCGGGACAGCCCTACGCGCACCGCAAGTGAACATTCGGCTGAATGCCGCAGCCTTGCCCAAACCCGCTGGCAAAACGGAACCCCTGCTTTTGAATGGGAGCGCGGCGGACAAAATCAATCAGCACGCCAGCGTCGATAACGATATAATAGACTCATCCGTATGAAAAACGTCATGCTTGTGAAACGTGAACCTTTAAGACGAGGTAGGCACTAGACGATGCAAAGGTCAGGCGCTGGCACAATCTATCGTCGCACGATGCGACTCGTAATTCCATTCATCCTCTTCGTTTCGTTCTGCGTAGCGGTGGTGGCGGTGATCGTTGTCCGCAATAACGGGCGCAGCGAACTCGTAAAGTCACAAAATTTGCAATTGGTCAGTTCCTTTGCAGTCGTGAATGAGGAACTTGCCGACATTCAAAGCGAAGTCTTGAGCTTAGCTGAGAGCCGCGCTGTGCGCGCCTTTGCGCGCGACACCCTCATCACCACCTCGACCTCAGGCACGTTTGATGACAATCAAACGGAAATGTTGTCCGATTTCGCAGAATTGATCGAAAACAATCTGGCGGATTTTCTGACGGTGCGCTATGTCACCTTCAATGGGGCGATTTGGTCAGAAGCGAACACCAATGCCGACTCCATTGTTGAAGTGAACCGCACCTTGCGCTTGAACGAACAAGCCAGCGATCCTTTCCTGAGTGAAACGGTGAACATCTTGCCGGGGCAAACCCTCGTGGACGGTATCATCTTCCGCCGTTCCAGCGGCATCGCCTTTGCCGAACGACAAATCCCGATTTTACGCTCCGCCTCGCCGGTATCGACCGAAAGCACCGTCTTTCAAATCGCGGGCGTCGTCCAAATTGATGTCCGTGCGACTGCCCTCTTACGTGCCTTGCGCGTCAGTGCCGATTCGTTGCAAGCACAAGAAGCCGGACGACGGGTCTTGATCGTCGATGCCGAGGGCAATCTGCTCTATGATACCGACGCCCCTGAAACCGACTATATCAGCGCGCTATTCAATGATGCACCGCTGACGCTCAGCACGCGGCTACCCGAATTGACCGATGATTTAGCGCGGAATCGCAATGGCGAATTCGTCAATAACTTGATCGTCTCCAGTTATGCGCTCCCGCTCAGCAGTGACGCCTCCCTCAATTGGGTGGCTTTGGCTGTGGACAATGAAGGTTTTGCGCTCAACAACACCCTCATTCAACAAGTGGTCATCTTTGTCTCCGCCTTTCTGCCCGGTGTCATCCTGATTTTGTTCGTAAGCATCATATTACGCCGCACTCTTGAGCCGTTGACAACGATTCACGGTGCCGCCATGCAATTGGTGCGCGAAACCAACATGAACCCCAGAGCCACCCTTGCGACGGGCGAATTGCGAATCATCCGTCCCGACTCCACCTTGATGACTCCACCCCGTGCAGAAACGGGGATCGACCCGGCGCGGATGACGGACAGCAGTCAAGATGTGTCTGAACTCGCCAAAGCCTTTCAGATGCTTTCCGAACGAGTCACCCAACTTCAGCAAGAGTTGGAAAAACAGCAGGTGCGCTTCACGCGCAATATTGATGTCGCCGCCCGCGTCAGCCGCGAAACCGCGACGCTTTACGACATTGATGATCTGCTCAACCGCGCTATTCGCCAAATCTGTGAGGAATACGGGTTTTATCACGCCCAAGTGTTCTTACTTGATGATGCCGGTGTGAACGCCGTCTTGGTCTATAGTTATGGCACACGCGGACAACAACTTTTGGAAAGGGGGCATAAACTCGCCGTCGGTTCCGACTCGGTCATCGGGCGGGTGACTGCCAGCAATCGTGCGCTGGTGGTCAACGATGTCTTTAATGTCGATCCGAACATCCCGCACCGCGTCAACCCATTGCTGCCGGATACCCGCGCCGAAATGGCGGTGCCCTTGCAATTGGGCGATAGCGTCATTGGCGCGTTGGACATCCAAAGCACCACCATGAACGCCTTCCAGCCCGAAGAAGTCCGCGTCTTTCAGATGATCGCCGATCAAATTGCCGTCGCCATTCAAAATGTGCGCTTGCTGATTCAATCCCAAGAGCGTTTCCAACAAATCGACACCCTCAACCGGCAGCTCACCCGGACGGCGTGGGAAGAAACCGCCAGCCTGATCCCGACCTCTGCCGCCTACAGCTATGATCTCTTGAATGTCACCCCCGGCACCACCGCGCTCGACTCTGCGGAATCCACCAGCGTCCCCATTCGTATTCGTGGTGAAATCGTCGGCAACCTAGACGCCGCCCCCGGCGACGGCAACAGCTTCACCGAAGCCGACATGTCGTTGATGAACGCAGTTGCGGATCGCGTGGCGGTCGCCATCGAAAACGCCCGCCTCTTTGAAGAAACGCAATCTTCCCTGTCGGAGACGTTCACGCTCTATCAACTGAGCCGTTATCTGAACGAAGCGACCTCGCTCGAAGACATCATCCAAGCCATCGTGATCGCGGTGATGCCCGATGCCGTCGCGGGACAGATCGGCATTTTCGACGAATACGCCGCCGACCAAAAACCCGCCTTCATGGAATTTTCGGCGGATTGGAAGAGCGAAACCAACATCCAGCGCGAAGTTATTTTGAATGGCTTGGAGTTGCAGATCGCTCAACATGAGATCCTCGCCGGCATGAACGCGACCGATGTCGTCTTGATCAGCGATACGGAAACTGACCCACGCCTTGACGAAGTGTTCTTGGCGTTAATCAGCAGTGCCAAGGCACGGGCGATGGTCTTTATCCCCTTCAGTGTCCGCACGACTTGGCGCGGCATCATGATGATGGAATTCCCCACCACGCGCATCTTCACCGAGCGCGAACGCCGTATCTATAGCGCGCTCATCGACCAAGCTGGTGTCGCCATTGATGCGCGTATACTGCTCCAGCAAAATCAAGTCACGTTGTCAGAAATTGATCGTCTCTATACCGCTAGCCGCATCATCAACATGTCGCAAAGCTTGCCCGAACTCGTGCGCGCCGCCATCAATACCGCCGGTGAACCCGGTCTCGATTTTGAGCTGGGCGCATTCTTCGGGGCGATGGATAGCACGGGCTGGCCCACTGCCATCCGCATGGTGGCGCGTTCATTAAACAGCGCCATCATCGAAAGCAATGAGGTTTGGACACTGCCCGTCCCGCTAGACTCGCCCCTGCGTCGTCGCGATCCGCTGCGGGTACAGAATCTTGACACCAGTTCCGATAGCCACAGTGGTTTCGCCCAATACCTGCGGGCGCGGGGCAATAAATATGCAACTGTGCTGCCGTTGTTTAGCGCCAATCATCCCATCGCCCTGTTCTTCATTTTGGGCAACGAAACGCGCTATCTAAGCGATGATGAAATCGAAGTCTATCGCGCGCTCACGGGGCAAATGAGTACCGTGTTGCAAAACCGCCGCCTGTTAGAACAAACCGAACGGGCATTGGAAGAAACCCGCCGTCTCTATGCCGCCAGCCGCGCCATCACCAGCGCCAGCAACTTGAATGATGTGTCCAATGCTGCCACCATCGTGGTCATCGGGGCGATGCCCTCAGTGGCGCGTATCATGGTCTTATTTAGCCCTGAGCATAGCGCCAATGCCACCTATCTGGATGTCGTGTTCTCGCACACCAACCCCTCTGCGCTCATCCCTGCGGAGCCGCCACTCACACGCATCACCCGCGCTAGTGCCCCCATTGCCGCCCTTTTGCAGGAAGAGGATGGCGTCGCCCTATTTAGCGATATCCAAACCGATCCCCGCGAATGGGAAGCCATCGGCACATGGTGCGCGCGCAACAACACGCGCGGCTTAATCGTCACCGCCATTCAAACCCGCCAACAATTTTACGGCGCGTTGGTGATCGAAAGCGAACAAGCCAATACCTTCGATGAGCCGTTCGCCAATTTCATCCAAGCCATCACCGACCAAATCGCTATCGCCAGCGAAAGTATCGAATCCTTCCGCCTTGCGCAACAACAAGCCCAACGCGCGCTGGCGCTGGCACAAGCCGGTCAGTTGGCGGCGAGCATCGGCGGCGATTTTGCCGATAGTATCGGCGAGGTCTTTATCCGCGTGGCACAACCCGCCAATTATGATCGCTGGTTGCTCACCCTCATCAACAGCGATCAGACTCATCTCGACAAGGTTGCCCAACGGATGCCGGGGGTCACCCAAAGCGGGAGTGAACGTCCCGAAGCGTATGCGTTGGCGACGGACAACACGCCTATCACCATCGCCTTCACCCAAAACCGCACGTTGCTGGTCAACACGCCTTCTGCCTTCCCCACGTTGGTGGATTCGCCCCCTGCCGTCTGGAATTTCTTCGGCAAGCACCTCGTCACACCAGTGCATTTGGGCGGTCGTTTGATCGGCACGGTTATGGTCGGGCGGTCGCTAGAGGGCGAGGACTTGGACGACAACGATGAGCAGTTGATCGCCACGCTTGCCGCCCAAATCGCCGTCGCGGTCGAAAACCGACGCCTCTTCAACGATGCCGAAACCGAACGCGAACGCATCAGCACGGTGTTGAACACCTTGCCCGCTGGGGTGTTGGTGTTAGAAGCGGGCACGTTTCGCGTCATTCAATACAATCAGCAAGCCTTCGCCCTGTTAGGTCAGTCGATCACGACGGGCGATGCCTTCGACGCCAACCAGTATCACATCCTGCGCAGCGGCACCAACCTGCCGTATCCCGAAGCAGAACTGCCCTTCCGACGGGTGCAAGAATCGGGCGAAACTGCCTTCAGCGATGATATCTCATTGCTGTCGGACGATGGGGTCGAAACCGACTTGCTCATCAACGCCGCCCCCCTGTACGACATGGACGGCAAGATGACAGCGATCATCACCTCGTTTGAAAACATCAGCAACCTGCGCAGTTTGGAACGGCAGTTGGAAACCAACCTGCGCGAAACGGTGGCGTTGTACGACACTGCCCGCGCGCTTGCCGAAGCCGACACGATGGAAGATGTGTTGGACGAAGTGATGAAGCAATTGCGCGAACAACAACCGGACAATGCCCTGATCGTGATGCTGGATGCGGACGATTACGGCGTGCGCATTGCGCGGTCGATGTCTGGCACCGTCACCACATGGGATTTGCCCGATGATCTGCTCAACCCCGACACTATCCAATTCGTGCGCGATGTCTCCGATGATGTCATGCTTGATGAACCGGTGCGCTTGGCGTTGCTCAAACAAAATATTCAAGCCTTCGCGGTGCTGCCGATGCGCGCCCGCCGCGATGTGCCGCTCGGTTGGTTGGTGCTGCTCTATGAACGGGTGGAAGAATTCCTGCCCGAACTCGAACAATTTCTGCTGACCTTAAATGAAAGCGCCAGCGTCGCGCTAGACAACCGTAGCCTGATGATCAGCACCAACGAAGCGTTGCAAGAAACCGGACGCCTCTACGACGCCACCGCTATGATCAGCCGCGCCCGCACGATCAGCAGTATTGCCGCCGCGCTCCAACGGTCGATCATGCCCCTAAAGCCCGACATGTATGCCGCCTTCATCGTCATTGATGGCAAACTGACGCAAATCTATAACGAGGCGATGGATACCGACCCAGCACAATTTGAACCATTGCTGAAGAGGCACCGTCTCGACGAACTGCCGACGATGTTGCTTGACGATTTGCGAGAACTTGCCCAACCCACGCCCTTTGAAGAAGATTTGTTGGCGATGGGCAATATCCGCGCGGCCGCCATCTTGCCGTTGGAAGCACAAGATGCCGTCAATGGCTGCTTGTTCCTCGGTTATCACTTCCCGCATCGCTTCCAACAAGATGAAAGCCGATATCTCAGCGTCATCGCTGACAATGCCTCCGTCGTTATCAACAACTTCTTGCTGTTGGAACGTCAAGAATCGTCGTTGGCAGAAACCAGTAAGCTGTATCAAGCCAGTCGTTCACTGGGGGATGCCAGCACGCCCGAAAGCATCCTTCAAATCGTGGTGGATTACCTGATCGTCCCGGAAACCAGCCAAGTCTTTATCACCCAACTGCTCAGCCCGTCGTGGGATGCCCCAGGCGCGGTCGCCCGCGTGGTCGCGACATGGTATCCCCCCGGCGAAGATGCGGTTGACCTCGCTGGCATTTCGCTGACGTCGGATCAGTATCCGGCGTGGCGCTTGCTGGCGTCGCCACTGCGCACTATAAATGATGTCGAAACCGATGACACGATTGACGATCTCGAACGAATCGGTCTCCAGAGCCTTGACCTGCGCTCGTTGGCAGTCCTGCCGTTGCGCGTCGGTGCCCGCAATATTGGCTGTATCGTGATCGGTTCTAAAGAACCCTATACCTATGATGAGCGCGACTTGCGCGTCTATCGTTCCTTTGCCGAACAAGCCTCCCTGCGTTTGGAAGCCACTCGGTCGCTACAACAAGCGGAACGCCGCGCCCGCCAACTGATCGCCTCGTCCGAAGTCGGTCAAATCGCCGGTTCGCTACTGGACATCAACGAACTCCTGCCGCGCTTCGTCGATCTCATCCGCGAGCGCTTCAGCTATGATCATGTGCAAATCTTCCTGATGGACGAACAACGCGATTGGGCGATCTTGAGCGCCAGCACGGGCGAGCCGGGACGCCAATTGTTGAGCATCAATCACAAGCTGCAAAAAGGCTCACAATCGGTCATCGGGCAAGTGACCTCGGTCGCCCGTCCCACTATCGCCGCCGATACCGCCGACGCCAGCGTCATCCACCGCCCCAATCCTTACCTGCCCAATACCCGTTCGGAAATGGCGATCCCGCTCCTGTTGATGGGCAATGTCATCGGCGCGCTAGACGTGCAATCCAACATCCCCAATGCCTTCGACAGTGATGACGTGACCGTGTTGACGACGCTGGCGGGTCAAATCGCCAACGCCATCGACAACGCCCAGTTGTACGAACAGGCGCGCAGCCGCGCCAACGAAATGAGCTTCTTGTTTGACGTGACGACCGCCGTCGCCAACGCCGAAAACCTCAGCAGTGCCATGTCCAACATCGCGGATGAACTGCTCGATTCGCTCACGGCGCTGTCAGTGGCGGTTTATCTGCCCGAACGATACCTTGACGCAGAAGAAAAACCGTTCACCATCCTCTACCCCATCGCGCTGGCGGGTAGCGACCAACCGCTTGAGGAAATCAGCGAAATTCGTTTGGATACTGCACAGAACATCATCGCCAGTGTCGCCACCAACCGCCGCCCCGTCATCCTAAACGATGTCATCAACGAAACGATGTATATTCCGGTGGTCTCTAGCGCCCGTTCCGCCATCGTCGTGCCGTTGACCTCCGGCATGGAACTCGTCGGCTTGATCGCGATGGAAAGCGAGCGCGAGGGCAGCTTTAACGAAAACACCTTGCGTTTGCTGCTCACGCTGTCGGGAACTCTATCGGCGATTGTGCAAAACCAACTGCTGCTTGAACAAGTCCAAACCCAAAATGACCGTCTACGCGAACTTGACCGCCTCAAGAGTGACTTCTTGGCAAATATGAGCCATGAACTGCGCACGCCGCTCAACTCGATCATCGGTTTCAGCCGTGTGATCCTCAAAGGCATCGACGGGCATCTGACGGAAATGCAAGAACAAGACTTGACCACCATCTACAACAGCGGGCTGCACCTCCTCAACTTGATCAACGACATTCTCGATCAAGCTAAGATCGCCGCTGGCAAGATGGACATGCAGTTCGATTATTTCGACATCAAGCCGGTGATCGACGGCGTTCGCTCCATCAGCATCGGGTTGGTCAAAGACAAACCTATCAATATCATGGTGGAGGTGGC
>JBBRTY010000043.1:0-22509 GCA_038248285.1 Aggregatilineales bacterium
AACGTGGATGTAGGGGTGGATTAGGCGCTTGTCAATCGTTCGTTAACATGAAGGTTCGCGCGCCGAATATCCACCCATTTGCCGCCAACGGTCATTTCTCCCTTTATTACCGACCGTTTTTCAGCCTGAGCAGTTACGATTCAGCATGTATTTGGTGAATCGTTATCGACTGCTGGTGTACCCGGTGGTGTTGGGCAAAGGCATCCGGCTATTTCAAGAGAACAGCATTGCCACGCTCAAACTGTTAGAAGCCCAAGCGATGAGTTCTGGCGTGACGGCGCTCATTTATGAACCGGATCGCAAATAAGCGTGAATGCGCTGAGGCGGCACCCTGCCGCCCCCAATCATCTTCAATGCGCTACTCTGCCCCTGCACGCGGCAATAATGCCGTAAACACGCTCCCTTGTCCCTTCATGCTGGCAGCTTCTAAGCGTCCATTGTGCGCCTCTATCACGCGGCGGGCGATATACAACCCCTGCCCCAAGCCGCGCGGATCGATCAACTTGCCGCCCGCCGTGCGTGCCTCGCCCCGATAAAACTGCTCGAAGATGTGCGGCATATCCTGTTCGCGGATGCCGACCCCTGTGTCCGAGAATTGAATCGCGAGGCTTTCCTCGTCCGCCAATGTCGCTGTCACCAAAATGTGTCCGCCCTGCTGGGTGTAGTGGATGGCATTTTGGAGCAGGTGTCCGAGTGCCCATCGCAAGCGTTGATCGTCCCCGATCAGCCACAGGTTAGAGGCACCGCGCACCAAGATCGACACATCCAAGCCGGAACGCTTGATTTCGGGGCTGTGCCCGCCGACGATCTGCCACAACAATTCTTCCACTTCTAAGTGTTCGCGCCGGATGCTGAAGTTCTCGCCGCCCAGTTCTGAGATATCGAGTAATTCGACGATCATCCGGTCTAGGATTTCGACATTGCGCACCAGCGTTTCGAGCAAGCGGCGGTTAGGGGCACCATCGGTCGCGGCGATCACCTCGCTCATGCCTTTGATGACCGCCATCGGCGTGCGCAATTCATGGCTGATGGCGGTGATGAAATGTTCTTTGAGGCGGTCGGTCAGCGCCTCACGGGTGATATCCCGCAAGATCATGATCGTACCCATGCGCTCGCCTTGTTCATCCGCCACCAGCGCGATTTGCGCGCCGATCTCGCGCCCGTTGATCGTCACGGTGGCGGGTTCGCCCAAGGGCACCAATTCGTTATCGGTGCTTTTAACGGTGGTGTACTGGTTGAAGAGGGTGCCTAGTTCGCTTCCCCAGAAGGCTTTGATGCTCCCCAAAACCTTGCGCGCGGCTTCGTTCACCAACACCAAGCGCCCGCTGTTGTCCTGCATGATCACGCCTTGATCGAGCGTGGCGAGGATGCTGTTTAGGCGGCGCAGTTCGGCGTCACGGTGGCGCAAGGCATCGCGAATGGCTTGATTTTCATTTTCCAAGCCATCCAAAACTTTTTTGTTCAACCCCCGATACAAGCGGCTGAACAATTTCTCCGATGCCGAACCGAGCCGATTTACGCGGTATAGGGCATCACTCAACTGCTGCTCATCGGGGGGGGTATTGGGGTCATTCTCGTTTTTTGTTCTCTATAAGTTTATACAAGGTCTTGCGCAGGTGATCGAAATCCGGCAAAGGCTTGCCGATCACGGTATCGACCCCGGCAGTCGTGATCATCTCTTGTAATTCGTGATCGCTTAGCGAGAAAGCAGTCATCAAGGCGATGGGGGTATTCTCCAACTGGGGCAGGGTACGCATTCGTTTAGCAATTTCGTTCCCCTTCTTGCCCGGCATCCGAATATCCATCAAGATCAAATCCGGCGCGGCAGCAACTTGGTCCCCATTTTCGAGGACATCTAGCCAATCCCAGACCTTTTGCCCGTTTTCGAACGCGATGGTCTCATGCCCCCAGACATGTATCATCGTCGTAACGAGGTTACGAATATCAGCTTCGTCTTCGGCAACCAACCAGATCAACGTATCCTCCCTTAAAACCGCAGTGATGTGTATAGTGATGCTGTCGTGGCATGGTGGACAGGCAGTAGGCACACCGCCTTTTGCGTCCGCCTATGCCTAAATCCTAATCTTTTAGCTATTATAACCGACCTTTTAAGAACTCGTTGCTCCTTATTGCGCCATAGACGTAAGAAACTTATCATTATCAGGTAGGGATTTGGTTTGTTCGGAAAGCTTGGAGGGGTGTATGTCCACATGGATGATTGTCGAAGATGAGCCGGATATCTACTCCTTGCTGTTGGCGATGTTCGATGTTTGGGGCATCGAAGGGATCGCCTTCGTGGACGGAGACGAGGCAATGCGCTGGATCAAGGATGTCGAGGCGGGCATTCCCTTGCGCGAAGCGCCAGAACTGGCATTGCTCGATATCCGTTTGCCCGGCGAGATTAGCGGGGTGCATGTGGGGGAACGCTTGCGGCACACGGATAAGCTGAATGATATGGCGATTGTTTTGATCACCGCCTACCGGTTATCGCCGGGCGAAGAGCAAGAAATTCGCCAAAAGGCGGGGGCGGATCTGTTGTTGTATAAGCCCTTGCCCGATCTGCGCGAACTGCGTGTGCAACTGGAAGCCACGATTCGCAAGCGCCGCAAAGCCCGTGCCCTCGCCGCCAACAATACACTGCCCACGCCTCCCGATACACCCCATCCGCTAGCACCGCCTTCCTCATCGTCTCTCCCTTAACGGATCGGTTCGGCGGCATGGTGTGTCCCTGTTTGCACGTTGCGCAAACCCAATCGATTAGGCGGTCTGAGTCGTTATTTTTCGCATAACTACACAGCTACCCCTCATCCCCCGACCCCTTCTCCCAGTCGCTTCGCTTTTGGAGAAGGGGAGAAACGCGGTAGAAAGTCCCTCATCCCGCTGCTTCGCTTATGGAGAGGGATTGCTGCTTCGCTTTGGGTGAGGGGTGTGTAGTCACTTTTTCGCATAAGGATAATTACCATTGTTCCCCGATCAGCAGTCGCCCCAAGCCATAAGTGATCAGCAGCCCACCGTACAGCCAACCAAGCGCGAGCAATGTCATTGAAACATGTTTTTTAACCTGTGCCCATAGTGACATAGCGATATCTTCATTTCTGGTATGACGAAGCGAACGAACATGATGTTATACACAGCGACCGACAATCTGCGCTGTTGGGTAATTCCTCGCCCGTTGCCTCAGAATCCGTGGGCACTATTTCTCGTTTTGGCGAAACGCCCATTATTCCTTACAATACGTTGAATGGGGGAAATGCTAAACCCTCATTCCCGATCCCTAAACCATCCTTCACAGGAAAGCGAAACCTTATGCGCAATATAGCCCCTTCTCGCTCGCTCGTCCGGCGTGCGAACCAATGGAAAACGATAGGCGTTTTAGTCGCCGCTTTCGGTGCCTTTGTCTTGGCGGTCGGCATCTTGCTCTATGCTATCGATTTGGTTGTGTCGGGCAATCCCTCCTTTGGTTTCTACAACTTTGTGCGGGGGCTGTTGATCTTCATCGGCGGCGCGATGATCTTGGCGGCAATCGCCATCTTCGTGCGCGCCTTCACATGGCGCACGGACAACGATCTCGCCAAGATCACTGCCGACACTATTGCCCCTCACCTCGATGACCGCTTCACCATGATCCGTAATGTCAGCAATGCCAAAATCGGTTATGTCGATGCCGTCTTGGTCGGTCCCCCCGGCGTCCTCATCTTCCGTGTCCTCGACAAAGAAGGGGATTGGGCGAACGAGCGCGATAACTGGTTGGTGCGCAAAGGCGATACCCTCGTCCCTGCGCCTTTTAACCCGACGCGCGAAACGCTGGTTGATATGGACAAGATGAAACTGTTCTTGGTCCAAGAGGGGCTGAAGAATTCGCCCGTCTTGGGCGTTGTGGTGTTCACCAAAGATGATCGCCGCATCAAGCTGAGCGCGCTGGAACCGGTCGTGCCGATCACGCATTTGAATTTGTTGCTGGTCAATTTGCGGACGATCTATCCGGCGAGCGAAACGCTGGATATGCGGGATGTCACGAAGATCGTCAAATTGTTGCACGGGCAGTAGCCGATGGCAGAACTACTGTTGATGCGCACCGGCGCGGGCAAAACCGAACGGGCACAGGCGGCGCTGCTGGCGCTTAAACAAAGTCACCCCTTGGGCAAAGCGTGGATGCTGTTTAGCACCGAGCGCCAAATTTTAGATTTTCGCCGTCGGTTGACCACCCAACCGACGGTCTTGTTCAACATTGAATTTTTTAATTTTTACACGCTCTATCGGCGCATTTTGGCGACTGCGCGCACCCCCGGTCGCTGGTTGCGCCAAGACGCCCGCGCCGCCCTTATTCGCAATTTGCTGCAAGCCGAATTTAGCGGGGACGGCTATGTGTTTGGCGCGGTGGCGCATACCCCCGGCTTTGCGTTGGCAGTCGCCCGCTTGATCGATGAGTTGAAGCAGCAACGCATCCCACCCGACTTGTTTTTGGAGCATGCCCAAAGTGACCGCGAGCGCGAGCTTGCCCAAATCTATAAAGCCTATCAAAATTTGCTGATCACCCACGACTTGATCGACCGCGAAGGCGAAGGCTGGTTGGCGGTCGAGGCGTTGCAAGCGAAAGCCTTGCCGTCGCACGCGGCAGATCGCGTGCAACTGATGATCGTTGATGGCTATGATCAATTCAATCCGCTCCAAGCGACATTGTTGTCGCTCCTTGACCTCGAAGTCGAGACGATGCAGATCACCCTGACGACCGTCCCCGAACGTGAACAAACCATCGGGCGACGGTTTGAAGGGGCGCGGCTACGCTTGCAGAAGGCTTTTGCTGAGCGTTTACAGGAAGTGCGGATCGATGCCATCGATATCGTGGATCGCCCGCCCGCCGTCCAATATTTGCTCGATACCTTGTTGCTGCCCGGCGTGAATAGCGTGATCGCCAACGCGGATGCCGTCCATGCAGCAGGGCAGGTCGCGTGGCTGGAAGCCCCCAGTCCGGCGGCGGAGACGGCGGCGGTGTTGCGGCGCATCAAACGCTTGCTCATCGACGGTACCACCCCCGACGGTATTTTGATCGCCGTGCGCGATTGGGCGGGGTATGGTGCGCATCTCGCCACCCATGCTGCCCGTTATCAGGTGCCCTTGGCGCTTCATTATGGCGATATGCTGCACCTCAACCCCGTGATCGCGACCTTGCTGGATATGCTCAAGCTACACCCCAACGAGTTTCAACGGCGCGCGGTCTTGGATGCGTTGCGTGCCCCGTATATGGCGGTGCCGGGCTTGGATGCTCAGGCGATTGATCTGCTGGATCGGATCACCAGCGTTGCCCGCCTCGCCGCCGGGCGCGCGTCCTGGCAGGAGGCGATCCAGCGGGCGACTCGCCCAATCCCACCCGATGAAGAACAGGGATATGAAGGACGCGCCGCGCTCCTCAGCGAGGCGCAAGCAGAGGCGATCCGCACAGCGCTTGATGCTTTCTTTGATGCCGTCACCCCGCCCGAAACCGGTGCCACCCATACTTACGTAGCATGGGTGGAGGCACTGATCGGCGCGGATGACGGCGACCCCGATGAGGGCGAGTCGCCCCTTTCGGAGGGCTATAGCCTCGCCATGCCCGCCTGTATTCGCCGTCAACAAGACGATGCCGTTAGTCAAGATGAACTGATCACGCGCGACTTGCACGCTCTGAAACGGCTCAAAGGACTGTTGCGCGATTTGCTGACGGGGGTAGCGCTGGCGGACAAGATCGGCTTGGGTCAGGGGAAGAAGATGGAGCGGGCGACATTCTTGCGCGATCTCTTGGGGATGATCACCAGTGCGACGGTCGAACACGGGGGCGGGCGCGATGGGCGGGTGTTGGCGACGACCGCCGCCAATGCCCGCAGCTTGCCCCATGACCATGTCTTCATCATCGGCTTGGCAGAAGGGGTCTTTCCCGCGCCCGTGTCGCCCGATCCACTGTTGTTGGATAGCGAACGGGGGCGGCTGGCAGAAGTCGGGATCGCGCTGGCGGAAAGCGCCGAACGCGCCGCCGACGATGGCTTGTTTTACGGGTTAATCGGGCTGGCGGGGCGCTCACTCACCCTGTCACGCCCCACGATCAAGAATGGCGAGTTGTGGTCTGCCAGCCATCTCTGGAAGGCGTCGGGGGTGCCCTTTGCCGACTTTGCCACCCAGACGACCACCATCGGCATGGATGGGGTGCCGGCTCCGGCGGAGGCGGCTGTTCAAGATGAGGTGGCGCTGGCAATCGCCGATCAAATGCGGCGGGGCGTGCCGCCCGACCCCGCAATTGGCGCGTGGCTTAGCACCCGCGCCGCCGATTATTGGCAGCCGATCGTCACGAAAGCCGCGATCGAATACCGACGCCGCGCCCACACCAGCCCGCACGATCAGTATAGCGGGCGCTTGCAGTCGCCCGCGGGGATCGCCGGGATCGCGGAGTTTATCAATACGCGGGTGTGGAGTCCTTCGGCACTGGGGGAGTATGGGCGTTGTCCTTATGGCTATTTCGCCAAACGCCTGCTGCGCATTGAGCCGCTGGAGCCGTTAGACGAAGGCATGGATGTCCGCCAGCAAGGGACACTCTATCACGAAATTTTAGAGGCGACCTACCGCCAGATCACCCATGAGGGCATGACCATCAGCCCCGATCAAGCGGAACGGGCGCTCGCTATCTTGGAAACGCACCTCGACCGCTTGTTGCCGACGGCCCCGGAACGACTTAGTTTTCGGGCATCGGCGGTGTGGGCGGGCGAACAAGTCACACTGCGGCGGCGCGCCCACACGTTGGTGACTGCCGATTTCAGCCCCAAAAATCCAGCCAGCAAAGTCAGCTCAGCACTGCGCACACCCTACCTGCAAGAAGTGTCTTTTGGAGACCCGACGCCCTTGTCTATCGATATCGGCGCGGGCATTCGCCTCCCCATGCGCGGCGTGATTGATCGGGTTGACCGCACCGCCGACAGCGTGATCTTGATCGATTATAAGAGTGGCAGCACGCCGATTGACAGCAAAGAAATCATGCGCGGGCGCAATTTTCAGATGTTGATTTATTTGTTGGCGGTCCCTCATTTAGCCTTTGGGAAAGATGGCACAGCGCGCACCGGTGTGTTTTGGCACATCTCCAACAATAAAGGCAGTGGGGCGCTCAACCCTGCCGCCGATGCGGAAGTCATCGTGGCGGGCACGGCACATCTGCGCGCCCATCACGAAAAGATGAAGGCGGGCGATTTTCGGGTACAGGTCAACAAGGTGGAAGAAGGCAAATGCGCCTCGTATTGCGAGTTTCACCAACTATGTCGGTCGGCGGTGATCGCACGCGGCAAACCATGATCCCATCCCGCCGTGCTGCGCTTGGGATTGCCTTTGGTGCCTATCTGCTGATCGCGTGCGTGATCACCTTCCCGTTGATCACGCAGATGGACACCCACCTGCTGGGGCATGTCACCAGTGATGCGCCCGAAATTGTCGCGCTGGCGTGGTGGCTTAAGACGGCGCTCGTCATCGGACAAGACCCATTTTATCACCGCCTCTTCTTGTACCCCGACGGACTCGGCGCGTCGTATTTGTGGAGCAACCTCCTGCAATTCGCGCCGATCACGCTCCTCAGCTTCGTGTTGCCGCTGACGACCAGCTTCAATGTGACGGCATTGCTGGTGTTGGCGCTCAACGGCACGGCGATGTTCGCGCTGGCGCGCTATGTCGTGGGCGGCAGTATAGCGCCCGCTTTTCTTGTCGGGGCGATCTGGCTGGCATTCCCGACATTTCAGGGACACTTAGGGGCGGCGCACACCGGACTCTTGTCGTTGGGGGCGTTCCCTCTGTTGATTTTGACGTTGCTCACCTTGCGGACTGCCGAGACCCGCCGTGCCCGTTGGGTCGGCTATGCGCGGGCAGCGGCGCTCTTGCCGCTCAGCGTTTGGGGGGGGCTAACGGTCATAGTATACCTCGTCGCGCCCGTGTGTCTGTTGCTGTTGGTGCGCGCCATTTTGACCGACCGCCGCTGGTGGGCGCGCCTCGTCGTGGCGTTGATCCTAGGCGGGATCGCATGGTTGCCCTTCGCCCTGCCAACTGCTCTCGACGTGGTCGGGACGCGCAGCAGCGTGTTCGCACAGGATGTAGTCGCACAGGATGTCCGCTATAGCGCCCCCCTCGTCGGGGTGATCGCGCCCTCATTTTATCACCCGCTGTTCAGCAATTTGGGCTATAACCGCGAGGCGTTGGGCGCGGACCCGTTTGAACTGACCAGTTATATCGGCATGGTGACGGCGGCGCTGGCACTCATCGGGGTGATCGCCGATAAGCGGGCGCGGGCATGGCTGGTGCTGGCATTGGGGGCGTGGGTGTTGTCCTTAGGCGCATTGCTCAAAATCACAGCGGATGCCCTGCCCATTGTCAACGATGGCTATGCGACCTTCATCACCTTGCCGTGGCTGGTGCTGCAAAATTTGCCGTTCGTGGCGCTCACACGGACACCCGCCCGCTTCAACTTCACCGTCGCTTTTGCCCTGTCGTTATGCGCTGCCTATGGAGTCGCGTGGCTATGGGGGCGCGTGCGTCCATGGCGTTGGGGCGCGTGGATCGGGGTGATCCTGCTCACCGGGATCATGGTATTGGAGGTGCAAGTGTGGTTCCCGATGCCGACCACGCCCGCGCTTTTGCCCGACCCGATCCGCACACTGGGTGCGCAGAACGATCTGCGTGCGGTGTTCGATCTGCCGTTCGGTAATCCGCTCGTCACCAAAGCGGCAATGCTTTTGCAAACGGGGCACGGGTTGCCAATTTTAACGGGGCAAATTACCCGTACTACGCCCATCCAACCCGCGAAGGCACGCCTCCTCGAACAGTCGCTTGATCTGCATTTGTTGGATGATGCCGGCGTGGATGTGATCATCGTTCATCGGGCATGGGACGATGCGCGCGCGACGGTTGAGACCCGTGTGCGGTCGATCATGGGTGTGCCGGTCTATGAAGACGCCGCATTAGGGGTGTATCGCGTGCCGCCGCCCGACACGACACCCGTGGGATTTTATGCCCCATCGCCCACCGCTGACGCGATCCGCGATCCAGTGGCACTGGATTTTTATGCGCCGACGGCGGGCGGTGCCTTGTTGACTGTGACGCTGGCGTCAACCGATGCCCGCGATGTGATCGTGACCCTAGACGCCGACCCAACTGCGCTTGCCCGCTGGACGATCAGCGGGTCGGCAGAGGCGCAATTGTGGGTGCAATATGGCGCGGGCTATCACACCTTGCTGTTGGCGCTCGATCCGAGTTGCGCGCTGCCGCCGGGGGGCGTATACGCTTGCCGTGCAGTCCAGATCGAAGCGATGACGTTCGCGCCCCCCTAACGTTGATTTTAGGGCACCAACAGCAAACAGCGTCCGCTAGGCACGGGTTGGCACGTCGTCACCACTGTGCCGCCCCGTTCGATGGTGAATGTCCCCAACCTCCAGAAAGCGCGCTCCGCCGCGATCTGTATTTGGCTACGCACAAAACTGCATCCGCTGGTGTCGGCGCGTGCCGACCCGATGGTGACGACGAGGCAGTGATTGGGCGGGAAGGCATCCGCTGGGAAGGACACCACCGACAACCACCCCGCGATGGTGGCTCTGCCCGCTGCCCCAACGAGGCGTAGATCGGTCAAGTTGAGACGGCGTGCCGAGACGTTGCGTAGCACTAAGGTGGTGTCAGTGTAGGATATCAGCACATCGGGGTTGGCGATCTCCGTTGGCGCAAGCGTTGGCGTCTGGGTGGCGGTCGGGGTGAATGTGGGGCTGGGCGTATAGGTGATGGTGGGCGTCCACGTCGGGCTAGGCGTAGGGGTAATGGTGGGCGTCCACGAAGGGGTTGGCGTGAATAATGAGGTCGGCATGGGGGTTAAGGTGAGAGTCGGTGTGAAGGTGAGAGTCGGCGTGAAGGTCGGGGTACTGGTCGCGGCATAGGCGTCGCTCTGTTCGCTCGATTCGCTGAGGCTATAGGGCAGGATAACGCGATTAGATATCAAATCCACAGCAATGATGACTTGTTGCAACCCCGACGTATACAAGACGGACACGCGATTAGACGGATAATTGCTGATGCGCATGGCATAACGCCATGACAAGGTATCGGTCAACGCGGTGCCGTCCTCGCTAAACACACGGATCTCCGCTGTTGTATTCCCGATTGTGCTGTAGCGGCTGTTTTCGCGCGGCATGAACAGCAGTTGGTCGCGCGGGTCAAACGTGATCGGCAGTACATTGGGACGTGCCCCAAAGACAGCGATAAAAATCGCATCGGTTTTGCCGTTCGGGATCGCCGCCACCCCCGCCTCGCGGTAGATGTCGCTGAGGGCGGCGCGGCGGTGAATCTCTGAATTTCGCCAATAGTCGAGCGCAAAGTTGATCGTACCGATGCCCGCGTTTTCGCCGATCTCGATTTGGTCGGGGTTGCCAAAAGGCTGCCACCCAAAGCGTTGAAAAGCGCGCACACGCGGCGACGTCCCAAATTGATCGATGTGATAAGTTTCGATATCACCGATCACATCCTGATAGCGCACAAATGCCGCTTGTTCGATTGCCATTTCTGTGAGGATGGGGTTTGACTGAAACGGGGCGTACCCTTCTTGGATGCGCCAATCGTTCAGTTGGGCAAACAGTTTTAGGGCAAGCGTGGGGTCATTTTGGCTGATGTAAGGGGCGAGGTCGATATCTTGGGCGGCGACCTGTGCCCCTACGCCAAAAACGCATAGGAGGAGGAGCGCGCTAAAGCGCCCGCTGAAATGAGCAAGGCTATGGGCGAACGCCACGATAAGGCTATTCCTCAAACTAACTTTCAATTTTGATGATCATAAACCCGAATTTCAATTTTGAGTGTAGATATTTTGTAACTGCTCAGGCTGAAAAACGGTCGGTAATAAAGGGAGAAATGACCGTTGGCGGCAAATGGGTGGAATTTCGGCGCGCGAACCTTCATGTTAACGAACGATTGACAAGCGCCTAATCCACCCCTACATCCACGTTTCGAGGAGTATTTTCCTTTTTTTCTTCACGTTTTCATGCCTCCCTATTTATTTTATTCTGTTTCTATGCCTGAGTAGGCACGATATTTTTAAGCTTAAGATTCGTCTTTTTGTGCGGCGGGAATGGCGATATACTCATGCCCATGAAAAAACAATTGCGCATCCGCTTGATCTTGACCTGTGGCTTACTCATCATCGTCATCGCCGCGATGATCCTCATCCCGCGCGCCCCTGTCGTCACCTATGCTGTTTCGCCTAGCGATCCGCTGCAACTGGCGTTTGCCCCCAATAATGATCGTCCCTATATCGTCACCCGTGGGGGCGCGCTCTTTGAACCGGACGGCAACGCTTGGGCGACCGTCCCGCTGGAAGCGCCGATTGCCGATCTCTACATCGACTTTGGGGGTGTCGTTTATGCGGCGACGACGGCGGGCGTCTTGCGGAATGGCTTGGGGCTATGGGAGCGGGTACCCGACACGCCGCCGGTTCAAGAAGTGGAGGCGATGCACGGCTTCGTGTTCGCCATGGGCGATCAAGGCGTGGCACGGGCACAGCAAGGCGCGGATGAACTGGCGACATGGCGGCTCTTGGACATACCGAAGCCCGATCTGCCCGCCCGCGATTTCGTCATGCTGGCGGATCACAGCCACGCCATCTTGAACGGCGTGCCCGCGCTGACCGACGACATGGGACTCACATGGCGTACGCTGAATCCGCCCGCGACGGTGCGGCGGCTCGCCATTGATGGCAACGCCAACTTGCTCGCCGTCACCGCCGATGATGTGTATCGCTGGCGCACCATCGAACGGGTGTGGCAGCGGATCGCCCCGTCTCCACCCGGCGACCGCCTCGATACGCTCTTGCCCTTTTTGACCGATCTGTTCGCGCTGGTCGATGGACGGGTGTGGGTGTTGAGCAATGGCGCATGGCGTGCTGTCGCCCCACCGGATGCGCCCGCCGACGCTTACTTTACGACGATGGCGCTGCATCGACGGGCACGCTTGTGGCTGGCAGACGCGCGCCATCAGCTATTTTGGTTCACCGACGACTTGACCACATGGGTGAGCATAGCGTTTCCGTCCAGCCCCTAAAAACCCGCTGCAAAGACCCCCTAAATCAAGAGGGGCTTACGCATGAAAAATCGGAGAAACTGGTGAGTATGGTGAGTAATGGAGAGAAGAACAGCCATCGCAATTGAACTGAGGGGTTTCAATGGATGGCAGTCTGAAGGGCAAGCGTTTCAAAGCGGCTCTCAATGATGATTTTCGCCTCCAACTCATTCACAATCTTCATGCCTAAGCCCTGCCTAGCAGGGCTGTTGCAAAGTCTTGTGTGAAACAATTTCAGTGGATCACAAAGCACATCCCCACCCCGTCCGACCGAAGGTCGGCATCCCCTCCCCACTTCGTAGAGAGGGGACTTCTAAGAACCGTTGTGAGCTTTTTTCTCCCCCTCTCTATAAGCGAAGCGACCAATGAGGAGGGGGCGCTGACCGAAGGTCAGACGGGGTGGGGATTATCAAATCTGCTATTCATTGAATTTGTCCTCTTTCGACTTTGCAACAGCCCCCTAGATTGAGGGGGATTCTTGCATAAATCCATGAAATATGGTAGAATTTTAGTGCTAATGAAGAAACGAGACACACCACTCAAAGCAATGTATGGCGCGCTGTTAGAATGGCTAAAAGCGCACGACTGGGAATATTCTGATGTCGTGATCTATCAATTGGCGGACGGACAATTTTTATTTTCGCAAATTGATGTCATTGAAACCATGATGACGGTTACGGAAGAAGCGGGCTTATCAGATCGGCTTTTGTTGGTCATCTGTTCGGCATATCTTGAAGATCAATTTCGTCTGCTGCTGGCACGCTTTTTGATCGATGATAAACTCGTCGAAGAGATGTTTGATCGAAGTTTGGCATCATTTATGTACAATTTGGGTTATACGCTGGGGCTGATTACCAAAGATTGGCATGACATGTTGCGAAATATCAGCCAACTACGGAATACCTTCGCCCACCGTCCCGAGATTAGTTCTTTCGAGGTCTTACTAGAACGTGAACCTAAGTGGCAGTCCACGTTGAATAACATGCAAACATGGACTGAGGAAGAGAAGACCTTACTTCCGCGCGAGGTGATCATTAAGGTGTTTATGCGACTCTACGCCTTACTGCAATTCTCAATCGATCATGTTGCGGCTGTGGGGCAACGAAAACGCCTTGATCCATCGATAGTGGTCGGTCATTATCTGACTCGAGGTATCACTCGGGAATTCTTAGAGAGTTTCCTCGATGGTAACTGGATTTCATTTAGCGATGAGGAGTAAATACAATGGCAGGTTGGTCACAAACAGAGATTATAGGGAATGTCGGCGCTGATCCAGAAATGCGCTTTTTACAAAATGGCACTGCTGTTTGCTCATTTAGGGTGGCGGTTACCCGCAAATGGTCAGACCGAGAAACCAATGAGCCGCGCGAAAAAACGACTTGGTATAAAGTGACGTGCTGGCGCAAGCTTGCCGAAACTGCCAACAGCTATGTCCGTAAAGGCAGTCAGTTATTTGTGGTTGGCAACATGGACGAGCCAAACGCTTACATTGACAAAAATGGGCAACCAGCGGCATCGCTGCAAATGACGGCGGACTATTTTCAACTGCTCGGCGGGCGCGGGGATAACGCGGGCGGCGGCGATGCCGGCGGGGGTGATTACAGCGGCGGTAGTGGCGGTGGCTCACGCGGTGGCGGCAACCAAAGCGCGGACGACATCCCGTTTTAGGATGCTATCGACGGACGTAGGACAAGCGCCCGCGTCCGCCCGCTCATAAGTTGCGCAGCACCGCCTGAAATTTGTAGCGACTGCCACAATAGGCGGACAGGGTATATTCGACCGGTTGGTCGGCGTCGGTATATGTGAGGCGCGTCATGTGCAAGATCGGCGCGCCGCGTTCCACCCGCAATAGTTGGCTTTCTTCGGGGGTCGCTAGCCGCGCCTCAATCGATTGGTCAGCATGATCCAGTTGCACGTTGTACACGTCCCGCAAAACCGCGTATAAGGACTCGGTTTGAAAATCATGATCCTCTAGCAGATGGGGAAACCATGTCGCCACCAGTTTGGTGCGTTCAATCGCCATCGGGATGTCATTTGCCAAGCGTAGGCGCACCAATTTGATCAGCGGCTCGTTGGGGGGAGTCTTCAACGCTTGCGCATCCTCTTCGGACGCCGAGATCACCTGCGCCACTAGGATGCGGCTGGTGGCGCGCTGGCGGCGGTTTGCCATGTCCTCGGTGAAACTGGTTAAATGCTCCAGTTGTTGGTTGAACTGCGTCGTCACGGCGACATACGTCCCCTTGCCGACTTGTGCCTGCAAGATGCCTTCTTGGGTCAGGTTGTCGAAGGCGCGTTTGACCGTCAACCGACTGACGCCGAACACGCCGCTGAGGGTGCGCTCGCTGGGGATGCGCGTCCCAGAGGCATACACGCCTGACTCGATATTGCCTAAAATATAGTCTTTGATCTGCTCATAAAGCGGTTTTGAAGACGCCGGGTCAAGCATTTATAAACTCTTTCTACGCGACCAACGCATCACCGCAATGACGCCAGCGACCAACATCGCCCCCATCAGCGCGCTGCACGCGCTGAGAACCCATTCGGCGGTATTAGGCGGCTGGACGAACAACATCAACAGCCCGCACCCGCCGACAAAGAAACCAATCCGCAAAAAACCCGCCAACGCGCCGCTATCGATCACGGAGGCGCTTCTGCCGCTACTTGCGACTCATGCACATGGAGCGGTAGCCCCCGCTGCACCGGAATACACGCGACTTGCTGGTCAAAGCCGGGCGCACTTGCCAGTTCGGGCAGGTCAGAGTCGCACATGCCCGGTATAAAGTACGGGCAACGGGGGTGAAAAGCGCAGCCGCGTGGGATATCGGTCAAACGGGGGATATCGTCCGACCGCAAGCGGATCGCCTGTTTATGGCGTGTCAGTTCGGGGTCGGCTTCGGGCACCGCCGCCAGCAACGCGCGTGTGTAGGGATGCGACGGGTTGGCGATCACCTCTTGCGTCCGCCCGATCTCGACGATGCGCCCCAAATACATGACCGCGATGCGCCCCTCCCATGCGAAATACTTCGCCAGCGCCAAGTCATGGGTGATGAAGACAATCGTCAGCCCAAGTTCCGCCCGCAAGCGCAGCAACATCTTTAAGAGCGTGATGCGGATACTGACATCCACCATACTGACGGCTTCATCGGCGACGATCAGCTTGGGGTTGACGGTCAAGGCGCGGGCAATGCTCACCCGTTGGCGCTGTCCGCCGCTCAACTGGTGGGGGTATTTGTTGACCATATCCCCCGGTGGCGTCAGATCAACCATTGTAAGCAATTCCCAAATGCGCCGCTTCAAGCCCGCGCCGCCCTCGGTCATGCGATGCCGTTTCAGCGGAAAACTGAGGATATCGCCGATGGTATGTGCTGGATTGAGCGAGGCGAACGGGTCTTGGTGGACGATCTGAAGCTGACGGCGCAGCAACGCTTTTTCGCGCCCCTGATACGACTCGGTCGGGCGTCCGTTGACGATCACCTCACCACTGCTGGGGTCAAGCAAGCCCGCGATGATTTTGCCAGTCGTGGTTTTGCCGCACCCGCTTTCGCCGACGATGCACAAAATTTCGTCGGCTTGCACAGCGAGGTTGATATCTTGCAAGACGGGGATCAACTGACGGTCTTTGACGAAAGACCGTCGAATGCCGCGTAATTCGACAATGGGCGGGGTGTCACTCATGAGACGCCTCCTTTGGCAATCGGCAGAATGGCGTCCGGCGACAAAATACGGGTGGCTTGCGCGTCCTGTTGCACCTGCTCGGTCGCGTGACAAGCGGCGAGTCGTTTGCCGTCGTCATAGGCGACCAGCGGCGGCGGCACCGTGCGGCACACGTCTTGCACGTAAGCGCAGCGGGGATGGAACTTGCAACCGGGCGGCGGCACGATCAAATCGGGCGGGCTGCCGGGGATGCTGTCCAGCGTTTCGGCACCCGCGCTCAAACGTGGGGCGGCATTTAGCAAACTGAGAGTATAGGCATGGCGTGATCGGTAAAAGACATCGTTGACCGGTCCGCGTTCGACGATCTCGCCCGCGTACATGGTCGCTACGGTGTCAGCGATCTCGGCAGCGACCGCCAAATCGTGGCTGATGAAGATCACGCTGAAGTTGAGTTCGGCGCGCAGCACCTTCAACACATCAAGGATCGAGCGTTGTGTCAAAATATCGACCGCCGTCGTCGGTTCATCCATGATCACGATCTGCGGACGGAGGATCAGGCTGAGCGCCAACAACACCCGCTGCCGCATCCCGCCGCTTAATTCGTGGGGATAGCTGGTAAACACCCGCTTGGCGTCCAACCGCACTTGCTCGAACAAGCGCATCGCTCGGTCACGCGCTTCTAGGCGGGGGATACCGTGCGCTTCGCCCGTCTCATAGACCATCTCGCTGATGCGGATCACGGGGTTGAGCGAATTGAGCGCCCCCTGAAACACCATCGAACATTCTGCCCACAAATAACGGCGCATTTCTTGTTTGGTGTATTTGAGGACATCGATCTGCCGCCCATCGCGATAGGTGTAGAGGACGGAGCCGCCGTCAATGCTGGCGGTCTTGGGCAGTTGGCGGATCAAGGCGAGATTGAGCGTGGATTTGCCGCACCCACTCTCGCCGATGAGCGCTAAGGTTTCGCCCGCGTGCAGGTCAAAGGAGACATTTTGCACCGCGCGTACCCGTCCGCGTTGCGCCCCATAACTGACCGATAGATCGCGAATGCTGAGGACGACTTCGTCTGGTTTATAGGTCATGGCTTATACCCCTGCCCGCAAGCGCGGATTGAAGATTTCTTCCAGCGAACGGGCGAACAACACCAGCGAGAGCTGAAACAACGCAATCGCGACGATGGGCGAGAGCAGCATCCCGGCAGCTTGAGGCAAGAACAACACGCCTTGTTGTCGCCCCGTGAAGATCATGATCGCCCAGTCAGGTTCTTTCAGCGGCACCAAGCCCAAGAAGACCAGCCCGACGACCGAATACATGGCGATGCGGATCGTGAAGATCAAGTTGACGGCGATATAACTGACCATGTTGGGGAACACCTCGCGCGCGATGATGTGCCACAATCCGAGATCAAGCGCGACCGCCGCCTGCACATAATCGCGTTCGCGCAGGCTGAGAACTTGCGCCCGCACTGCCCGCATCAAGGTGGGCCAGTTGAGGACGCCGAACAGCACCGCGAGTAAGAAACCGCTGTCCAAATCGACCAGTGCCGCCAACACGATCAGCAGGGGGAACGCCGGAATCGTCAAAATAAAGTTGGCGATGGTCGAGATGATCTGGTCGGCGACGCCACCCACCAAGCCCGCCAGCGAACCGAGGACGACTGCGATCACGGTGGCGAAGATGCCCGCTTGGATGGAGGTGATGATCAGGGTTTGCCCGCCATGCACCATGTGCGAGAGGACATCGCGCCCTTTCCAATCCAGCCCCAACGGGAACTCGGCACTGGGCGCGGCGACCATCGCGAACGCCCCCGGCACCCGTCGTTCCATGTGCGCTTGCCCGTCATATTTGATGAAGAGCGGACCGAAGACCATGACCACCAAAAAGAAGGTTAGCCCTAAAAAGCCGAGAAAGCCGGCTTTGTTGCGGGTGAGCGCCCGCCATGCGCCGCGAATGCTATTGCCCAAGTTCGCCATCGACCGTTGGAATTGTTCAACGCGCGACTCTTCAAAGGTGACGTCTATCAATGCTGCGCGGGATGTGAACGGGTCTTGGCGGTTGACGTAGGCATAGCTTAAGACGACACCATAAGTCAGCAAGATCATGGGCACGCCGCCCAAAAAGCCACAGGCAAAGCCGCTGATCACACAGGCGATCACGCCGATCACGCCTACCGGAATTTGCTTGTAATATACGCCCGCCGCCAGCGGCACCAACCCACAGACCAAGCCAATGAGCAACCCGATGGGGGTGGCAATCGTCGCAAAACCGATCATAACTCATCCCCTTTATCCAGTCGCACGCGCGGATCGAGCCAGCCGAGCGCCAGATCCGCCACAATATTTGATAGCACGACCGCCGCCGTGATCACAAGGAAGATGCCCTGCATCATGGTGTAATCGCGCGTGCTGATGGCGATATACAGGTTGCGCCCCAAGCCCGGGTACTGAAACATCTCCTCGATGATGACACTGCCGCCGATGATAAAACCGACGCTAATGGCGAGGCGCGTGATCAAGGGCAGCATGGCATTGCGCCCGATGTAGGCGCTCAAGATGCGATTTTGGGAAAGACCACGCGCTTGGGCGACGGCGATATAATCTTCGCCCAGTGTGCTGAGGGTACTGTTCTTCATAGCGAGGATCCATGAGCCGACCGACGACAAGACATAAATGAGGATGGGCAAGAACGAATACTGAAGGATACTGGCAATATACGCGACCGATAACGCCGGCGTGATCGTTGGATCGACGCCGCCGCGACTTTGCCCGATTTGAAACCAGCCAAGCTGCACGCCAAAGACCAAGATGATCAGGAGCGCGATGATGTAATCGGGGATACCAGAGATGATCGATGCCAGCGTGGTCACGAGGTTATCGAACCAAGTGCCGCGCCAGTAGCCAATCGCCAAGCCCAAGACGATGCCCAGTGTGAAGCTGATCACCAGCGCCAAGCCGATGCAAAACAGCGTCCACGGCAAGTAGCGCAGGATCAAACTGCTGACAGTGGTACCCGACCGCGTGATCGACATCCCCATATCGCCTTGCAGTAGGTCGCCTACATAATCGGCATATTGCAGCAACGCGGGGCGGTCGGGGTCAAAATTGAAGATGGTCGCCGCTGCGCGGTACGCCTCTTCATAGGTGAGCGATTGCCGCGTCATCAAGTCATCAATACGCACCTGAAACGGATTGCCGGGCATTTGCCGAATCATAAAAAAAGTAAGGGTGGTGACCGCCCAAATCGTGACCAACCCCTGCACGATCACCTTGAATAAGTAACTACGGCGAATCCGCCGCCACTGTTGGCGCAAGGTGGGCGCGGTCTTGGGGTCATTGGGCAGGGTGGGTGGTGCCGAAGTGACGGGGAGCGCAGTCATCAATAATGCCTTGCAAGTCTAATAGGTGACGTGATTTTTTTGGTGCCATACTCATCCCCCGCCCCCTCTTCATTACATGAAGAGGGGGTGCCAACCTTCAGGTCGGATGAGGGTGAGGTTTCTTAAATTCTTTACGAGCCGACTGGGAACAGGGTGCCGTTGAGGATCAAGTAAATGAGGAAATGATCGTTCGACGGGTTGGCATAGATCGGGTCGCCATCGGCAGGCGCGCCGCCAATGGAGGCTTCATTGATCGGTTCCACGCTCAACATTTCGTTGAGGGGGATGTAGAGCACGTTGTCATTGAGGATTTGCGCGACGTTATCTGCCTTCGCCATCAATGTCGCCGGGTCGAGACCATTGCTGACATCAAGGATCAAGGCATTCAAGTCCACTTCTGCGCCATTGTACTCGAATTGCAAGGGCAGGCTCATGCCGGGTTGTTCGGCGGGCAACACGGGATTGTTCCAGCGGCGCACCGGATTGTTCATGTTTTGGAAGGCGAATGGTGAACCCGCGCCCCAGCTCCAAACCGACAATTCAAAGTTGCCTTCGCGGATCGCTTGGGCGGCTTCTTGCCATGGCAAGGCGCGCTCGGTGATGTCGAAGCCGAAGTCGTTCAGTTGTGCGGTCGCATCACGGGCGGCGGCGCTGAAGTCGGCGAAATCCGCCGGGAAGGTGTATTCCATCGTCAGCGTGGCACCAGCGGCGTCCGCCCACTTGCCATCAGCGTTGCGGGTGTAGCCTGCTGCTTCCATGAACGACGCCGCGCCTTCGAGGTTGTATTCATAACGGTTCAAGCCCGCGATGGTTTCTTCGCTGAGGATGCCGGGGGTGAGCGAGTCCAGAATGCCGGAGAAGTACACAGTACCGGTCGCGCCCAAGCCGTTGGTCAACAGCGCGCTTTGTTCGCGGTTGATGGCGTGTGCGACTGCCTTACGGATATTGACATCTTGGAAGGCAGGGACGTTGAAGTTGAAGAGCAACACGGGACCATACCCACGCGGGGAGATGGTCAAGCGAATGCCCGCGTCGGCGAAGGCTTGAATGGTCGCCGGAGGATAGACGTTGGTGGAATGCGCCAGTTCGCCGCTCAAGACGAGGGGGGTGGTGACTTCGGTTTCGCCCGACCACAGCTTCAGCGTGCCAAAGCGGACGCTGCTGGAAAACAAGCTGTTCGGCTGCCAGCTCAACGTCATGAAGGCTTCGTTGACCGCATCCAAACCATAAGTATAGGGACCGCTGACGATCAGGCTTTCGGGGCGGAATTCGGCAATAGCGGTCGAAAGTTCCGTCCATTCGGCGTCGTCTTTGGTCTTGCCGTCTGCGTGCAACGCCAACGCTTGCGCGGCGAGGTCACCATAATTGGCGCTGGAAACGACGTGTTCCTTGAGAATTTGACGCTGCGCATTGAGCGACGCCAAGCCTTCTTTGAAGTTGAAGCGCACGGTCAGGTCATCCACCGCTTCGACGCTATCGACGAAGCCGAATTGTGCCCAACCGAGGATACGCCCAATGGCGAAGGTGGTGATCACATCGGCGGAGGTGATGGGGCTGCCATCCGACCACAGCGCGTCCGCCTTAAGGGTGTATTCAAAGGCGGCATTGTCATCGGTGAAGCCCCACGACTCCGCCAAGATGGGGGTGTATTCGTTGGTTGCCCACAGATAGTAAGCGGGGGTCAGTTCGACCAACGGACGATAGACGTTGCCGAGGTTGTCATTCAACCCGCCGGCAGCGAAACTGTTGAGGTTGTGGGTGCCCGGTGCAGCATAGGGCCATGTGCCTAACCATTCCCCTTGGGGGGCATCTTGTGCCGAGACTGGCACCAAGAAGGCACCCAAAACGAACACGACTAAACTGAGAACGAGCAAAAATTTCTTCACGCCGGAACTCCTGTATAAAGATCTGCAAAAAACAAACACTCTCTGAGTGGCAGCTTGCTGAACAAGAACGAGCCACTTTAAGCAGTGGTCTAGTGTGGACTAGTCCACTAAATCCAGTGTAGCGCAGTATGACGGTGAGAGCAACTTTTGGAGATGGGCAAAATCACCAAGATTGACGGATCATTTTTGGGGAATTCTCTTGATACAACCCTTTGGCGAGGCGGTGCGTATTGGCTTATAATCCGCAAAATACGCAAAGGAAAAATAATTTTGGCAACCACACCCGCCGCTGTTCGTTCTACCCCCCGCGTCCGTCAAACGAGTTATCCTGTCGGGACGCGGCAATTCGACCTGATCGCCGCCCTGTTGGGGTTTTTCTTCATCGCCGGCTTGTTCGTGGATGGCTTTGCCCACAATCACGGGGAGGTCGATGAGAGTTTTTTCACGCCTTATCACGCCGTGCTGTATGGCAGTATCGCCTGTAGCGGGCTGTTTTTCGCCTATCACCAATTTCGCAATACCGGCAATGGCTATGCCTTTATGCGCGCCTTACCGCGCGGTTATCTGCTGTCGTTCGTCGGTGTGATCATTTTCTTCATCGGCGGCGGGCTGGATTTGGTCTGGCACACGGTTTTTGGCTTCGAAGCCGGCATCGAGGCATTGGTCAGCCCATCGCACCTGTTGTTGGCGTCCAGCGGCTTTTTGATCATCACGGGAGTGTTGCGGGCATCTTTCGCACGGCACAAAGCCGGGGCAACCTTGACGCTCCCCGACGCCCTGCCGATCATCGTGGCGATGCTGGCGTTATTGTCGCTGCTCACCTTTTTCGTGCAGTACGCCGACCTCTTCACCCAAATTCTATCGCTCATGCCCACCTATCGCATCAACGACACGTTGGTCAGCGCGATTTTGTTTGCTCTGTTTTTGGGATCGCTGTTTCGGGTGGCGGTCGTGTTGTTCATTGGGCGGCGGTGGCGGTTGCCGTTGGGTGCCTATACCGCGATATTCACGATCAATGCGCTGCTGATGCTCGTCCTTCAGTGGAGCGATAACCGCTCGTATGTGGGGATCGTGCTGGCGGCGGCGGTCGGGGGCGTGGCGGCGGATGTCTTGCTGACGCGCTATCAACCAAAGGGCGACCCGATGGGGTTCCGCTTGACCGCCTTTTTCGTGCCCGCCCTCACCATTGGGGCGCTGTTCGCCATTTTGCTGTCCACACGCGGCACTTGGTTGACGATCCCGTTGTGGTCAGGGTCGATTTTCACTTGCGGCATTTTGGGGCTGTTCCTCAGTTATTTGATGGTGCCGCCTATCGAAACAGTCGAATAATCAGGGGTGGGGGTGCATTTCACTTTGGTACATCGCTATGATTTCATAACAGGTAAACGGGCGGATATTCGGCGCGGCGACTCTTGGGGTTGGGGATTTTTCCACGAGCGCCTAATCCGCCCCTACATTTACGTTGATGAGACGATAGGGGTTGGCAACAAAAAACAAACC
>JBBRTY010000044.1:0-22342 GCA_038248285.1 Aggregatilineales bacterium
GCCGTTTTCAAATTGTGAATCGCTTAGTCTTCGGAAGTCCCTAAGCCCATCAGCGCCGTATTGATCTTCGGCTGCCGCTGTTTTTCTTCGTCTTTGCCAAAGCGAATGACTTCGCCCGAATCAGTAATAGCTTCGACCGCCAAGCCCAAGCTTTGCAGTTCTTTCACCAACACCCGGAACGAGGTCGGGATACCCGGTTCTTCAATCGGCTCGCCCTTGATGATCGCCTCATACGTCTTGACGCGCCCTTGCACATCGTCCGACTTGACCGTCAACATTTCTTGCAAGATGTATGCAGCGCCATAGGCTTCCAGCGCCCACACTTCCATTTCACCAAAACGCTGACCGCCGAACTGTGCCTTACCGCCCAACGGTTGTTGGGTGACAAGGCTGTAAGGACCCGTCGAACGGGCGTGGACTTTGTCTTCCACAAGATGCGCCAGTTTCAGCATGTGAATGATGCCCACCGTCACCGATTGCTCAAACCGCTCGCCCGTGCGTCCGTCATACAGCACGCTCTTGCCATACACCGGCACCGCATGACCCGTTTCAAACATGGCACGATCCGCCAGCGCCAACAATTCGCGGCTGGTCGCTTCTTCGGGGATGACCGTTTCCGGCGCAGCCCACTGAATCCACAAGCGCAACGACACATCAAAGGCGTTGCGGTCACGACGTTCACGCTCTGTGACCAGCATCCCGGTAGTATCAAACAAGATGATATCGTCAGGGGTATAGCCTTTTTCAGCCAACCACGCGCTCAACACTGCCCGCCGCGCATAAATCTGATCGAGTTGAATCTGATCGAGATCCACGTCTGGATAGTTTTGCAACAGGTCATGGATATACAGGCGACGGACTTCATCGTCATCTTCCAAGTCAATCGGATCATAATTGAACTGGACGATCCATTCCCAAGCGCGGTCGGTGATCTCCGTCCAAGCGCGGTCGATCATCCAAGCCCGACCGAGTTCCGCCTGAATTTCGTATTCCTTCGCGCCGTCGAACACCGGGGTGATGGCACGGAAACCAAGCCGCGATGCCGCCCAGCCCAAATGCACTTCCAAAACTTGCCCCAAGTTCATACGACCGGGCACACCCGTCGGGTTCAAGATGATCTCGACCGTGCGACCGTCATCCAAATAGGGCATGTCTTCAATCGCGACAATGCGCGAGATCACGCCTTTATTACCATGACGCCCTGCCATCTTGTCGCCGACCGTCAGCTTACGCTTTTGGGCAACGCCCACGCGCACCATCTTTTCCACCCCTGCGGGCAGATCAGGATGTTCGTCACGGGTGAAGGTCTTCACATCGACAACCTTGCCCTTTTCACCATGCGGCAAACGCAGGGAGGAGTCTTTTACTTCCCGCGCCTTTTCACCAAAGATCGCGCGCAGCAGTTTTTCTTCGGGGCTAAGTTCTTTTTCGCCTTTGGGCGTAATCTTGCCGACGAGGATATCGTTCGGTCCGACTTCCGCGCCAATGCGGATGATGCCAAATTCATCAAGGTCTTTCAGCGCATCTTCACCGACATTGGGAATGTCATAGGTAATTTCTTCGGGACCCAATTTGGTATCGCGCGCTTCAACTTCGTGCTTCTCGATATGGATCGAGGTGAATTTATCTTCGCGCAGCATGTCTTCGCTGATCAAGAGCGCATCTTCGTAGTTGCCGCCGTCCCAACACAGGAAGGTCGTCAACACGTCGTGCCCTAAAGCGATGCTGCCGTTATAGGTGGAGGAGCTGTCTGCCAGCACATCGCCCTTGTGTACCATCTGCCCTTTTTGGACAGTCGGGCGCTGATCCACGCAGGTCGATTGATTGGAGCGGTTGTACTTGCGCAAGCGATAGACGCGCTCATCACCACTCGTCATATGCACGACGATCCGGTCGCCTTGCACACTGATCACTTCGCCCTCGACATCGGACAATAAGACTTGACCGCTGTCCTTCGCCGCTTGGCTTTCCATACCCGTCGAAACGATAGGCACATCGGGGCGCAACAGCGGCACCGCTTGGCGCTGCATATTGGAACCCATGAGCGCGCGGTTGGCGTCATCATGTTCAAGGAACGGGATCAACGCCGCGCTGATACCCACGATTTGACGCGGGGCAATATCGATATAGTCGAGCCGCTGTGCCGGAGCCACCAAGAATTTCTGATTATGCCGGGCAGACACACGGTCGCTGATGAATTCGCGGCGCGGTCCGATCTTGGCGTTGGCTTGGGCGATGACATAAGCATCTTCGCTATCCGCCGACATATACGTGATCTCGTCCCCAACGAACGGCACGACCGGCACCTGTTCAATGCCCGCATCGCGCAGTTTCTTGAGGATTTTTTCATCGACCATCGCCCCTTCATGCACGATGGTTTTGCCGTCCGCATTGTCGATATCCTCACGCACGGCACGCCCGATCAAGTCGGCGCTGTCTAGCGGCAAGAATTTGAGAACACGACGGTAGGGGGTTTCGATAAACCCGTATTCGTTGACGCGGGCATAGCTGGCGAGCCGACCGATCAACCCGATGTTCGGTCCTTCGGGCGTTTCAATCGGGCAAATGCGTCCGTAATGGCTATGGTGAACGTCACGCACATCGAAGCCGGCACGTTCGCGACGGAGACCGCCGGGACCGAGCGCCGACAAAGTACGCTTATGCGTCAGTTCCGCCAGCGGGTTAGTTTGTTCCATGAACTGCGACAGTTGCGAGGAACCGAAAAACTCGCGGATGGCAGCGACAATCGGGCGGATATTGACGAGCGTGATCGGTGTGACATTATCCGATTCGCGAATCGACATACGCTCTTTGACGACGCGCTCAGTACGACGCAAGCCAACGCGCAATTTGTTCTGCAACAACTCGCCCACTGTCTTGACGCGGCGATTGCCAAGATGATCGATATCATCTTTGCCGACTTTGCCGTTGTTGATCATGATCATGCGTTCGATCAGTTTGACGATATCGGCACGAGTGATCGTCCGCATCGAGCGCGGGATGATGCCATCCAAGCCGAGCCGCTGGTTCAATTTATAGCGCCCCACGCGCTCCAAATCATAGCGGCGTTGATCGAATAATTGGCTGAACAGATACTCGCGGGCATTGTCCAGCGTCGGCGGGTCACCGGGGCGCATCTTGCGATAAAACTCGATGAGCGCCTGCTCCGCAATCGGCTTACGGTCATCCCATTGCGGTTCCATCTTGATGGAGTTGGCGATGTAGGATCGATCCGGCGAGTCATCAACATGGGCGTAGAGGGCGAGCAATTCCTCATCGCTGCCGGTGGTGATATAACCGGTACTCGCGGGCATGCCATCATCAACGGCTGCTAATGCGCGCAACAGCACCGTGACCGGAATAGTACGCTTGCGATTGAACTTGATCGTCAGGTAATCATTCTTGCGCGTCTCAAATTCCATCCACGCACCCCGATCTGGGATGAGTTTGGAGTTGGAGAGCAAACGCCCGGTCGTGCGGTCTTCATCACCATCGAAGTACACGCCCGGCGACCGGATCAACTGGCTGACGACGACACGTTCCGTACCATTGATGATGAACGTGCCTTTTTCGGTCATTAATGGGAAATCACCCAAGAAAATGTCCGACGTAACAACTTCATCGCCCGCTTCACGATTGACCAGCGCCACGCGGATATACAAGGGTGCAGCGAACGACATATCGCGTTCGAGACAGACTTCTTCGCTATATTTTGGTTCTTCAAACCAATAACGCAGCCCAAATTCCTGCGCCTCGGCACTCTTACCGGGGAAATACAGCTTTAGATTGCTATTGTAGCTGTCGATGGGGCTAATTTCGTCGAACAGCTCCGCAAGACCCTCTTCCAAAAACCACCGAAAAGAGTCGATTTGCACCTCAATCAGTGAAGGCAACGCCTGCACATCAGGGGTACGTGCGTAGTTCTTTACACGAGTCATACGCTGCAAAGCCACACGCTCCTCACGCTAAACAATACGAAAAGAGATCAACACACACATACTGGTTTTGACCAATATGCCGAGAGGAAAATATTACGGATGAGATAGGGTGCATTCGTTTTATGTGAGGCAGACAATTTTCCAGAGTGCAATGGATTATTGTAAAATAAAAATACCCAATCTGTCAATACAAAAACGCCGAGCAGTTTTTGCCCAGTATTGTAAGGAAGACTGTTCAATTATTTTGCTTTTTCACCCCTGCCCAAACCAACGATCTTGGCGCACGGATAACGCTATTGTATCGAATAACCCCGCTGTGCGCCAACCGATCATGTGCTTAAATTAACGCAAGCCGGCTGTGTAGAACTGCTTACTAGGAAGCGATGCTGATTTCACTCGCATCTTCTTCGCCCCGCAACCGGCGGCGCGATAACAACATGAAACTGGCGAGGATCATCACCCCTGCCATAAGTTGCACACGGGGTGGCAAATACCGCACCCGCCCCAAGACCCCCCATTGGCTTGTGCCAATGAGTTCTGCGCGTAAGCGCTGGGCAAAACGAGGGGATGGACGAACCCCTATCAACGACACCCGTAATTGACGGATGATGGTGATGAACGGTTCAATTTCTGAACGGGCAATATCATATCGGGCGAAGATGAGATCAATACTGCCATCGTTTTCGTCAGCGAGGATGCTATCACTGACTGCCGAGAGCAAGTCCTGAAAATGAGTATCGCGATTTACCATACCGCTTAGCCTTCTTTCGTTTTATCTGGGCGATTGCCCGGCGTATCGGGGGAATCTTCATCATGCTGACCGTGAATATGCTGAAGTTCATCGCGCAACGCCAGCAAAGTACGGTGATAGAGTGATTTCACTGCGCCTTCGGTGCGATCCATGATGGTGCCGATTTCAAAATTGGACAGCCGATCTACAAACTTAAGGACTAGCAGCTGTTGTCGCTCTTCCGGTAAGCGCCGCACTGCCGCCCGCAAGGCATCGAGCTCTTCTTCCAGTTCGGCATTTTTATCAGGCGCATCCGTGCGCAATCCAGCGGCGATATACTCATCCAAAGGGATGACCTTACGCCGCCCGCGGTCGCGGTGCCAATTGGCGACCAAATTATGGGCTATCCGATACAGCCACGCTTGAAACGGTACGCCCCGTTCGGTGTATTGCTCAATGGCTGCCATCGCCCGCGAGAACACCCGCGCCGTTAAATCTTCGGCGTCGTGCTGGTTGCCGGTGCGATAGTAGACATAATTGTAAATCTTGGTGAGGTAGCGCTCGTACAAGACGCCAAAAGCTTCTTTGTCGCCGCCGTGCGCCAATTCAACAAGCTCGGAGTCAGAAAGGCGTTTAAGCCTTTTGGAAAGTGGGTTGAGTCGTTTTGTTATTTTCATCACATGTTATAACCCACAGGCGTGAATGGGGTTGCGCATGTTAGGCTAATCTGATCCGCCTCGGTCTGATCAGAGATTGGGGTGGGCTTTACGAACGATCAATGCCCCTACTATAATGCTTCCGTTTTCCATCAAGGATACCTATCGGGCAGACCCATGACAAAACCTCTTGATTTTCAGCAGATCATCATCAAACTGAACGAATTTTGGGCAGCACAAGGGTGTGTCATCTGGCAGCCCTACAATATTCAGGTCGGCGCGGGCACGGGCAACCCCGCCACCTTATTGCGTGTGTTGGGTTCCGAGCCGTGGCGCGCCGCGTATGTCGAACCGAGCGTCCGCCCCGACGATGGACGCTATGGCGAAAACCCCAATCGGATGCAGTATTACTATCAGTATCAAGTCATCCTCAAGCCCGACCCGGGCAATCCGCAAGAATTGTATTTGCAATCGCTGGAAGCCATTGGCATCAACCCGCGTGAGCATGATATCCGCTTTGTCGAAGACAACTGGGAAAGCCCCGCCTTAGGCGCATGGGGCTTGGGTTGGGAAGTGTGGCTGGATGGTCAGGAGATCACTCAGTTCACCTATTTTCAACAAGCCGGCGGCATGGAGCTGGATCCCGTCTCGGTCGAAATCACCTACGGTTTAGAGCGTATCGCCCTACCCTTGCAAGACAAAGACTCCGTCTGGAAGATCAATTGGGTGGATGATCTCCTCTATGGCGATGTGTTGCTGCGCAGCGAAATCGAGCATTGCAAATACTATTTTGAAGTCGCCGATGTAGACGGCTTACGCCAGACCTATGACATTTATGAGCGAGAAAGCAAACGCGCCCTCGACGCCGGCTTGGTCATCCCCTCTTATGATTACGTGCTGAAGTGCAGCCATTTGTTCAACGTCTTGGATACGCGCGGGGCGATTGGCGTCACCGAACGCGCCAGCTATTTCCGCCGGATGCGCGATATGACCCGCCGTGTCGCCAAAGCCTTTGCGGAACAACGACAAGAGATGGAATACCCCTTGTCCGAACGCACGATGCGCTGGTCAAACCCGATTGCCGGGGCGATCTTGCTCCCTAGTGAAACACTCCCCAGCCAACCCGCCGACTTCCTCTTTGAGATCGGTATCGAAGAACTGCCCGCGCAAGATGTCGGCATCGGCATCGAGCAATTGCGCGCCTCGGTGCCCGCCTTACTCAACGATCTGCGCCTCGATCATAGCAGCGTCACCGTTTATGGCACGCCCCGCCGTCTGACGGTGCAGGTCAGCCATCTCGCCGCCCATCAGCGCGATCTCGAACAAGTGGTGCGTGGACCGTCCGCCGACCGCGCCTTTGACGCCAACGGAAACGCCACCAAAGCCGCCGAAGGATTCGCGCGCAGTCGTGGCGTCGCCGTCAGCGATCTAGTCATCGAAGAAGTGGATGGCGGGCGTTACGTCACCGCCTTTGTGCGCGAAACCGGACGCCCCGCCAGTGAAGTCCTCGCGGGTGCGCTGCCCACCCTGATTGCGGGCATCAAGTTTGGAAAATCGATGCGTTGGAACGCCACCGCCATCGCCTTCTCGCGCCCGATCCGTTGGTTGCTCGCCCTGCACGGTGACGCCCCGCTTAGTTTTGCTTATGCCGGGGTACAAAGCGGCACCAGCACACTGGGCTTACGTCCTTATGGGTCGCCATTGCACACCGTAACCCAGATCAGCGATTACCATGCGTCCTTGACCAACCAAGGCATCGTGCTAGACCCCGCATTGCGCCGCGCCGCCATCGTTGAACAGATTCATCAGTTGGCAGTCTCCGTCGGTGGGCATGTCCCCACGGATGTGGGCTTGCTGGATGAAGTCGTGAACTTGGTGGAAGCGCCCGTCGCGCTGTTGGGGCAGTTTGAAGCCAAGTACCTCAAGCTCCCGCGTGAAGTGTTGATCACAGTCATGCGCGATAAACAACGCTATTTCGCGGTTGAAGGTGCTGATGGCAAGTTGTTGCCCTACTTTATCGCCGTCCGCAACGGCGACGCTGTGCATCTGGATAAGGTCACGCATGGGAACGAGCAAGTCTTGCGGGCGCGCTTTTCCGACGCCGATTACTTCTATAGCCAAGACATTAAAAAGAAGCTGCAAGACTTCCTGCCCCGTCTCGACACCTTAGCCTTCCACGAGAAACTAGGCTCGATGCTGGACAAGAATAATCGCATCACCCAATTGGTGGCAACACTCGGCGCACTTCTGCACGCCGATCCCGCCGCCATTGCGGTGGCACAACAAGCGGGCGCGGTCGCCAAAGCTGACTTAGCCACCCAAGTCGTGATCGAGATGACCTCGCTACAGGGCACAATGGGGCGCGAATACGCTCTACTCAGCGGACTCTCGCCCGAAGCGGCGGACGCCGTGTATCAACATTGGCTGCCGCGTCATGCCGACGATACCCTGCCTTCGGGCACGCCCGGTTTGCTGCTGGCGATTGCGGATCGCCTCGACAGCTTAGTCGGATTATTCGCCGTCGGCTTAGAGCCGAAATCGACCGCCGATCCGTATGGGTTGCGGCGGGCGGCGCTGGGCGTGATCCAAATTTTGGTCGGCAAAGCGCTTGACCTCGATTTAGCGGTGGCGGTGGATCGTGTCGCTGAAGCGCAGATCATCCCCGTCAGTGACGACACACGGGCGGCGCTCTTGACCTTCATCGGCGGGCGCTTGCGTAACTGGGTGGAAGAACAAGGCTGGCGCTATGATGTCGTGGCGGCAGTGCTGGCGGCACAAACCAATCGTCCAGCGCGTGCCCTCGAAAGCGTGCGCGAATTAGCGGTATGGGTCAAGCGCTCCGATTGGGAAGCCATCCTTGACGGTTTCGCGCGGTGCGTGCGTATCACCCGCAACGAAAGCGAACGGTTCCCGATATCGGTCGATTTGTTCAAGCAACCAGAAGAAAATGCCTTGTACGAAGCCTATCAAGGTGCCGCCCAAGCCTTGCCCGTTGATGGCGGCGTAGATGCCTTCTTGACGGCGTTCGTACCCATGCTCCCTGCTATCACTGCCTTCTTCGGCACCGGCAAAGGCGATGGCGTCTTGGTCAATGCGGATGATCCCGCCGTGCGTCGCAATCGGTTAGGCTTATTGCAAGCGATCAGCGCCCTGCAAAATGGGCGCGCCGACCTAAGTACGCTCAGCGGTTTCTAAAGTACGCCGCGATTTGGGCAGATGGTACCGAACGCGCCCCTACCTGATCAACGGGGTGGGGTCACGTTCGGTGTCTGCTCGGTCTGATGCCCTTAACAAAGAACCCTCTTGAACCGCTATTGCATGACTATTTGTGCATAGGTATAATGGGGGTTTGATGTGGACTGGGGGTGACGGCAATGTCAGCTATTGACGAGATTAAGTCACGTCTGGATATTGTGCAATACATCCAGCAGTATGTCCCCCTAAAGAAGCAGGGACGGACACATAAAGCCTGCTGCCCGTTTCACAACGAGAAAACGCCGTCGTTCGTCGTCAACGAGGATCGTCAATCATGGCGCTGTTTCGGCTCGTGTGCCGAAGGCGGTGACATCTTCAAATTTGCGATGAAGGTCAACGGATGGTCGTTTTCCGAAGCCCTGGAAGAACTAGGCAAGCGCGCCGGCGTCGAAGTCCACAAACAATCCCCCGAACAGCGCGAAAAAGCCGACGAATACGACCGTCTGCGTGGGCTGATGAAAAGCGCTGCCGATTATTTCCACGATCACTTGGTGAACACTCAACATCGCGATGCCGCCGCCGTCTTGGAGTATGCCCGCAAAAAACGCGGATTGACGGACGACACCCTCACGCGCTTTCAACTTGGGTTCGCGCCGGAAGGCTGGCGCAACCTTTTAGATAACCTCCTATTGATGGGCTACAGCCATGACGACCTGATCGCCGTCGGCTTGGCAAAGCGCAATGATAAAGGCGATGTTTACGATACTTTTCGCAACCGTTTTATGATCCCCATCCGCGATGAACGAGGGCGGGTCGTCGGGTTTGGGGCGCGGGCGCTCGCCCCCGACGACAATCCCAAATACTTAAATTCCCCCCAAACGGTCTTGTTCGACAAAAGCCGCTTGCTCTTTGGGCTGGATTTTGCCAAAGAAGCGATCCGTGCCAGCGGCACCGTCGTGATCGTCGAAGGCTATCTCGATGTCATACAGGCACACCAAGCCGGCTATAGCAACGTCGTTGCCCAGATGGGGACTTCGCTCACCGAACCGCAACTCCAACTGTTGGTGCCCCGCTTGGCGAAAAAAGTGATCATGGCGCTCGACTCCGACACCGCTGGGCAAAACGCCACCCGCCGTTCGCTAGAGGTGGCGCGCGAGGTCTTGCAAGCGGATTACGGTGGGCGCTTGTCGGCGGATATTCGCGTATTGCACATCCCTGATGCCAAAGACCCTGACGATCTGATTCGCGAGACCCCCGACCAATGGACGGGCTTGGTGGACGCCGCAATGCCCGTCGCCAATTTTGTGATCGATATGGAACTGGCGACCCTGCCAGACAATCCCTCAGTACAGGAACGCGAAGTGGTCGCGCGTAAATTGCTGCCCATCCTGCTGGCAACCGAAGACGGTCTATACCAAAATGCCAACTTACAGCATTTGGCGCTCCGCCTAAAGGTAGATGAGAAGCGCTTGATGATTTGGGCGTCGGACATCAGCGCGATCCATCAGGCGAGCATGGCGCAAAAACCGCTAACGCCCTCTGCCCCTACACGAAAACCGTCGAGCGAAAGTGATGTGCCTCCGCTCGACAGCGACTTTGATCCGCATCCGCTGTCATTCTCCGCGCCTTTGGCAGTAGAAATACCCGACATTCCAGCGGAAGTGTTTTGTTTGAAAACCCTGCTCACGCATCCCAGTATGCTGTTCGATATCAATCGCAAACTCCGTGAGTTGGCGAACGACGACGAACAGCTCACCAACGGGGTGCTGGCAGAATTTTCGCCGGATGATTTCACCCGAGATACCAATCGTGCGTTGATGAGCGCTTTTCTGGAGTCAATGGCGCAAGATGAGTTGCCGCCCCTAGAACACCTCAGCGCAACGCTGCCTGACATCCTCTATGATGCTGCGCAACGGGTGTTACAAGATACATGGGATCAAATACGCCCCAAGTTGAGGATGGGGATGGGAGCCGATCTCACCGATTGGCTGCAACGACACGGTGAAAAAGGCGGTCTGGACGAATTGCGCACGGCATTGTTGGAAGCAACCCTGCGGATGCGCGCCAACAAATTGCAACGCGAACGTGAAGAATTTTCATACTTACGACCGGACGACGAGTTTGACGAAAAACAAATTTCGGCGTACATTGCGTTGTCATTGAAAGCAAAACAACAGATTGACGCGGAACTCCATCGCCGTTCCCGAGTCATACGCGCCTAAATGGGCAAGAAGTCTATCGGAAAGTGGTCAATCGTGAAGAAAAAGCCAGGCAAAATCGCTAAACCGACGGATGATGAGCTGAACACCCCATCTGATACCACAACGGAGGAGTCTGACTCTGAATTTGACTTCGACGATGATTTAGACGACGGTCTTTATGAACCGCTCGCAATTCACGAAGAAGACGGCATGGGACCCATGCTCGATGATGAGATGGAAGAGATCGACGAAGACTCGATCCTTGATGAACTGGCGCGTGTCGATGCCGTCGCGCTCGCCGACGATCCGGTACGCATGTATTTGAAAGAAATCGGGCAGGTACCGCTGCTCAATTCCACCCGCGAAACATGGCTCAGCGTTCAAATTGCGGCAGAGCGCTTACTGAAGGCAACACGGGCACAGGTCATCGCCAACGGCGTAGATGAAACTGATCAACAAGCCGTAACGACCGCCATGCTAGAACGTATTTATCAGGGCGTGTACGACGCATGGGCGCTCTTGAATAAACGCCTCAAAAGCGAGGTCGAACCGCCTAATCTGGGATCGATCATTGATGAAGTCAATTTCATCGTGCGCGATATCGACTCCGGCAATGCTTCCTATGTACGCGAGTATCTCCGTCAAGGGGATTGGGGGCGTAACGAAGCTTGGAATGCGGTTGCACAATCCTTGTTTGAAGTTGTTCACGGGTTGTGCCTGATACCAGAACATATCCAAAAGCAACTGCGGGCGCATTGGGCGCGGGCAAACGCCTTGCCCGCCCAGTCGGACTTTGCCAGCAGCCTTCAGCAAGATGTAAATTTAGCCGCCAGTTTGCAAGATACCGAATACTATATCCAACAAGGTGAAAAGAACGCCGTCGAGTCGCTCACCCGCGCTAACCTGCGTTTGGTCGTCAGTGTCGCCAAGCGCTATATGGGGCGCGGCATTAACTTCCTTGACCTCATCCAAGAAGGCAATATCGGTCTACTGCGCGCGGTCGCCAAGTTTGATCACACCAAAGGCTTCAAGTTTAGCACCTACGCCACATGGTGGATTCGTCAAGCCATTAGCCGCGCGATTGCCGACCAAGCTCGCACAATCCGCATCCCCGTGCATATGGTCGAAACGATCAACCGCTTGATGCGCATTCAGCGCACACTGACTCAAGAGTACGGCGCGGAGCCAACCGCCGAACAAATCGCGCTGGAGATGGAATTTTTGACGCCCGAAGAAACCATCGCGATCAAGGCGATCCGTGATGACGGCATCCGGCTCGACCCCGGTCTTCAGCGCAAGCTGCGGCGGGCAGCCCAAAAAGTCCGCAAGATCATGCGCCTCAGTCAAGAACCCATGAGTTTAGAAATGCCGATTGGGCAAGAAGACAACAGCCAACTCGGTGATTTCATCGAAGACGACAAAATGCCGGGTCCCGTCGATGTCGCCAGTCGTCAACTGCTCAAGGAACAAATCCGTTTGGCATTGGGTGTCCTTAGCGAGCGCGAGCGCGAAGTGTTGGAATTACGCTTCGGTCTGCTGGATGGACAAGATCACACGTTAGAAGAAGTCGGCAAGCATTTCGGCGTCACCCGTGAACGCATCCGCCAAATCGAAGCGAAGGCGCTGCGCAAGTTGCGGCACCCCACCCGTAGCCGCCAACTGCGCGATTATCTGGAATTATAGAGCGACAAAGGGTGACACTAAACGGGCGCACCCTTGTGCGTCCGTTTAGCTACCGCCACACGGCGTGAAATCGAGGATCTCCAGCGGACGATGTGTTAAGAACACGTCAATTTCAAAGGTGTCAGCCCCACGCACCACCAATAGCGTCACCGTAGCACCGGGGCGGCTGTTCGCCACCATGTAAGCCGTCAAATCATCCATCGTATTGACATACATCTCGTTGATCGCCACGATGATGTCCCCCCCAACACAGGTATCGCGCGTGCGTATCCGTTCCAACCGCGAGCCGCCCCGTAGTCCAGCAACGGCAGCGGGCGAACCGGGCAGGATACTCTCGATAAGCACCCCCGCCCGCACGGAAAGCCCTAGCGCTTCTGCCAGTGCCGCCACGCTATACCCGTTCTCGTTCGGCAGCGTCGTTATGCCCAACCACGCATACTGAACCCAACCATTGGCGATTAGTTCTGGAACCACCCGCAAGACCGTGCTGGCAGGTACCGCAAACCCCACCCCCTGAAACACCCCCGACTCGGTACGGATGGCGGTATTCACCCCAATGACTTGTCCGCGCGAATTGAGCAACGGGCCCCCACTGTTGCCGGGGTTGATATCGGTGTCCACTTGGATGATCGACGGGTTATCAAAACCGCGCACACTGCTATTGTTCAATTCTGCCGAGGGCAGTTGCCGCCCCAAGCCGCTGACGATGCCGACAGTCATCGAACTGGACAAGCCAAATGGGTTGCCGATAGCAATCGCACGTTCCCCAATTTTGACCGCATCCGAGTCGCCGATGATCACCGGAATAAGATGATCGGCGGGGATGTCTGCCCGCAACACCGCTAAATCGCTGAAATTATCGACCCCCACAACCTCGGCACGCGCCACCACGCCATCATTAAAAGTGATCGTGATTTCGCGCGCATCTTGAACGACATGTGCATTCGTGATCACATGCCCGTCAAGATCGTAGATAAAGCCGGAGCCACTGCTAGAATCGTTGGCGCTGCCCCCAAAGCTGACATCAATATTGACCACCGAAGGCGCAACCCGCTCATAGACATTGGTGAGTAGCGCATATTCGGCATCCGCAGCGTCAATGATCTCTTGCGGGATAGCCGTGGGGGTCGCCTCCCGACGAGTTTGCACCGCTGCCAACACCGTGACCGAGGTCGCTGACAGCACCGCATTGGGCGGCGGGGGGGCGCTTTGGCAAGCGGCTACACAAAAGAGGATGCCCCCTGCCAACAGGGCAACCACAAGGGGGCGATGCTCACGGAAAACGCGCATCGGCATCACGCAGCGCCAAAAGTGGTACGCAATTCTTCAATCAGGCGGCGTTGATCGTCAGTCAGGTTTTCGGGCACGGTGATCAAAATACGGGCATATAAATCCCCGTGATTCTCTGGTTTATTCATCACCGGCATCCCCTTGCCCGTCAACCGAAACTTGCGTCCCGATTGCGTGCCCGCCAGAATTTTGATCTTCAACGGGCGCTCCATCGTGTTCACTTCAATGTCGCCCCCCAACAGCGCCGTGAACATATCAACCTTCACTTCGGTCGTCAAATCGTCGCCGTCACGCTCAAAACGGGCATCCATATCGACTTGAATCATCAAATACAGATCGCCGGGTCGCCCACCCATTGCCGACTGTTCGCCCTCCCCAGCAAGGCGAATCTTGGTGCCGCTTTTGGCACCTGCTGGGATCGTCACTCTGACCGTGCGGTCGCCTTTGGTGACCAACCGCGTAGAGCCGTTGTACGCCTCTTGCAAAGTGATCGTCACCGCTTGCTCGATGTCTTGTCCCACGCTGCGCCCCATATTCACATTAGGCGCTGCGCCCGCACCCCGCCCGCGCGCATTCCCAAAGATCGACCCGATCAGATCGCTAAAATCCACATCTTGCTCTATCGGTCGTTGCTGCGTAAAGGGGTTGCCCATCCCGCCCGGTCCGCGCGCTTGCTGTGGGTTGACAGTGCCAAATTGATCGTACATCTGGCGTTTTTCTTTATCGCTCAACACCTCATGCGCTTCGTTGATCTCTTTGAAGCGGATTTCAGCATTGGCTTCATGGTTGGTATCCGGGTGGTATTGCTTTGCCAACCGCCGATACGCTTGTTTGATCTCTTTATCGGTCGCAGTTTTAGAGATACCGAGAATTTGATAGTAATTTTTTGCCATATTATTACACCGCTTTCACAAATCAGGGATCACTTTGCTTCCGACGGCATACAGATCCGCTCAACTCTATCGTATGCCTAGCGTGGCAGGGAGTCAACCAAACCAACAATTTCTTACGCAAAAAATATGCCCCAATGAGCCGAGCCATTGGCGACAGGGCATACCTCTACCCCTGCCTTCATCACTGCCCTACCCTGTGACTTCCACCAAGATCGACTCGCTCACATGGTAGCCCACGATCCGCTCATGATGATCGACCAGCACTGTGATCGGTCCCTGAAACGGGTCTTGACTGAGGACTTCAACCAGCGCTTGCAAAGTGAACCCCCGATCCAAGATATGCTGGATCATCCCCGGATCGCTCGTCTTGAGTTGGGCGATGATACCCGACTGCCCCGGCTCCATATCCTTCAGTGGGATCAAGACACGCTGCACCAAAACCCCTTCTGGCGAGGGGATCGGATCGCCATGCGGGTCAAGTACCGGATCGCCCAACTTAAGCGCCAGCGCATTGACAAAACGGTCGGAAACAGCATGTTCCAACCGTTCCGCCTCTCCGTGAACTTCGTGCAAGGCATAGCCCAGTTCGCGCATGAGATACAATTCGATTAAGCGATGGCGGCGCACGATCTTAAGCGCGATCTCGCGCCCGCTTTGGGTCAGTAAGACGCCGCGATATTTTTGATAGTCAATAAGTCCAGCCGCCACCAAGCGTTGTGCCATATCGGTGACCGACGGCGCGGTCTTGTTCAAAAAATCACTCAAGGTATTGGTCGAAACCCGTTCCGATTGCTGTTGGAGCGTGTAAACAGCTTTGAGAAAGTTCTCAACCGATTCCGATTGTGAGAGGCTGTCGGACATGATGCTCCTCATTCAACTGCCTATCTTAAATAAAAACCGCGCGACGCCAGTGCAACCGATTCATGTTGACTCAAGGGATTGATTATGCGCCTGACCGAAGGACATCGACTGTAAATTGACCGCTGGCTTGGTTGCCCACCGCATCAAACGCAATCGCCGTAAACGTATGGTCGCCTAAGCCCGTGATCTGCCAGTCGAGCGTATAGGGCCACGCCACATCCGCCCCCAAAAATTCATCGTTGTGATAAAACTCCACGCGGCTGATCTTCAAGTTATCCACAACTTCGGCTTGCAACGCGACCGAGTCATCACTGGGCCAGCGATAGACCTTGCCGACCTCCACCGAATTAATCGCCACGCTCGGCATTTGGTTATCGACCGTCACCTGTATGGCATCGCTGGATCGCGAATTATCCGCCATCAGCGCCACCAACCGCAGGCTATACAAGCCATCTAATGACCGCGTATCCCATGTTTGCAAAACTTGCCCCGCTTCAGCATCGGCAAGTTGCCCCCCTAATCCCAACCATTGGGTCGGGTTTAAGCCCGCGCCGTATTCCAGTTGCACCGTCTGCACCCCCTCCCAATTGATATCGGCGAAAACATCGACCACGCCACCGACATAATCAAACAATTGTGGGCGGGTGATACGCACTGTTTCAAAGATTTGCGGGCGGCTGACATCATCATATTCTGTCGGCGGCAACGGTTGCCCATTGGCGACCCACCATTCGAGCGGTGCGCCATCCGGCGGGACAAAGAAACGCGCCGATGACCGCGCCTCGGTAGGGGTATTCACATTGGCAAGCCGTCCGGTCTGGTTATTGATTTCGACCACTTGCCAATAGCGATCCAAGACTTGCGGTTGGGTGCCATCCAAGAAAATTTCCGCCATTGCCGGACATGCTGTCGTCGGCAGCAAGCCGGATATTTCACACGCGACTCCTTCTGCAATTGACGCTGGACGCTCCCACCCGGTCGTTTGCGTGCCGGCGCGGGCGTGGATATATTCGGTCAAGGCGTGCCAAATCGGTGCCGAAGCGCTCAGCGGTTCACCCTCGCTGGCACCCGCATCCCCAAACGCTGCGACCTGCTCGTCTTGTCGATACAACACTGCCCCGACCGCATATGCCGAACTATAGCCCATCGTCCAATGACGGGCACCATCCCCCGCCTTGCCATCCACCACCGCCGCCGTGACCGAGGTGTCAAACGGGCTGCCTTGCCCATAATATGCCCACCGCGTCTCTTGATCAGACAGCACATCATTGACTAGATATGCCGCCCCCGGCTCCAAAATAGGCGTACATACCGCGAGCGAAGCACAACGACCAGCGGCATCGGTATCATACGACCATAAAACGGTGTTCTCGGCATCTTCGATGCGCAAAACCGCCACCGGATCACGCCCACGATACCCCCGCGCCACCGGCGGCAAAGCGACCCCGCGCATATCCCCCAAGGTCGAAAAAACCGAGAAGGCATAGCCCATATCCAACAGCGACACCGCCCCGCCCCGTTCCAAAAGCATCACATCAAAGCGCGCCTCATCCAAACTGTTGATCCCTAATTGATGGGCAGTTTGCAGGATGGTGGGCATCCCTTTGCGATACGCCAAATCGATCATCGGGGGAATGCGCCACGCCCCCATCGCGTTGCGCAAGTTCAGCGGTCCGCTAAATTGCCCGTCAAGGTTGCCGAAACTGTAGATCAGCCCCTCTTGCGCGCCCGGATACTGATTGGGAATGTCAAAGACCATCGACGCGGGCGTATAGGAGCCATCCAAGAAATTGGTCAAATAGACGAAGGGTTGTAGCATATTGCCGGGGGGATGGCTGATACCGACGGCATCGCCGATCATCGCTTGGATCGCCCCCGTGCGTGTGTCGATCACGATCAGCGCACCCGTGTCCGGCGGCAAGCCCGTGTTCGCATTTTGAAGCGACGGCAAGAACGAAGCCGCTGGGCATTCCGCGGACGGGGTGGCACCCGTCGCCAATTGCGCCAAGTAGACCGCCCGCAAACACTCGAGTTGTCCGTACAATTCCAAATCGAGCGAGGTGGTGATGCTTAAGCCGCCCAACGCCACCAAGCGCGTGCCGTCATAGCCGAGCGAGTCCAAAATAGCGGCGGTCTGGCGGCGCGCATACACCGTGAATTCGGGCGCGACCGGGGGCAAGAAATTGCCGCGCACCAAGGGCGTCACGCGATCCACAGCCGCTTGATATGCCTCGGCGCTGATCGTTTCGGCATTGAACAGCGTGCGCAAGACATCCCCCTGTCTGCCGCGCGCCGCCATTTCGCTGTTAAATGGATTGTACTGGGGCGCGGTGGGGATAGCAGCGAGCATAGCAGCTTCGTCTAGCGAGAGATCGACTGCCCGTTTGCCAAAATACAATTGCGCCGCCGCCTCGATACCATAGGCTTCGTTGCCATAATAATTGGTGTTGAGATGCCACTCCAGCAACTCGCGAGCACTGTAGCGGCGTTCCAGTTCCGCAGCAAGGACGATTTCTTGGGCGCGCACGGCGTTGATATCGCGCGTGGTCGATAGTTCGGAGGCTGCACCAAAAATATTGCGCACCAAGCGCGCCGTGATCACCGAATCAGCGGGAGCGGTTTCGACCACCCAATTACGCCACAACGCCATCAGCATCTCGGCGGCATTAAAGCCGACCGTCGTTAAAAAATCACTGTCTTCCGACGCCACCAGACTATCGACCACAAATGGCGGCAGGGTATCGACTTCGACCCACAATTGTTCCCCATCAGCCGCCGCCCGCAACGCATACACCAAGCGGGTGCCCGAATTATCAAAAAAGCGCGTCGCGCGGCTATCCCCATCTGGCAGGATGCCCGCTTGCGGGATCGGCAATTGAGCGACCGTTTGCGCGTAAAAGCTCAGCGTGTTGCCCAAAACCACAGCGGCGGGCAGCAGCACAAACAGAATCGCCACCATCGCCGCCAAGCCTCCCCAAAAGCTATCTTGTCGGGATGTTTGTGCCTGCCGTGACCGTCGTCGTTTGCGCCGTCCAATAATTTGGATTGTCGAAGCCACTCGCTACTCCGCTGTTCTATTTACCATTTTCCTTATTGTACAAGAGCCTTCGCCTGTTGACAGCACCACCCCACAAAAAGTCCTAGATCCCCCTATTATGCCACCTTAACAGAAAGTGTCTGGCATTATTGTTACGAACGATGTATATTCATTACGAAATGGTATCCGCAAATCGTTAGAAACTTAGGAGTAGGCGATGGGCAAGACAAAAATACTGCTCGTTGAAGACGACGCCAACATCAATAAATTGGTTACGGATTACATGACGACGCACGGCTTTGATGTCATCAGCTTTTATGATGGTCCCGAAGCCCTAGAGTATATGCAAAAGCGCGGCTTGCCACACATCGCGCTCATCGATTTGACCTTGCCCAGCGTCCATGGTTTTGAGCTGTCTAGCCGTATCAAGTCGATGGCGGATGTGCCGATCGTCTTCATCACTGCCACCAGCGATACCGACACTATCGTGCAAGGCTTGAAAAAGTATGCCGAAGATTTCATCGTCAAGCCCTTTGAACTGCGCGAACTGGAAGCGCGCATCCAAGTGGTGCTGGGGCGGATGCCCAGCCTCGATTATGCCAACGAGCCGATCATCCATATCGATGAAAACTTGAGCATCGACTTCGCCCACAATCGCATCGTCGTCAATGGCAAGTCCTATAGCTTGACCCCTACCGAGTCGATCCTGCTGCATGTGCTGTTGCGCCGTGCGGGGCAAGTGGTCGAAAACCGGATGCTGATCGCGCGCGTGTGGCCCTCCGAAGAAGTCTATGAAGACACCCTGCGCGTGCATATGCATCGTCTGCGGCGCAAACTGGAAGCCGATTCGCATCATCCCCAGTACATCCGTACCGAGCGCGGCATTGGCTATACGTTCACCAAGCGCCCGCCTGACGGGGTGTTGTTTGAAGACGAAGACCACATCCCCGCTGAATAATTGATGATGCGCAAGGGGTGAGTGATTACATGGACAGTGTGGCGTATCTGACAAGCGAACTGGCAGCGACGCAAGCCATCTTGCGTGTTGCCCATACCATCACCCAAGATCCCTCACCCCCGCACATCATTAACGCCCTGCGCGAACATATCTTCAACGACCGCGTTTCGAGTTGCGCCATCTTGCTATACGGCATCCCTAGCGACTTGGGCGGCTTGGAAGAACCGCGCCACATCGATATTCAAGCATCGTGGTCACGGCGGCATGGCAGCGGCATCGGCATTGGCTTGCGCTTATTCCTACGCGATTACCCCGACCTGCTCAAGCGGCTGGATGACGAACAACTGGTGCAATTTTCGCAATTGCGGGCACAGCGCGCCAGCTTTGACCCTTTAGTGATGGGCTTGCTCAAAGCCGAACGCGCCCGTTCGCTGCTGCTTATTGACCTCAAAACTTCGATCCATCGCTTGGGCGTCCTCGTGATCGCTACCGACAAGCCGCAGCCGTTTTTGCCCAATGAGCTGGATCGCTTTCGGTTGGTGGGGGGGTGTATCGCCGTCGGGCTATCGGCGTACTCGTTGGCAGAACAGCAAGAGCAGATGAAACAGCATCACGCCGCCATGCTGGACGCGGTGCGCGATGGCGTGGTCATGGTCATCCCCTATGACAATGACAAAGGCGGGCATGTCTTCATCGCCAACCATCGCATGGAACTGATGTTTGATGTGCCGCGCGGGACGGCGGGCGGGCGGTCGTTGATCGACATGCTTAGCCTGATGCGCATCCCCGAAGTGGCACGCCAAGACCTGCGCGCGTTGTGGCTGAGTACCCCCGTGCAAGCCCCGACGGTTCTGCATGGCGAATTCCCAATGGTCAATGCCGACGGGCAACCCGTTGATATCGAGTGGTACAGCGCGCCGATTTATCAGGACAGCGCCGTCCTTGGGCGCATCTACACCTTCCATGATGTCACCCCCAAACGCACGGCGGAACGCCTGAGTGGGGCATTTTTATCGCGCGTCTCGCACGAGTTGCGCACCCCGCTGACCTCGATTGCCGGCTTTGCCGAGTTCATCCTCGAAGTCAACGGCGACGCCATGCCGCCGCTCGCCCGCGAATATACCGAGATCATCCTGAACAGCGCCCGCCACCTGAACACCGTCTTCACCGACATGATCGAGATCGCCCGTGCCGACGCCGGGGAACTCAAACTGCGCAAGACCAACGCCCACATGCCCGACATCATCATCAACAGCGTGGCGCGGCTGGAGCTGCATTATCGCAAGCGCGGGCAGCAAGTGATCATGGAACTAGACGACGATCTGCCGCTGGTCAGTGTCGATGTGGACAAGATCAACCAAGTGGTCACGAATCTGTTGAGCAACGCGATCAAGTATTCGCCGGAAGCCTCCAAGATTCGCATCCTCACGCAGTTGATCGAGCAATCGAGCGACCTGCCCAAGACCGCCCCCGTTGATGTCGTGCTGCCCGCCATCTTGATCACCGTGCGCGATCAGGGCAAAGGCGTGCCCGCCCAAGAAGTCGAGCAAGTATTTTTGCCCTTCTACCGCACCGACGAAGCCAAGATTCAGCGCGTCGAAGGCGTGGGGCTGGGCTTGGCGGTCACGCGCAGCATTGTCGAGATGCACCGCGGCAAAATTTGGGCGGCGGCACGCGGTCAAGTGCGCGGCGGGTGCTTCTTCTTCACGCTGCCGACAGCGTGAGAGGATAAGGTTATCGCATCAAATTTTGTTATAGGGTGACACTCCGCGACCGCTAAAGCGGTGCGGCTTCTTGGAAGCCACCTCCGCTCAAGGTGCTGACGGTTACGATTCTCGAACCCGCCTGAAGATCGTCTTCAGACCGAGCTATTTCCCGGGTGACCGCCGGAACTACGCTATACTGATCCTTTTGCGCGACTTCGCCCAAAGCATCGACCTAAGTGCGCCGCCCACCCCTCGCGTCGTGTGGGACTTCATCACAAGCGATTTGGCGAGCAAGAACGCGGCGGACGCCGCCCCCGCGCTGAAATCGCTGCTGGAGCGCGGGCGCTTGCTGCTGCTCTTCGACGGACTCGATGAAGTCCCGCAAGAGCGACGCGCCTTCGTGCGCGACGCGCTTGAACGGTTCAGCGCCGCCAGCGCCCCCGCCAACCGGTTCATCGTCACCTGCCGCATCTTGAGTTATGCCGATCCTGCCTATCAACTGGCGGGCTTTGAAGCGCAAACCATTGCCCCGTTGGATGAAGATCAGATCGCCACCTTCATTGCAACGTGGTACACCGCCTTGACCGCCCTGAATGCCATGGACAACGCCACCGCTGACCAGCGGGTGAGCGATCTGGGGGAGGCGCTGCGCGGGCAAGGCTTATTGGAACTGGCAGCCAACCCGATGCTGTTGACGGTCATGGCGCTGGTCCACAACCACTTAGGGACCTTGCCGCGCGAAACCGCGCGCTTATACAGCCAGTGTGTGGACTTGCTGCTCTTGAAGTGGAAACCCCTCGACGCCCGCGCCTTGATCGATCTGTTGGCGATCCGCGAGGACGACTTGTTACGCTTGGTGTGGGAGATCGCCTTCGACGCCCACGACCAGCAAGCTGAGCGCGAGGGCACCGCCGACATCGAACAACACGTCGTCGAGCAGATCGCGCGCAACCGCCTGAATGACGACGCGGCGAAGGCGCAGGCTTTTTGTGAGTATATCGAGCGACGCGCGGGCTTGCTGATCGGGCGCGGCTTCAATCGCTATGGCGGGCGCATCTACACCTTTCCCCACCGTACCTTTCAAGAATTTCTCGCCGGTTGTCATATCTCCGTCAATCGCTTCACGCGGCAAGCGGAGACACTGGCGCGCCGGGGTGCCGGCTGGCGCGAGACGCTGCTGTTGGCGACGGGCAA
>JBBRTY010000045.1:0-22296 GCA_038248285.1 Aggregatilineales bacterium
ATCAAAAGCGGGCTATTATAAAGAAAATCTTATGGTGCATGTCCCCGCAAGGCGGTACACTGAAACTGTATTTGCATGGTTTTTTCTCGTAATGAATCGTAATCAAGAGTGAGGTTATCGCATGGGCGTTAGCGGGACGTGGCTCAATGATCAACCCGAAACTGAAATTGTTTACATCATCCTAGAGGGCAACTGGACATGGGATGATTTTTTTCAGTTTGTCGACCAGCACCTCGACCCGATGTTGTTGACGGTAGATAAGCGCAAGGGGTGTGTCATTTGTGATATGACCAAAAGCCCCCGCCTGCCGATGGATGCCATCACCCAAGCCACGCGCCTCATCCGACGGGGCACCCATTGGGATCTGACTGTCGTGGTGGGATCTAACGCCTTTGCGAAAATGCTCGTTAACGTGATCACGCGCTTGCTCCCCAACTTGGCGAAGAATGTCGCCACAGCCGAAACACTTGAACAAGCCATCACCTTAATCGAAACCCATCGAGCGCAAGACTAGGGCACATCCGCACGCCATCCCGCCTTCCCCACAACCGAGCGGGAACACTATCCACCTTTATAACACGCCCTCGTTTGTGCGTTTTATATGAGCGCCTGCCGAGTCCTCGTGATTGAACGATGATTAGGGGGCAAAGATCAGATATTATGGAGCGCATCGGCATGGGTACGAGGGCTATACTCCGCCCTCCTACCCTCAAAAAATCAGCGTGCCCGATAAATCCAACGGTTTATATAGAGAGGATTGTTTTTAATGAGCTATAAAATTCAAAAAGCGGCGGTCATCGGCAGTGGTACTATGGGCGGCGGCATTGCTGCGCTGTTGGCGGGGGTCGGTGTCGAAGTGACTCTGCTCGACATCGCTGCCCGCGATACCCAACCCGGCGACCCGCCCGCCAAACGCCGTGCGGTCGTGAACGAAGGGCTTAAGCGCGCAGTAGCGGCGCGTCCGTCACAATTCTTCGCTGCCGATGATGCGGCACTGGTGCGGACGGGCACCATCGAGGATGATCTCGCACTGGTCGCAGATGCCGACTGGGTGATCGAAGTCGTCGTCGAACGGCTGGATGTGAAACGCGCGCTGATGGGCAAATTGTCGGAAGTCGTCCGCCCCGATGCCATCATCAGCAGCAACACCTCCGGCTTGCCGATCCACGCCATCGCCGAAGGGATGGGTGCGGATTTCAGCCGGCGGTTCTTGGGGACACACTTCTTTAATCCGCCACGCTATTTACACCTCTTGGAGATCATCCCTCACCCCGATACCGACCCGGCGATCATCGACTTCTTAAGCGAATTCGCCAGCAAGCGGCTCGGCAAAGGAGTGGTGGTCTGTAAAGATGAGCCAAATTTTATCGGCAATCGCTTCATGACCATGAGCGGGATGCAGGTCGTCAATTACGCGCTTGATCACGACTTCACGGTCGATGAGGTCGATTCGCTGACGGGTCCCCTGATCGGGCGTCCCAAGACCGCCAGTTTCCGCTTAAACGATCTGGTCGGCATTGATGTGGCGGTCGGTGTGGCGCGCAACTTGTACCCCGCCATCCCGCATGATCCGGCGCGCACGGTGTTGGAGCATGAAGGCACGACGGCATTGTTCGACAAAATGATCAGTGGCGCTTGGCTGGGCAACAAATCTGGGCAAGGCTTTTACAAAGCCGTCAAAGGCGCAGGCGGCGAAAAAGAATTCTGGTCGCTCAACCTCAAAACCTTTGAGTATGAGGCACCCGCTAAAATCCGCTTTGACAGCGTAGGCAAGCATCGCAAGGTCGAAAATACCGGCGACCGCATCCGCGCCATCATCAATGAAGACGACCGTGCCGCCCACCTGTTATGGCATCATTTCGGTTTCTTGCTGGCGTATGCCTCCAACCGTGTGCCAGAAATCACCGAGTCCTTATTTAACATCGACAACGCCCAAAAGTGGGGCTTTAGCCACGAAATGGGCCCCTTTGAAATTTGGGATGCGATTGGCGTTGCCGCCACCGTGCCGACCTTTGAAGCAGCGGGCTATCCGGTCGCGCAGTGGGTCAAAGACATGCTGGCACAAGGGATCACCAGCTTCTATCAACGCGAAAACGGGCGCGTTATCGGCTACTACAGCCCCCAAACCGCCGCCTATGTCGCTTTGGTGCCGCACCCCCGCGCCTATACCGCCGCGTCCCTGCGTGCCAGTGGCAAAGAGATCATCCGCAATGGCAGTGCCAGCTTGCTCGATATGGGTGACGGGTGCGTCTTGTTTGAAATTCACAGTCCCGCCAACGCCCTTGACCAAGATGTGATCACGCTGATGGACAAAGCGCTTGATATTGTCGAAGCCGATTTTGCGGCGATGGTGGTCGGCAACGATGATGAACGCTTCTGCATCGGTGCCAACGTGTTTATGGTCATGCTGGCAGTGCAAAATGACCAACTCGACACACTTTCGGATCTCATCAAAGGTGGGCACGCCGCCAACCTCAGAATGCGCTACGCCAGCAAGCCGGTTGTGATTGCGCCGCACAATATGGCGCTCGGCGGCGGTGCTGAGCTGGTCATGGGCGGGGCGCGGATCGTGGCACACAGTGAATTTTATGCCGGACTGGTAGAAGCCGGCGTCGGGGTGATCCCGGCAGGGGGCGGTTGTAAGGAGATGCTCCGTCGCGTCGTCAATCCAGTGATGGCGTCGCATCCTAATGCCGACGCATTGCCCCATCTGCAAAAAGTCTTTGAAATGATCGCCACAGCGAAAGTGAGCGAAAGCGCCAAACAAGCGCGCGAGATGGGTATTTTGGCACCCACCGACCGGATCGTGCTGAATCGGGCGCACCTGTTGGGCGAAGCCAAGCGTGAAGCGCTCCATATGGCGGATGGCTATACCCCCTTGAAGCCGGAAAAAATCTATGCCGCCGGGCGCGATGCCTACGCTGCGCTATTGATCGGCATTGAGGGCTTCTTAGAATCGCGCCAAGCCAGTGAACATGATGCGTTGTTGGCGCGGGAACTAGCGTTCATCTTGACGGGTGGGGCGCTCAGCGAGCCGGGGTGGGTTGATGAACAGGTGATCCTCGACTTGGAACTCAAAGCCTTCTTGCGCTTGGTGCAGACTGAAAAGACGATGGAACGCATCGGCTACATGCTGCAAAACAACAAACCGTTGCGAAATTAGGCGGCACAGCGCGCCCGTCACCCAACAAAAACATTTTGAACGCCATTTTATAGAAGGAAAACACCATGCGTGAAGCAGTGATCGTAGCGGCGGCGCGTACCGCCATTGGCAAATCGAAAAAAGGCGTCACCCGCAGCACCCGTAGTGATGATATGGCGGCAGCGGTCATCAATGAGGCGCTGCGTCAGACCGACGGCAAGCTCGACCCCAACGAAATCGATGATGTGATCATCGGCTGTGCGATGCCCGAAGGCTCGCAAGGCTTGAACTTCGCCCGCGTGATCAGTTTGCGCGCCGGGCTGCCCGTCGAAGTGCCCGGTCAAACCGTCAACCGTTTTTGTTCCAGCGGCTTGCAAACCATCGCGATGGCGGCGGAACGCATCATCGCCGATGGCGCGGATGTGATCATCGCGGGGGGTGCCGAAACCATGTCGTTGGTGCCCATGAGCGGCTTTAAGATCAGCCCCAACCCGTATATGGCGGCGAACGAACCGGAAGTCTACATGAGCATGGGGCACACCGCCGAACATGTCGCCGACGAATGGAACATCAGCCGCGAAGATATGGACGAATTCGCCTATCAAAGCCACATGAAAGCCGCTCGTGCGACCGACGCCGGCATCTTCCGGCAAGAGATCACCCCGTTTGAAATTGACGAGACCTATATCAATGACGATGGCGAACTGGTGACCGAGCGCATTGTCTTGACCGAGGATGAGCATCTGCGTCGCGAAACCACGGTTGCGGGCTTGGGCAAATTAAAACCTGTGTTTCGGCAGGGCGGGCGCGTCACGGCGGGCAACAGCAGCCCCCTAAGCGATGGTGCCGCCGCTTTGATCGTGATGGAAGCGGGCAAAGCCGCGTCGTTGGGTTTGAAGCCGCTAGCGCGGTTCGTCGGCTTTAATGTCGCGGGGGTGCGTCCAGAAATCATGGGCGTAGGACCCATCAACGCCATCCCCCGCTTGTTAAAGCGTACCGGGATACGTTTGGACGAGATCGACCTGATCGAACTGAACGAAGCTTTCGCCGCACAATCGCTGGCAGTGATGCGTCATCTCGAAATCAACCCAGAGATCGTGAACGTGAACGGGGGGGCTATCGCGCTCGGTCATCCGTTGGGCTGCACGGGTTCCAAACTCACGGTGCAACTGATCCATGAAATGAAACGTAGAGGGAATCGATATGGCATGGTGACCATGTGTATTGGCGGCGGCATGGGCGCGGCGGGCTTATTCGAGAATTTGAACTAAGCACCCAATGGGTGCTGTTGTGCGGACGTGCAACGGCGCGTCCGCCTAATCCCTAATCCTTGAAAGGACCCTTATGGACATTCAACTCAAGCATCAACCGGCATTTTCGTTAGCAGTCGTCACCCTTGACCCCAACGAGGCGATCAAAGTGGAGCCGGGGGCGATGGTCAGTTTCAGCGACGGCTTGAAGCAGGAGACCAAAGTCGAAGGTGGCTTCATGAAAGGCTTGAAGCGCATGATCGGTGGCGAGAACTTCTTCCAAAATACGTGGACGGCGGATAGTCGCGGGGGTGAGATCACCCTTGCGCCGACGCTGCCCGGCGACATGATCACGATTGAGATCGATGGCGCGGGCTTCAATTTGCAAAGTGGGGCGTTCGTCGCCAGTGAAGCCGGTGTGCAGTTTGATACCGGCTGGGGCGGGGCAAAAGGTTTCTTTGGCGGGGCGGGCTTGCTGTTGTTGAAGGTGACAGGCAGCGGCATGATTCTGGCGTCTTGCTACGGCGCGATTGAAGAACGACAGTTGGCGGCAGGACAAAAATATACGGTCGATACCGGGCACATCGTCGGCTTCGACAATACGATTCAGTTTCAGGTGCGCGGCAGTGGGGGCTTCAAAAATACCGTCTTTGGCGGCGAAGGCATCGTGTGCGAACTAACGGGCCCCGGTCGTCTGTTGATGCAGACGCGCTCCGAAGGGGCATTCATTAACTGGCTGATCCCGCAGTTGCCGTCCAGTTCGTCGGGCTAAGGTCCTGCTTAGGTTCCCATGATGCGCATATGGGAATATTAGGGAGGGAGTAAACGGGCGGACATACGGCGCACGCACATAGTGGGTTTGGCATGTCCCGACCAGCGCCTAGTCCGCCCCTATCAGGCTCCCCGTTGCGGGACGATCTTTTCTTTTGCTAACCCCCAAATCCCTAATCCCTGCTTTTTTACTCCAAACGCAACCGTTGCGCCTGAACCTCGTCCATCGCTTCGATGGTGTCTTGCAAGCTGGCAACCTCATCACGGATTTCCAACCGCAACCGTTGGGTACGGCTGTTATCAACATCTTTGGTGCCCAAGCGCGACATCTGCGCATAGATCGTGCCCAACGACGAGAGCGTACTATCCAATTGAATTTCCGCGCGTTTCACGCTATTGGCGGTCGCATCCAAATTTGCCAATTGTAACTCTAGTTTTTCGAGCTGATCTTGCAAATCGCGTTTGACAGTAGAGTCGGTTTCGCGGGCGATGCGCGTCTTGACTTTTTCGATCTGCCCCGGCACCTTTTGGCGGTCGTCGTTGACCAGTCGGTTTGCCTCAAAGCTGTCGATATGCAGCGCCAAATCGTACATCTGCCCGATCCAATCGTTGACATCATCCACCGTCTGCTGAAGTTGAAGCTTCAACGCGCCCGAATGCTGTCCCACCAATTTGAGCATATTGCGGCGATATTCTAGCGCCCGTTCTAGGCGTTCGCGGGAGACGGCACCTTTTACTTGCCGCAAATCATATTTTTCTTCAAACTCGCGCGCCACTGCTTGGGCGTTGGCGTCGGGGTCGGAAAGCGCCGAGACCAACAGCGCCCCTTCAGCGATCAAACCGCCAACGATCCAAAACCATGATTGCCACCATGGAAAGGGATCGGGGAAGGCAACAAAAACAATCGCGGTGAACAAAATCGTCAATATGCTTTCCCAACGCAAAAGCGCGTTCATGATCACCGCACCTGCCGCGCGCTGCCGCACCTGATTTTGGGACATAAACGCACTTCCTCCTAGCCAATGACAAACTGTTTCACAAGGATGGGGAGACCCCAAACGGGTTGCCCGATTGAAACGAGCAAACAAAGGCAAAAGATGGAACAGGTAGCGCGGTCGCAAACTTGCGAGGGGCACGAAGACAAATCAACCGCTTTTCTTCGTGGCTTTGCGCCTTCCTATTCCATCTCTTCTTTTATGCCCAAAGATGATGTGTCAATGGAACCTAGGTGGCATCCCCTGCGGGCGGGCTGCCACCACCTGACTTATTCAACAAACGGTTGCGGCGTTCTTCCAACTGCCGTTCGATCTCGCCACCGCGCACAACCTCTTCGATTTCCTCCGAGACATTACGGGTTGCCGTTTCCAAACGGGCATCTTCTTCGTCAAGGCGCGTGCGCACTTGATTAGCAAGGCTGCTGATCTCGCGGTCGCCCACACTCGCCAAATCATCAATGCTCTTGATCGTCTTGGTGGCGACTTTCTTCGCCTCTGCCAGTTCGATCAGGGCGCGCAATTGTTCGCGCTCATTGCGGATATTGGTCAAGCGCGATTCGAGCTTCATGCGCATATTCAGCATTTGCTGATATTGGGTTTCTTGCGTACGCCACTGCTCATAATATTCTTGCGACAACTGTTGCTTGGTATTGAGTTCCGATTGTGCCGCCGCCGCGAGATCATCCTTGCCTTTAATCACAAGCGTATCGATGTCACGGTCGAGTTTTTCGGCGGCAGCGCTGAACTCTTCATGCTTGCGTTTCAGCGTGCGCACGGTGCCGCCAACAGTGGCAGCCGATTCTTCCAGCGCTTCTAAGTTCTTTTCAACTTGGCGGATATACTCATCCATGACGGCGACGGAGTTTTGCTCCAACGCCCGATCCACGATGCTGTGCAAACTTGCACCCATCAGCGTATTGATTTTTTCGATCAACGAAGGAGCCATAAAGTGTATTTTCTCCTGTGTTCACATCTAACGATGACAACATATGCCTAGTATAGCGAATTTTGACGCCAGATCGTTGCAAAGAATGTGTTAGATCGGCACATAAATCGAGAATCGACTGCCTTTCTCGAGTTCGCTTTCCACCGTCGCCCGTCCGCTGTGCAATTTAGCGACGGCATCCACAATCGCCAGTCCGGTGCCTGTTCCGGGGTCTTCAAAACGGGGACGATTGATTTGATAGAAGGTCTCCCAAATGCGTTTGTGTTCGCTGTGGTCAATCCCGCGTCCTTGATCTTGCACCCAAAAGCAAACTTCATGATCGACTTGATGTGCCCCCAGCGTGATCACAGTATTATGCCCAGAAAACTTAACGGCGTTATCCAGCAAATGGATCAAGCTGGTTTTGAGATACGCGGCATCCGCGATGAACATCGGCACCTTATCCACCACCACATTGATCGACTGCTGCACCACCCGCCCATCCATCACATCGCGCACTGCCAATTTTAGCAAGTCTTGGACATCCAAAATCGGCGCACGACGCATTTCAAAGGTGCGCGCGGCATCTCCGGTCTCCATCTCCACCAATTGGATGAAATTCTCGATCAGGCGGCGCAACCGGATTGCCCCAGTGCTGACACCTTTCAGAAACACCGCGACATCGCCGTCGTTGAGCGCTGTTTGATTCGCCTCTTCCAACAAATCGGCATAAGCGACGACATAGGTAAGGGGGGTGCGAAATTCGTGGTTGAGGATCGTCAGAATGCGTTTTTTGAGGTCGGACATCTCGCCCAGATATAAATTTTGCACGGCGCGGGTGCGCGTTAACCGCGACTCAATCGCAATCAGCAAGTCATCGGCGTCAAATGGTTTGATTAAATAGTCATCAACGCCCAATTGCTTGGCGCGCTGGATATCTGTTTTTTCGCCGCGTGCGGTCAAAAAAATGAACGGGATGCTGATCCATGATTGCACCATGCGCACCTGCTGCAAAAACTCAATCCCATCCATTTGCGGCATCATGATATCCGAGACAATGAGATCGGGCATGAGGGTAGCACTTTGCAAAATTTCGAGTGCTTGCCGTCCATTTTCCGCCGCTGTCACGATATATTTGTCTAACTCTAAAACCGTCTGAATACCTTCCAATAAATTGACATCATCCTCAACGATCATGATTCTGGCACCGCGAAGGCTGGCTTTGGCTTGCGTGGTGTTGGGGCTGGTGGTTATTGAGTTCACTCCGTTCATCATTTTGGTTTCTCCAAGACAGCAATTGCGCTTAATTATAGAGCTAATTGGTGTCGATGAATATCGAGCAAGTCAGAAAGAACCGCGAAACCGGTTTGAACGCCCCCCGCCCCCGCGCCGATCAGCGTAATGTCGCCCATGAGATCAGTGGTGAAAGTGACGGCGTTGACTGCGCCCATGACGCCCGCTAACGGATGGGACATGGAAATCCGGTGCGGTTGGACAGAACCCCCTTCGGGGGTGACTTCGGCGATCAATTTCCAGCGTTCGCCTGCCGCTCGTGCCTCGGCAATAGCTTCGGGGGTGATGCTGGCGATGCCGCGCACGGTCATATCGTCAAAAGAGAGCGAGGTGCCAAACAGCGCCGCCGCCAAAATAATCGCTTTGCCCGCTGCATCCCACCCATCGACATCAGCGGTCGGGTCGGCTTCGGCATAACCGAGTGCTTGTGCCTCCGCCAAGGCTTGGGCATAGGTCATGCCGCCGTCCATCTGCGTCAGCATATAATTGGTGGTGCCGTTTAAGATGCCGCGCGCCCGGCTGATGGTACAACCCGCCAACGCCTCCATGCCCAAACGGATGCTGGGGGTACCCGCCATCACGGTGGCTTCAAACCGCAGCAGTACGCCCGCCGCTGCCGCCGCCGCCGTCAGTTCGCCATATGCCAGCGCGATGGGTCCTTTGTTCGCCAAAACCAAATGTTTGCCAGCGCTTAATGCCGCCCGGCAAAGATCTAACGCCGGTTGGGCTGTTTGCAAATTAGTGGGCGTCACTTCGACGATCACATCTGCCCCAGAGTCACGGATCACGCGCAGGGCATCCCAGCCGGTTATCGCCGTACTGCCCGCTGGCAGGTCATGTAAATGCGGCGTCGTCAGTAACCAATCGAGGCTCAACCCGTCTGCTGACACGACCGTCCCGCGCGAACGGGTAGCGACGCCGACAATGCGCGGGGAAAAACCATACCTATCACGCAGCATATCCCCTTTATCGCGCAAGATTTGGACGACCCCCTGCCCCACAACTCCAAAACCGATGAGTGCGATTTTCATGAAAATTGGCTATCCTAGAAGTGCATCCGAACCCATATTCCCATCAGTGTACCACTCTGCCGTTATAGCGCGCCAATAATTTAATAGATTGAGTCACCGTCCAGCGTAGGGGTGCCTGTGTGCGGGATCGGATGGCGACTGTACAAAATAAGATGATCCGCTTTGCTCGCCCTCGTCATAGCCGAACCCTGTCCCCATACGTTACAATACAGTCACAAAAATAACCCCCTATGGATTTGGAGAATACCGCTATGACGAGCACACCATCCCTTCGCCCCGGTTCTAAAGGAACCGCCTTGATCGCGCGTGATGACGCGACCATGTCCGGTTCGATGGTACCGCGTTATCCGTTTGTGATGGAACGCGGGCTAGGAGCGCATGTTTGGGATGTCGATGGCAACGAATATATCGACTTTGCCGCCGGAATCGCCGTAAATTCGACCGGGCACAGCCATCCTGAGGTGGTCAAGGCGATCACCGAACAGGCACAAAAATTTTTACATATCGCCGGCACAGATTATTATTATGAGGTTCAAATTAAAGTAGCGGAACGGCTCGCCGCGATTGCACCGTTTGAGGATGCTGCCCGCGTCTTCTTGTGCAATTCTGGCACCGAGTCCGTCGAAGCGGCGATCAAGATGGCGCGTTGGTACACCGACCGTCAAAATATCATCGCCTTCTATGGTGCTTTTCACGGGCGCTCGATGGGGGCACTGTCACTAACCGCCAGCAAAGCCGTCCAGCGCGACGGTTTCTTCCCGCTCGTCCCCGGCGTGCATCATGTCCCGTTTAACAATCCCTATCGCTGTATGCACGGGCGCGAAGAAGCCGCCTGTCAAAGCAATTGCATTTGCGCGTCGTTTATCGAAGATGTCTTGTTCAAGCGCACCGTCCCCGGCGACTCGGTGGCGGCAATCGTCTTTGAGCCGATCCAAGGCGAAGGCGGCTATATCGTGCCGGATACCCGCTTTGTCCAGCAATTGCGCGACATCTGTGATCGGTACAACATCCTGCTGATCGCCGATGAGGTGCAGTCGGGGATTGGGCGCACCGGCAAATGGTGGGCGATGGAACACTTCGGTATCGAACCGGATATCGTATGCAGCGCCAAAGGACTCGCCAGCGGGATGCCACTGGGTGCCGTCATCGCCCGTCACGAGATCATGAGCTGGCCCCCCGGCGCGCATGGCTCGACCTTCGGCGGCAATCCGGTCTCGTGTGCGGCGGCACTCGTCACGCTGGACTTGATCGAACAAGGTTTTATGCAAAACGCTGTCGTGCAAGGTGCCTATATTATGGAAGTGTTGGAGGAAATGCGCAGCCATCATCCCACCATGCAGCATGGGCGTATTGACGGTCACGGCTTGATGATCGGGATCGAACTGGTGGATGATGCCAGCCGTCACCCCGCCAAATCGGTGCGCAATCGCTTTGAACGCATCGCCATTGATGAAGGCTTGTTGGTGTTGGGGGCGGGCGAAAGCTCGATCCGCATTTGCCCGGCATTGATGATCGAGCATGACGCGGTGGAAGAAGGCTTGCGCCGTTTTGATAAGGCGTTGGGCATGGCGGAAAAAGAAGCGGGCTTGCTGTAACCGATAGAAAGTACCGGTAGCGATAAGGCTGTCACATTACGGAATCGGTAGGGGCATGACTCATCATCATGCCCCTATCTCAATAACGCTCAAACGCCCACTGCATCAAAATATAGAAGGCGGCGATACCACCATATTCCCCCGACCGTGCGAAAATCTCATCCATGAGCGCACGGTCAATGCGCCCCGGTTGCCCATAATAATAATGATTGACCGCCGCCCGCAACGCGACATCGGCATTCCCCAAATAGGGATAATGACCAAGCGCGCGGATCAGCGTCCATGCTGCCGTCCAATGCCCGACCCCTTTAATCGTCCGCAAGACGGCGTACACCGCCTCTGGGGATTGCGTCCGCAAAGCCTCAAGCGGCACCTCGTCGGTGGTGATTTGCTGTGCCAAAGCGATGATGCGGGCAAGGCGCACGCGCGTGATCTTCATCGGCGCGATCTCGTCTACTGTTAAAGCCGCCATATGCGCGGCGGTCGGGAAGGTCATGTAGGTCTCGCCTTCATAGACGAGTTGCCCGCCATAAGCCGTCATCAACCAGCGTTCGCCATTCTGCGCCATCTTGAGCGTGATCTGTTGTTCGATCATGGTGAGCGCCAATGCCTCGAAAAAAGTATCGGCTCCAAAGGCGTGCAATCCGCGTAAGCGGTGCGTGGCTGCCCGCAGCGGCGGATCGGTGATCGTCTCGTAAAAACGGGTGATATCGGCATGGGGATTGAGAAAAGCACGCAGTTTTGCGTCTGCCAACGCCGGATCGAGCGCCCCATCAGCCGTCAACAAACGGGCGGCGATGCGCGGCTGATCGACGTGCCCAAGCGCTGTAAACTCAAACAATGCCAAGCGGTCGCCCACGCGCAGCAAGCGCCGTAACGCGCCATCGGGCATAGGGCGGGCGGCAGTGTAGAGAAAGCGGGCGGCAGCGACACAATGCCCAAAGTCATAGGGCGCGGGCAGGTCGAAGTGCCAACTCATCTCTGTTTGTGGGTCAGTGGTCATAAAACCCATTATCCTGATGTGCAAACTTGTGAAGGGAAATTATTATACCGCAATGCGCACGGATGTTCCATCCAAAATTGCGCGAAGCGCCGCTTCTATGCTATGGTGAGCCTACTTTGAGCGCCCGATGAAAGGCACACCATCATGTCCAACGCTCGCTTTATGCAGATTAGCCCCCACGTCTATTGGTTCGCCCCTGCCCCGCCGGATCGTCCGGCATTGGGCGTTGTGGTCGGGGGCACCCACACCTTGCTCTTAGATGCCGGTTCCTCCGAGGCACACACCCGTGAACTGCTGGCACATCTGGATGAACACGGGATCGCCCCGCCGCGTTTTACCGCGCTCACCCATTGGCATTGGGATCACACCTTTGGGGCGGCGGCGTTGTCGTCAGTGCTGATTGCGCAAGTCGAAACGGCTCATTTTCTTCACCGTTTGGCGGGCTATGCGTGGGACGATGAGTCGCTGGAACTCCGCGCGCGGCTCGGCTTTATGGCGACCTCGGTCGATGATATCAAGATCGAACTGCCCGAACCGCGCACGGTACCCATTCGACAAGCGGAAATCACATTTCAAGACGAGATCACGATCCACCTCGGCGGCGGGATCACATGTCAGATCGTACATGTCGGCGGGGATCACAGTGCTGACTTGTGTGTGATGTGGATGATGCCGGATCGGGTGTTGTTCTTGGGCGATACCCTCTACGATTCGGTGTATACTCCTACCCGCTACTATCGAGCGGCAACGCTGACGGCATTGCTCGATCGGTTGGCGACGTTTAACGCCACATGGATCGTCGAAGGGCACGGGGATGCCGTGTTGACGCGGGCGGAATATGAGGCGCTGGTCGCTAAAATGCGCGCCATGATCGCCTTGAGCGAGCAACTGGGCGCGGATGCGGCAGAAGCGCACGCCGCGAATGCCGATTTAGATGAAGATTCGGTGTATTTTTTGAGGGCATTGGCGGCGGGGGCACGGTTATAGACGTGAATGGGTCGTTTGCCCAAATTTCGATGGGCGGGTTGGGCAAGATAGGATAAACCAATGTTCGATATCCTCGAAAAAGTGAATGAATGGCTGGCGGCAAGCACCCCGCTTGCCATTGCGACGGTCGTCGAGACATGGGGGTCGGCACCGCGACAGGCGGGCGCAAAGATGGTCGTGACCGCCGACACCACGATGATCGGTTCGGTCAGCGGCGGGTGTGTGGAGACGGCAGTCATCGGCGAGATGATCGACAGTCTCGCCGATCAGCAGCCGCGTCTGTTGGCGTTTGGCGTCAGCGATGATGAGGCATGGTCTGTGGGCTTGGCGTGCGGCGGCAGCATTGCGGTGTTCGTAGAACCGCTCAATCTGGCTTGGTGGCGCTTGTTGGAGCAATATGCCGATCAGCGGTTCGCGACAGCGACAGTCTTGAGTGGCGACCTTGCGGGGGCGAAAATCTTGTTCCCCCCCAACGGCAAGCCCTTCATGATGACGATGGTCTCGCAGTCGATGCTGGTACCCTTGATGCGTTTTGCCGAGACCGCCACCAGCACCACCCGCATACTCGTCGGAGATCGCGATATTTTGTTCGAGGTCTACCGTCCCCGTCCGCGCTTAGTGATCGTCGGCGGGGCGCATGTGGCGATGGCGCTTCAACAGTACGCCGCGATCCTCGGCTTTCGCGTGTTGTTGATCGACCCGCGCCGCGCCTTTGCCACGCCGGAACGGTTCCCCCATGTCGAATCGATCTCGCACGAGTACCCACATATCGCGCTTCAGTCGATCCCGTTGGATGGCGACACCTACTTGGCGCTGCTCACCCATGATCCCAAGATCGACGATCCGGCATTGCAAACAGCGCTCCCCAGCGATGTTGCCTATATCGGCGTGTTGAGCAGCCGCCGTACCCACGAAAAACGACTAGAACGGTTGACCGCAGCGGGCGTCGATCCAGCATTGTTCGGGCGCATCCGCACCCCCATTGGCTTGAACATCGGTGCCCGCACGCCCGAAGAGATCGCGCTGGCGATCATGTCCGAAATCATCGCTGTCCGCAATGCCTAAGTGGGCATAGCGATTCTCGACATTTTTACTGTCGTCTGAATTATGAAAAATGTAAATTTTCGCACGCACGTTCATATATATCTTGACAGTTATATAACCAAAGTGGTATATTTAGGACATGATGACGATCTACGAAGCACTGGCAGATGATACCCGTAGACGCATATTGGACTTGTTGCGAGAACAGCCGCGCACGGTCAACGAATTGACCGTCGTACTGGCGATCAGTCAACCGGGCGTCTCGAAACACCTGCGCGTCCTGCGCGAGGTCGGGTTGGTGCGCGTCCGCCAAGAGGCGCAGCGACATTGGTACGAAATTCGCCCTGAGCCACTGGCTGAGGTCGATACTTGGCTGGCGTCTTTCCGCCATCTATGGCACGAGCGCTTTGACCGTTTGGATGACCTTTTACGTGATTTGCAAGAACAAGAAGAGGAAAAAGACGATGACCCAAATGATCATCAATGACTCAATGACCCTGACCTTGCCGTCCGATCTCGAAATTGTGATCACCCGTACCTTTGCTGCGCCCCGCCGCCTCGTCTTTGAGGCATGGACGACCCCCGAATATATCAAACGCTGGTGGGGTATCAGCCGCGTAGAGATGATCTCGTGCGAGGTCGATTTGCGGGCGGGGGGCGCATGGCGCTATGTGAATCGCGAAGCCAATGGCAGCGAGTTCGCCTTCAGCGGCGTCTACCAAGAAGTCGTTCCCTACGAACGTCTCGTCTATACCGAGATGTATGAGCCAATGACGGAACATGCCTACACCAGTCCTTCGACAAAATGAACGACACCTTCCGCTAAAGGCATTGAATATCGGGGCACTCGGACAGGGGTGCCCTTGCTTTTATTTTATGAACTATTGTCACCCCCCATTATTGAACCTGACCCCTTTACACCTCGTATAAAGAGTAGAATTCCAAACAGAAACGGTTCTTTTGTTCTAAAGAAAATTGTGTTACAATTTGCGTTCGGTTCACACGCACCTACGAGGGAAAAGAGATGGCACAGCGCAGTGAATTCACTGTCAAAGCGGTCTATCCGTATGACCGTTCGGGTCCGGCTCGTTGGATTTTGTCGCATCTGTGGCGTTACAAGGTGTTGCTCATCGCGATGGGGGTCTGCTATTTAGTCGCGTGGACATCATTTTCGTTCTCACGCATCTTGATCGGCAGAGCAGCCGAAGAAATTCTGACACCGACTGCGCCCAATGCCTTGCTCTTGATCGCCCTGAGCATCTTCGGCGTGTTGATGTTGGACAGTTTCGGCGCATTGCTGGGCAGCCTGACGATTGAGACCAATGCCCAACGCTTGGAACGCGACTCGCGCGAGGAACTGTATATCAGCTTGCTCGGCAAGAGTCAGACCTTCCATAATCGTCAACGGGTAGGCGACATCATGGCGCGCGCCACCGACGATGTGAAGCAAATGAATGTCATGATCAATCCGGGGGTGCTGTTCATCTTCGAGACCGTGCTGGGGATCATCATCCCATTGTTCTGGATCGCGACGGTGCGCATCGAGCTGCTATTGGTGCCGGTCTTGTTCGTCATCACCTATATCGTGACGGTGCGCTCGTATGCCGCCCGCTTGAATCCCGTCGTCGGCAATCAACGGATGACTTTTGGCATCCTCAATGCCGGGCTAGAAGAGACGATCTCGGGCATCGAAGTTGTCAAAGCCAGCGCCCAAGAAGTGTTTGAACGGCGTAAGTTTCGCGATAACGCCCGCGCTTTCCGCGATCACTTCGCAGAGCAAGGACGGGTCGAAGCGGGTTATCTGCCTACATTATTTTACGCTTTTGCGCTCGGCTTGGGCTTCCTGCACTGCCTCATTCTGTTTGGGCAAGGGATGATGGGCGTCGCCGATGTGATCGCGGTCATGGGCTTGCTGGCGGCATTGCGTTTCCCCATCTTCATCTCAATCTTCTCTTTCTCGCTGGTGCAGTTGGGGCTTGCCAGCGCCGAGCGTATCTTGAAGATCATCAATGAAGAGACGGAAATGGACGAGAACGCCGCCGGGCACGCTGCGCCGATTGCGGGCGACATCATTTTTGAAAACGTCAGCTTTGGCTATGGTGATAATGCTGTGCTGAACGATGTCTCGTTTCACATCAAACCGGGCGAGACCATCGCCATCGTCGGTCAGACGGGCAGCGGCAAGAGTACGCTCAGCGACTTGATCAACCGGACGTATGACGTGACCGGCGGGCGCATCTTGATCGATGGCGTGGATGTGCGCGAATGGAGCATGGAGTCGCTACGGTCGCAGATCTCGAAGATCGAGCAAGATGTCTTCTTATTCTCGCGCACGCTGGCAGAGAACATCGCTTTCGGCGCGCCCAATACTCCCCAAGCCGAGATCGAACGGGCGGCGGGTGAGGCACAAGCGCACAAGTTCATCATGGGCTTCAAAGACGGCTATCAAACTGAGGTGGGCGAACGGGGTGTGACACTTTCCGGAGGGCAACGACAACGGATCGCGCTGGCGCGTGCCTTCTTGACCGATCCGCGCATCCTGATTCTTGACGACTCCACCAGCGCCATCGACAGCGCCACCGAGGACGAGATTCAAAAAGCGATCCGCCGTGCCCAAGAAGGGCGCACCACTCTGCTGATCACCCATCGTCTATCGCAAATCCGCTGGGCGGATCATATCTTGCTGTTGGAGAACGGGCGCATTTCCGCCTATGGCAACCACGAAACGCTGTTGCGCACTTCCGAACAGTACCGCCGTATTTTCGCCCGTTACGAGATTGAACTGCCACCTTTAGAAGTGGCGTAAGCGTGCCAAAGGAGCAACGATTATGGGTTTCATCATGGATGGGTTGGATGCCGAAGCCTATGACCGTCAGTATACCGACGGTGTGTTGGTGGGGCGCATCGCCCAATATTTTAAGCCTCAACTGCGGCGCATGGCGATTATCTCCGTCGCCATCTTGTTGTCTTCGCTCGTGGGCACCGCCCTGCCGATTGTGATCTCGCAAGGGGTGGATCAATTGCAACTCGATCCATCGGCAACATCATTGGTGACGGTCACGGCATGGGTGGTCGGTTTAGGGGTATTGGCGTGGTTGTTCGGCGCGGTGCGGCAATGGTTCTCCGCCGCTGCCGTCGGGGATGTCACCCTAAAACTGCGCGAGGATGCTTTTGATGCAGTGCTGGCGCGCGATCTGTCCTTTTACGATACCTATGCGTCCGGCAAGATCGTCAGCCGCGTGACCAGCGACACCCAAGCTTTTTCACAAGTGGTCTCGCTGGCAACCGACTTGATGAGCCAAATCCTGCTGATCTTCCTGTTGATCGGCTACCTGTTTACGGTCAATGTGACGTTGACACTGGTCACGCTGGCGCTTAGCCCGTTCATCGTGGGGACGGCGCTCGCCTTTCGCAAGATCGCCCGCGATACCGTCACCCAGTCACGGCGGGTGAACGCGGTCGTCAATGCGCACATTCAGGAAACGGTCAGTGGTATCGGCATCGCCAAGACCTTCCGGCAAGAAGCGACGATCTACGACGAATTTTTGGACGTGAACGCCCAGTCATACCGCGTCAACTTGCGCACGGGCTACACCTTCAGCAGCATCTTCCCCATCCTGAACATGCTGGCAGGGGTTGGTACGGCACTGTTGGTATATATGGGTGGCGTCAGTACGCAATCCGGCGCACTGACCGCCGGACAGTGGTACCTGTTCATTCAGGGCTTGGCGCTGTTCTGGTTCCCGTTGACGAGCATCGCCTCGTTTTGGAGCCAATTCCAATTGGGGTTGGCGGCAGGGGAGCGGGTCTTTGGCTTGATCGACGCCGATTCGAAAGTGGTGCAGACCGATAGCGTGAAACCGGAAGACATCGCGGGCGAAGTCCGTTTCGACCATGTGGACTTCCATTATAACGAGGGCGAACAAGTCCTTGCCGACTTCTCGCTGACCATCCGCCCCGGCGAAACGCTGGCGTTGGTCGGTCATACTGGGTCGGGCAAATCGAGCATCGGCAAGTTGGTGGCGCGCTTCTACGAGTATCAGAGTGGGCGCATCTTGATCGATGGGCATGATATCCGCACGCTTGACCTGCCAACGTATCGCTCACGATTGGGCATCGTCACCCAATCCCCATTCTTGTTCGATGGTACCGTGCGCGACAACATCCGCTATAGCAAGCCAGATGCCACCGACGCCGAAGTTGAACGGGCGGCGAATTTGGTCGGGCAAGGGGATTGGCTGAAGACGTTGCCCAATGGTTTGGATACCCCAGTGGGTGAGCGCGGCGGCAGTTTGTCGATGGGGCAGCGACAGTTGGTGGCGTTGGGGCGCGTGTTGTTGCAAAACCCATCGATCTTCATCCTTGATGAAGCCACCGCCAACGTCGATCCGCTGACCGAGACGTTGCTGCAAGAGGGGCTGGATCTCGTCCTCAAGGGGCGCACCTCGATTGTGATCGCGCATCGCTTGTCCACCATTAAAGGCGCGGATCGCATCATCGTGTTGAATCAGGGCAAAATCATCGAGGAAGGCACCCACGAATCCTTGCTGGAGGGCAATCAACACTATGCCGAACTGTACAATACCTATTTCCGGCACCAGTCGTTGAGCTATATCGAAAACGCCAACAAATTGGGGACACAAGAACTGGCGGCGCTGGGGATGGTAGAATAAGGGCGTAGCATGTGTTTATGGAGATAACTTAAATCACCCAAGTTATCTCCATAAAGTGGCCTTTAAATGGTTGTCTAATTCTCCCGCAAATTGAAATTGTGTGTATAATTTGCATTCTGTAAAGCTGTGAGGATTATGACTGAAATTCGCGAAAAAACTTGGAACGGTGTTTGTAGCAATGGAACTGGTTGGAACATTCATTGCGGTGATTCTTTATCGGTGTTGTCTGAATTGAAAAAGGATAGTTTTGATTGCATAGTTACATCTCCCCCTTATTATTGGTTGCGTGACTATGGGGTCAATGCTCAAATTGGACAGGAGGATTCTATCGAAGAATACGTACAAGCTATTATTAATGTGATGGATCAAGTATATCGTGTATTACACCCTGACGGACTTTTATTTTTAAATCTAGGAGATACATACTATTCCGGTAAAGGCAAACCGGTGGGCGCTGATCCCAAAAGTAGAAAACGTCGTTTAGACGTTTTGCGCGCAGTGGATAAAAGTGGTGGTCTCGGTATAGGATTGAAGCCCAAAACAGCTATCGGTATTCCTTGGCGAGTAGCCATTGAAATGAGCCAAAGGAATTGGGTTCTTAGGAGTCCGATTATCTGGCATCGACAATATTCCCTTCCAGAAAAAGTAATAGATCGACCTAGAAGAAATTATGAAAATATCTTTATGTTCGCTAAAAGCAGAAATTATTATTTTAACCGACAAGAGCTTATTTCTTATGGTGAAGAGGATGTATGGACTATTCCCGCTAGACCGGCCACTTCCAACGGTATCGATACAGCTCCATTTCCTGATGATCTAGTTGATCGATGTATTAAAATTGGTTGTAAACCTGCGGGTAAAGTCCTTGATCCATTTGCAGGCAGTGGAACAACATTAAGAGTAGCTGTTCAATCGGGCAGATTTGCGACGGGAATAGATTTGAATCCATTTTTCTGTGAGTACATGGCAAAAATGTTGGGGCAATTATGAGGAATTTTATATGTATATAAGCTTTAGTTATGTCAAACAATCACTAGAAGAACTAATGTATATGCATATATTTTGTGGCACCACTTTTTTGGTTTTCAAACAAGGTGATCTGCCAATTGGTTCCATGATCGAGTTTCCAATAAGTTCTAAACTGGGGAAATTTATGGATAAATATTACACACCTTATCCTAATTCGGAAACAGATTATAAATATTATAGAGTTTATAGGCACACGCAAAAAGATACGCTTTGGTTAAAAAGAAAATGGCCAACAGGTACGGCTCAAAGTACCATGACCAGAGACTTTGGGGAAGCATTTTTGCATGAACCAAAAACCAAACTCTGGGGTTGGCGTCCAGAGTACGTTGAAATATTGAAACATAAAGCTATGCCTCTTGTGCCTGCCTTTCAAATGGCAATATGGTTATTTCGAGATCGTTCTTGGAATAGCGATTCAAGACCTCAAGACGTATTAGACACGTTTCTGAAAGAATTTAAGTTGACTGATGAAGAAATTGCGCAACTTTTTGATGTTAGATTGCCCACATGGATAACCAGTGACAGTCTATTTCAAGCGAATTCCATAGCTATAGAAGATTTTCGATCATTAGTTGGAATGCCGCCTGATGCTCCTGCTGAAGAAGGAGGAACACTCGCTCATTTAAAAACAATTGGCATTGGACCCGCAACAGAAATCGAATTTAATCCGGCAGCGAGGTTAAACCTCATTACAGGCGATAACGGACTTGGAAAATCTTTCTTGTTAGAATGTGCATGGTGGGCGCTTACGGGGCAATGGGTTGACCCAACCTTACCTGCTTATCCCTCTGAAAGTACATTAGATATCGCGAAAATAATATTTAGAATAGCTGGCGAGTCCACGCTTTCAGAGACCTTTACTGTCCCTTTTGACAGACAATCTCTTACTTGGCCGATACGATCTAAAGAACAGACAATTCCGGGACTAATCATCTATGCGCGTGCCGATAGCTCGTTTGCAATCTGGGATCCAGCGCAGCATTATCGGTCTGCCGCCTCTGTTTTTTCAATGGGGGCATTCACTTTCACTTGGAACGCGATTTGGAATGGCTTAGAAATTGGAGAAGGCGCTAAAAAACGTTATGTTTGCAACGGACTTATTCGCGATTGGATATCTTGGCAAAATACTCCAAATTCCGGAATATTTAAAACCTTTGTTACAGTGCTGGCACATTTGTCGCCCCAGGATAACGATGTTGGTATCTTAAAGCCCGGTAGCCCAACGCGAATCCCTGATGATTCCCGCGATATACCCACCATTGCCCTGCCTTATGGTGAAATTCCTGTTGTTTACGCCTCAGAAGGGATGCGGCGCGTTATGGCGTTAGCCTATTTATTGGTATGGGCTTGGAACGAGCATAAAACCCAATCAGAGTTAGCAGGCCGACTGCCCCAACAACGTTTAGTCATTTTGATCGATGAAATTGAAGCGCACCTGCACCCTAAATGGCAGCGATTGGTGGTGCCAGCATTACTTGATGTACAAAAAGAATTAGATGAAGAATTAAGTATCCAATTTATTATTGCTACTCATTCCCCGTTAGTTATGGCTTCTGTTGAACCGTTATTTGATGACGAAATTGACAAGTTGTTTCATTTGAATTTAGTACGTGCTGGACTTTTTCGCCATGAAGTGCACCTAGAAGAACATCCTTTTATACGTCACGGCGTGGCTGACTCTTGGTTAACTTCCGAAGTTTTCGAGCTTGGACAGGCACGATCTATTGAAGCTGAGAAAGCAATTGAGTCAGCAAAAACCTTGCAAACCAGTGAAGACCCTGATCCCAAAAAAATCCTTGCCGTAAGCCAAGAACTCATGGCGTATTTGTCGGCTGATGATGCCTTTTGGCCCCGATGGCTTTATTTTGCTGAGCAATATGGAGTCGAAATTTGATACCCGTCCAATATCAACCGGAACCTCTCTCTTTTGACGCGCGCGTTCGGGTGCGGGGTAAAAAGTTTTTGGCTGAATACGCAAATAGCGAACCGCTTTCCCAGTATTGGCGAAGAGCTTTACCCGATTTGTGGACAGCTTATGGTGGCGTTTGTGCTTATTCGTGCCATTGGATCCCACTGGATGTTGGGAGCGCGAGTGTTGATCACTTTATTCCTAAATCTAAAGTACGATCCTTAGCCTATGAGTGGGATAATTTTCGTTTGGCTGCTGCCAAACTCAACGCCATAAAAGGGAATTATACCGATATTCTTGATCCTTTCAAAATAGAGAAGGGGTGGTTTGCTCTTGTGTTTCCGGGAATGTTGGTGATCCCGGGTCCATCAGTGACTGAAGAGCAACAAGCGCCTATTCAAAGGTCCATCGATAGGTTAAAACTTAATAAAGATGAAGTTCTGGTCAATTCAAGACTCAATTGGGTTTTAAGCTATTGTGAACAACAAGTTAGTTTTGAATTTTTAGGACGACGGGCACCTTTTATTGCGGCTGAGATTGAACGGCAAAATCTGAAAGATACTTTAGCGCACATGTTTCTTAGAAAACCCACAAAAGGACAATTATTGTAGCATCATGGCTGACTCCCCACGTACTCTCATTATTTTGA
>JBBRTY010000046.1:0-21723 GCA_038248285.1 Aggregatilineales bacterium
GGGGGACACCCGGCAAGTAGCTCGTGAAAGCGAGAATCGTGATCGCTTGCTGTCAGTGTCGCGGCTATTTGGAGCCGAAAGGCTCGCCAGAGACACGGCTCCACAAGAAGCCGCGCCGCTTTAGCGGTTGCGGAGTGTCACGCTGGATGATCTGCTGGATGTCTACAGCGAGCATGGGCAAATCCACATCGATCAAATTCTGAACAACCGAGCCGTTGCTGGGTGGTGATCAAAAACAGCGTGGGTGAAGGATTTTCCCCCATCCACGCCGTATTTAGCAACTTTAGCCCACCTCAAAAAAGAGGCAACCGACGATCCTAGGCGTAGCCCAAGACCCCGACCACCGACTGCACGGCATCGGCGCTAACCTTGAGCATCGCTTTTTCTTCGTCGTTCAAGTCCATCTCGATGATGCGTTCGACGCCCGCCGCGCCCAAGATCGCGGGTAGACCGAGATAAATGCCGTTATAGCCATATTGTCCATCGGTCAAGACGGCGCTGGGGATGACGCGCTTTTGATCGCGCACAATCGCTTCGACCATCTCGACGGTGCCGGCTGCTGGGGCATACCACGCGCTCACACCGATCAAACCGACGATTTCACCGCCGCCCTTGCGGGTGCGGGCGATAATCGCTTGCAACTTGTCTTCGGCGATTAGTTCACGCACGGGGATACCGGCAATGCTGGTATGACGAGGCAGCGGCACCATTTCGTCGCCATGCCCCCCCAACACGATGCCATGAATATCACGCACGCTGACGCCCAATTCCATCGCCAAAAACGCCTTGTAACGGGCGGTATCAAGCGAACCTGCTTGCCCGATGACACGATTGGCGGGGAAACCACTTTCGTGCAGCGCCACATGGCACATCGCATCCAACGGATTCGAGACCACGATGATCACGGCGTTGGGGGCATACTTGGCGATTTCTTTCGCCACGCCACCGACGATCCCCTGATTGGTCAAAACAAGTTCGTCACGGCTGGGGAAGGTGCCATCCGGCTTCTTCCTGCGGGGCACGCCGGCGGTGATCACGACCACTTCCGACCCTTCAGTCAGGGCGTAATCGTTGCCGCCGGTGATGCTCAAATCAAATTTCATGACCGGGGCGGATTCAAACAGATCGAGCGCCTTGCCTTTAGCGAAGCTGCCGGGCGGGTCACCGGCGATATCGATCAAAACGACATCGGCGATTTCACGACTGGCGATCCAGTGGGCGCAAGTCGCGCCGACATTGCCCGCGCCTACGACGGTTACTTTGCTGCGTGCCATAATGGAAAACTCCATACTCTGTGGAAAATAGTGAAAACAATGCCGCGAAAAACGGGTCTATCGGACAAGGATAACACCGAACCTCAAAAATTCTGAGGGGGGAGGCGTTGGAAAACTCATTTTCGTAATTCCAAAACACGGGCGACCGCATTCTTCCGCACGGTCGCCCGCATCCGCTGTTAAGCTCAGCCGCTACACACTTATTTTAGCTATTATAAGTGCCGATTTCCCAATGTTGGGGCGAGCGCCACAAATTGCTGAGCAGCAAACGACGGACGGCGATCAGTTCATGCGGCAGACGGTCGTACAATTTGGTGAACAACTCTTCGTGCAACAGCATCTCTTGTTCCCAATCTTCCCGGTCCACCGCCATCAGCGTGTTGAACTTGTCTTCGGTGAAGTCTTCCATACCGCGCCAGTCCATATCACGATAGTGGGGCATATAGCCGATGGGACCTTCAATCGCCTTGACCGAGCCGTTCACGCGCTCCACAATCCACTTGAGGACGCGCATGTTGTCGCTAAAACCGGGCCACAGCCAATTGCCTTCATTGTCTTTGCGGAACCAGTTCACGCTGAAGATACGCGGCGGATCCACGATCTGGCGACCGATATTCAGCCAGTGATTGAAGTAACTCGCCATATGATAGCCAGCGAAGGGCAACATCGCGAACGGGTCACGGCGCACGCCGACTTTGGCATCAGCCGCCGCTGCTGTCGCCTCCGACCCCATCGTCGCGCCAATATACACGCCGAAGGTCCAGTTGAACGCTTGATTCACCAACGGAATGGTTGTGGCACGGCGTCCACCAAAGATAAACGCCTTGATGGGCACCCCTGCCGGATCATCCCACGCGGGGTCAAAGCTGGGGCATTGCGCCGCCGGCGCGGTGAAGCGCGAATTCGGGTGGGCTGCTTTTTCCTTGCTGTCCGGCGTCCAATCATTGCCGTGCCAGTCGATCAAGTGGGCGGGCTTGGTGTCGGTCATGCCTTCCCACCAAATATCGCCATCATCGGTCAAAGCGACGTTGGTGAAGATGGCGTTCTTGCTCAAAGATGCCATCGCGTTAGCATTGGTCTTAAACGAGGTGCCGGGGGCGACACCAAAGAAACCGGCTTCGGGATTGATGGCATACAAGCGTCCATCGGCACCCGGCTTCAACCACGCGATATCATCACCAATGGTCGTCACTTTCCAGCCGTCCATTTCCTTCGGGGGCACCAACATAGCAAAGTTGGTTTTGCCGCACGCACTGGGGAAAGCCGCCGCCACATAAGTCTTTTGCCCATGCGGATCTTCGACGCCCAAGATCAGCATGTGTTCCGCCAGCCAACCCTCATCACGCCCAATTGCCGAGGCAATACGCAAGGCGAGACATTTCTTGCCCAACAGCGCGTTGCCACCATAGCCACTGCCGAACGACCAAATCGCGCGTTCTTCGGGGAAGTGGACGATGTACTTGTTGTTGACATCCTTTTGGCAGGGCCACTCAAGGTCTTGCTGTCCGGGACTAAGCGGATACCCAACCGAGTGCATACAAGGCACAAATTCGTCGCTGGTGCCCAGTGTTTCGACCACCGCACGCCCCATACGGGTCATGATCTTCATATTGGTGGCAACATATGCCGAGTCGGTGATTTCGACGCCGATATAAGCGATGTGTGACCCCAAAGGACCCATCGAGAACGGCACGATATACATAGTGCGTCCACGCATACAGCCGTCAAACAAGCCGTTCAGCGTGTCGTGCATTTCACGCGGGTTGACCCAATTGTTGGTGGGACCCGCATCATCTTTATTGAGACTGCAAATGAAAGTGCGGTTTTCGACGCGGGCGACATCCGAAGCATCCGAACGCGCCAAAAAGCTGTTGGGGCGCAGTTCGGGATTCAAACGAAGATAGGTACCTTTTTCGACCAGATGATTGCACAGACGGGTATATTCTTCCTCAGAACCATCACACCATTCCACAGCATCAGGCTTGCATAAAACGACGGCGCTACGAACGAACTCGCGCAGGCGTTCGCTCTGCACATACTCAGGAAATATCAGCGAGACGGCATCTACCGGGCGAACTTCACTTGAAGTTGTCATTGTCTTCTCCATTTTTTTGCATCCGCTACGTGACGTGAACATCCTTACTATAGCATGGAGATACGCCGAGGCTTCATGACATGTGGCGTCATCTCACACGCCATTTATCACTAAATATCCCAAAGCGGCGCGTTAACACTACGCCTCATTCAGACTATAACCGTTATCGCTCAGGTGCATGGTGGACGCCACCTGTACGATCTGCAAACCGTCCTCGGTCTGCTCAAGGATAGTCACCGAAGTATTGCCAAAATCCAGTGAGCGCACACTTTCTTGCTCAAACAGACGCATCATCAATACCCGCAGCGCGCCCCCATGGGTGACGACGACAATTTCTTCGGCACCCGTTTCCGCCGCCATCATCTCTTCCCAAAAGGCGTAGAGGCGATTTTGCATCATCAACCGCGACTCGCCTTGCGGAAAAACAAAGCCCATATAATCAGCGCGCATCTGCTGAAGCTGGGTTGGGTAGCGTTCGCTCATCTCCGGATAGGTCAAGCCTTGGAAAATGCCCAAATTAATCTCGCGCAGGCGGGTATCCGTTTTTACGGGCAAAGTCAGCAAGCGCGCCAGTGGTTGGGCGGTTTTGGCGGCACGCTGCAAATCACTGCTATAGATGGCGGTGACTGGACGCTGGCGCAGATGGGCGGCGAGTGCCTCCGCTTGTGCCGACCCCGTCGTGTTAAGAGGAACATCGATCATCCCCTGCCACCGCCCTTCGCTGTTCCAGTCTGTTTGTCCATGTCTTATGAGCAAAATACGTTTCGTCACGCCAATTTTCTCCATCGAGTCATTAAGGCTAGGGGGTGGATCAGTGGTGAAATTATGAACGCAATGGGGGCAAATGCACAAGTCCTTCATGAAGAATTCACCCACACAGTTGACGGAACCGATCCGGCGGGGCAAAATTATGACAATTCGATCACGCATAGGAAGACCACATCATGCAGACAAACAATAATCCGACCTCACCTGCCCTCATCTTCGGTTTGGCGATGGTCGCGGGGGGGGGCTTGACCGCCATGATCGTCGCATTGGGGATTGGCGTCATTCGCGGGGCAGAAGCCGACAGTACCGTCATCGGTTCGGTGTTCATCGCCGGACTCTTGTTGCTGGCGCTAGGCATTGGCGCATGGGTCGGGCTAGTGCGCCCGTTTGACCATTTCGATGATATCAACGTGGGCACCTACACCGGTCACGAGGGGCATGGTCACGAACCCGCCCATACCGAAGAATTGCTGCTGCCCGAAGGCGTCGAAGCGCCGGCACACGATGCCCACGCCGCCGCGCTTCCCGCTGGACATTAAAGGACGCCGGGTGCGGCGTTGGCAAGCATTATGAAACGCGCGGCGATCCCTGAACGCCAACCGATCAATGATGGGGTGACGGGCACGATCCTGCAATGGCGGGGGCGCGACCAAGCGGTGGTGATCCCCCCGACAACCGACGCCGATCTCGTGGATACCAGTATCCGCCCGCTTGCCAGCGGCACACTGACCGTGCGTTACGCCGTGCGCATGTTAGGCAAGCCCCATATCGCCATCATCCCCAGCTTGATCGTGGTCGATGCCCAAACCATTCTGACGGGCGAAGAGGCATGGCTGTTCTTGACTAAGCGCAGCAACCTGCATCCACGCGCCGAAGTTTTCGGATTTCGCAACGACGGACGGGATGATATGATACTGGTGAAACTGCTTGATCTGATGGAACCGATTCAGGTTTTAGTATTTTCGAGCGGCGGGGATGTGTTGCCAACCGCGACCCCAACTGCTTTGATCGCCCCGCCCGATGTGCCTGATTCGCTGGTGCCGTCGCGTTTGCGGGGTTATTTGACGCCCTATCCGACGATTGCAGCATGGCACGCTGCAATGAACACCTCATCCTCAGACAATAAGTGAACCCAATGAACGATACCCTAAACGATATTTTTGATGACGCCCTGCCCGCCGATCACCGATCTGGAGTCGTGGCAGTGGTAGGTGCCCCCAATGTCGGTAAATCGACATTGATCAATCAACTCCTCGCCCAAAAAATCGCCATTGTCAGCCCCAAGCCGCAAACTACGCGGCGGCGGCAACTGGGCATTTTGACCACCGAGCGCGGGCAAATCTTGCTGATCGATACCCCCGGACTGCACGCACCCCACAACAAACTGGGCGAATATATGGTGCAAGTCGCGCAATCTGCCTTCAAAGAGGCGGACGCCATCCTCGTCTTGGTCGATGTGTCGTCCAAGCCAGAACGCCGAGATGAATTATTGGCGGACACAGTGAGCCGTCTGCGCGGCAATTCGCTGGTCTATTTGGCGCTCAACAAAACCGACTTGTTGACCAATGCCGACCGCGAAGCGCACAGCGCCGCCTATCGCGCCCTCATCCAGACCGATCACGTCTTCCCGATCAGCGCGCTGACGGGGGACAATGTGCCCGTCTTGTTCGAGTCGCTGATGAACGCCATGCCAGAGGGTCCGCGTTATTACCCCTCGGATCAGGTCAGTGATTTGAATTTACGCTTTGTGGCGGCGGAAGTGATCCGCGAGAAAATCATGATGTCCACCGATGAAGAAATCCCCTATTCGGTGGCGGTCGAGATCGAAAGTTATAAGGAGCGCAGCGACGCCCTGCACTACATCAGCGCCGTGATCTATGTCGAACGGGATTCGCAAAAAGGGATCATCATCGGCAAAAACGGCGTGATGATCAAAGAGGTAGGGGCGGCAGCGCGCGAAGAATTGGAAGGCTTGCTGGATGTCAAAGTCTTCTTGGAATTACACGTCAAGGTCTTAAAGAACTGGCGTAGCGATGAGGTGTTGCTCAAACGGTTGGGCTACCGCCTCGTCAAAGAGGACTAAGGCGGTCTAACGTTGGTTTGGATGAGCATTCCCGACGAAGCGCAACTTACAAAAAATCCTCACGCCGTGATGCTTCATCATGCGGCGTGAGGATTTTAGTTTCGACAAACCTCGCTAAACGTGCCTAGCTTCCCGCTTCCACTGTCGTCTCGGCGGTGACTTCTGCTGTCGTTTCCACAGGGGGCACTTCAATACTGGTGTCGTCGGCAAGTTCCGCGGTCAAGATGATGACATCGACCGGATTTTCGTCCATGCCAGCCACTACCGGGTCAACACCAACGGCTTGCCCATCCCCTTGCAGAACAATGGGATCGTTCACAAACGGTGCGAACTTCAACACCCGTCCGGCGCTGCTATCGCTGATATAGACATTGCCTTCGGCATCCGTCGTCAGCGCGCCTACTGTGTCAAACTGGGTCAGTGCAGTGGGCACATCAGATGGTTCGCCAAATGACCCTATACAATTACCGAGAGTGTCGTACACCAATACCCGCCCAGCGTCCGAGTCGCCCACATAAACCAAATTGCGCGACTCGTCAATCGCGAGATAGGGACGATTGCCGAGGTCTTCATACCAACCGCGCACCGGGAAGGTGTACAAAATTTCCCCGTTCGTCGAGAACACCGACACACGGCGATTCCATGTATCCGCCACATACAATTTGCCGTCCGATGTGATGGCGATCCCGCTCGGTTCATCCAATTGACCGGGCGCGCTGCCCGCCGAACCAATATCACGCAGCCATGTCCCGTTACGGTCATACACGCGGACGCGCTTGTTGCCCGTATCCGACACATAGACATTATCGGCACTGTCCAACTGCACATCGCGCGGACCCCAGAAGCCATCTAGCGGTTCTACGGGCGCGGCGGGACCAAATTGCCCCGGTTGCCCAAAGCCCGCAATTTGCTCACCTTGCCCGCTAAACGCACGGATGCGGTAATTCCACGTATCGGCAATATACACGCTGCCATCCGCCGCGACATCCACCCCATTGGGGCGATTGAAGGGTTGCACGAACTCGGTGCCGCCTTCGATATACTCGATGAACACCCCGTCCTTGTCATAAACGCCGATCCGCTGCCCAAATTCTTCCGCGACATAGACGCGATTGGCGGCATCATCAACGGCGATATCCAGCGGGTGATTCATCGCTTGCGGGGGCGCAAAAGCGCTCAATGCCGAGACCGCTTGCCAGTTTTGGGTACAGACATTGGCTTGGATATTGTCGAGCGGGCTAAAGACGGTGCCCTCGCCCACGCCGAGGTTCCACACCTGCGCCGCGACATCTTTGCGGACGTAAAAGTGCATACTTTCGGAGACGGGCCAGTTGGCAAGCGAATAATCTCGTCCCGTCGCCTCGCCATACTTGGCATAATCACGATTCCACCAGATGTTAAAAATGCCTTCGCGGACCACTGCCGCGTTGGTATTTTCGGGGCTGAAATCGAGCGTATTGAGGACGCGGGTGCCGTTCATGTAGAAGTATTCCTGATCAGGCCACCACATGCGCACATACTCAAAGTGATAGTAGCGTTCTTCCAACAGCGGTTCGACTCGCGACCGGATATCATCGCTGGCATACACCGCGACCGCATCGCCGATGACGCCGGGCGTTGGGTTGCTGGCGAAAAACGTCGCATTAGGCATATCGCGGAAATACCAAGTGACGGGCCACGCATTGCCGCCCCATGCAAACTTAAGATTCATGCCATCGGTCGTGCGGCGGCTGATGTCATCGATTTGCGCCATCATCTGCTTGATGCCGGGGGCACCATGCGCATAGACCAGCGTCTCGGTGGCGAGGTCATAATTGATGAACGACGCCAGCCACGCATGGCGGAAAGTCAGCACTGCCAAACCGCAAAACGCCGCCACCCCGATCATATGGCGCAGATGGCGCCAACCTACGCGGCGTGTCACTTGCCAGATCAGGAACAGCGCCAACACGGCAATGGCAACCACGCCAAACCATGCCCCCAAGCGTTGTAGGTTTTCCACCGCCAAGCCATCGACCCCGCCGTTCAGTCCGCCAAAGGGCGACTGTCCGACCACAAAGGGGGAAAGGATTTGCACGATGGCGACGAACAAGAGCGGCAGCAATAGCAGGTACAGCCAACCCCGGCGGGCGAAAGCTCCCCAATCGGTATGGGCAAAGACGACGCCAAAATAACCCGCCGCCATGAAGATCAGCGGCACTGTCAAATGGGTGCCCAGCCACGGCATTTTTTCACCGGCATAGGTCAGGAACAAGAAGATAAACGCACCCCACCAACTCGCAAACAACATGAACGACGGGCGTTTGACCCAATTGGGATGCGTGATCGGGCGGGCGACACGGGCAGACGTCAGCCCATTGCCCACGAGCGCCGCAGCCGGTGGTGCCTCATCATCCATGCTCTCCACCCCACTGATCGGGGTGTCATCAGCGGCGAACGCCAGCTCATCTTGTGATAGGCTGCTCAGCCGACGCTGAATGAACGACTTCCACAATTTGACCATACCCGCCAGCGTCGCCAATGCCGCCCCGATGATAGGCAAATACTCGTACAAGGGCATGACGATGAAGGTGTAATAATACTGAGGTTGGCTACCGCGCTTTTCCCCCTGTTGCTCCAACCAATAGCCGAGGCTGCCGACCATGCCGGTCGCCAAGCCTTGGGTGTTGGTGAACATGGTGGTATAGAAGAAAGCGAAGGGGATATGGAACACCAACGCGGCGATCAGCCAGCGCTTCGGGTTCCACGCCACGCCAATCGCAATCGAGATGATCGCGAAGGCGACGAGCGACATCACCGACCGCGTGATCCCCTCGGTCGAGTAATCGACCGGATTGCCGCCAGCGACCGCCGTCAGCAACGGCGACAACCAAGGCAGGATCAAACTACCCATGACGATCAAGATATCCAGTTCCGGGAAGCGGTGCAGTGCTTTGCGCCACCACTGACTCCGGCGCGATATCACCGCCCCGACCACCACAATGAATGCCAACGCATACGCCGCCAAAATGGGTGCCATGTTAAAGGCTTTGACCGCAACCGCTTCGCCACCTTCTGCCGAGGGGTCAGAGACGACAATTTGGCGGGTCGGCTGTTGGGTGACCTCTTCCACTGCCAGCAAAGCACAGCACGAAGCGACCGCCAAGAGCAGCACCATCAACAAGACCACCGGTTTGATGCGACCGCCCCCACGGGCGGTCGCATAGAGCGCGGTACTGACCAGCAGCAGTACGATGCCGACAATGACCAGCAGCGTCCATGTGACGAAGACATTAAAGTCAAAACCCGTCACGCCGCCGCTGACCAGCAAATTGAACTGTTCCCCCAGATAGGTCAAGCGTTCTTGCAAGCTTGGGAAGTTGTAGAGCGCAACGCTGAAAACCGCGATCATCAACAACGACGTGGCTGCCCCCAGCGTGATCGCCGTAAGAATCAAATTAACGGCAAGGCGCGCCGGACGTTTGGTCACATACTGCACCACGCGCACCAAGAAATACACCGTGAAGAACGCGCCAAAGATGGCGATATTGATAAAGGCAGTCTCTTTGGTCGCCAAGTTCCACAACATCGCGCCCGCCAGCAAATACAGCCAGCGCGCCTTGCGGCGCAAGCCGTCGGGACCATCCAGATACATGAAGAAGGCATACACCATCAGTAAGGTTGCCATAATCGCGGGGGTATCTTCGCGGATGTAGCGGTTGTAATACAGCAGGAGGGGCGAAACCAAGAACATGATCGACGCCAACAGCGCCCCATACCGCCCGATCCAGCGGCGGAACAAGAGCGGCACCAACACCATCAGTGCGCCTATCAATGCCGGGTAAATCCGCGCCGTGAAGTCATTTGCGCCGAAAATAAAATAGAAGAATGCCGTGACATGGAACAAGATCGGTCCGTGCATCAAAGGGGTGTGCTGAAAATCTCCCGCTTCCATCAACCGCCATGAATAGTAGGTGTGCAAGCTTTCATCGTGGCTCATCACACGGTCGCCCAAACCTGCGAAACGGGTGACTAAAGCGACGATGACGATGAGGATATACGCGATGGTATACCAGTTAATCGTCAAGCTACCGGTCAGCCAACGGCTGATCGCATCGAAGCCCGACTCTGGTCGCGGCTCCTGTCGTTGATTGGGCTGATAGGTCGTTGCCATACGTTCTTTCTCTTGTCGTTACTGAAGCGAGGTCAAGGCGTACCGGTAGCGCCCGCGACGGGCGCATAATTACTTTGCAAACGCGGCGTCAGGGTGGGCGACGCCGAGATAAGAACGGGTACGATGATGGTCATCCGAATGTCAAAAGCGGACGCGACGGGTGTCCCCAAATGATTGAGGACGGTTTCGGCTGCCGTCGGCGGGGTCGGCACCCCGCTTAGGGTGGTGCGCGGCACAAACATCATGACGACCAAAATACAGGCTGTCAAGACTACCGCCCCACTCGCCAAACGCAGCAGATTGATCGGCGGTTGCGACGCCCCCACCAGCACCAACTGCGCCGCAATATCGCGCCACATCTCCTCCATGCGCCCATCGCGCGTGGCGCTGCGCATTGAGGCAGAACCGATAAAGGGGACGACCGCAGTTAACTCGCGGGCAATGGTGCGTTGTGCCTGTAGATCAGCACGGCACGCCGGACAACCATCCAAATGGCGTGCCATGCGGGCACGTCGGCGTGGTGACAACGCCCCTTGCGCATAATCGGCAAGAGCGGGGCGCACTTGATGACACAGCAATAGGGTCGATTTAGCAGCGCTGGGTTGAGACATTTTCATGATTTTGGATTCATTCAACTTAATGATCATCGTGATGCGCATGATCGCGATCATGCGGTCTGGGACTCGATCAAAAACTTAACAACTCTTCTAGCAATCCCTGTCCGACCGGGGCCAGCAGCCCACGTAGCGACTCGTGCGCCAAGCGGACGCGGCTTTCGGCGGTCTTCTGCGGGCAATCCATGATTTCGGCGATCTCGCGATACGTCAGCCCATGCCCATACCGCAAAACAACCGCCTCGCGCAGACGAGCGGGCAAACGTTGTAACGCCGCTCCGACCGCTTCTTTGGCGCTGGTACGCATCATCTCCGACTCGGGTTGCTCCGACCGAGGCGCAGCCAACATCATGCCGAGCAAATCACTGATATCCAGAAGCGGCGGCGTGAAGCGGCGATAATGATTGCGGCATCGGCTGATCGCTATCGTGAACAACCACGTCTTAAACGCCGATTTATGGGCATCAAAACGGCGCAAATTCTTGAAGGCATACACAAACGCCTCCTGCATCACATCCTCGGCATCCTCACGATTGAGGAGCAAGCTGTAACAGAGGCGATAGACACCGGGGGCGAAACGCTCAAAAAGCACCTCATACCCAGTTTGATCGCCCAAAATAGCACGCCGAATCAACGTTTCGCTGGTGTCGTTCGTCTCATCAGTCGCGCCCGACTGTGCCTGATCGTGGGGTTCGTGTAAGTTGGTCATATGCGCGCTTTTACACGCACTCCCCTGCTAATCCTCAAAAATGCCCACAATCGTTGATCTATCCAGCGACGCCGACCGTATCCAGCACGCCATCATAGATATCTTGACGCAGCCACAACACATAATCATCCGTCCCATCCGCCAAAGACGGTACCCGCGCCAATCCCCGTGACCACCAACCCGGCAGATCAATCGTCATCAAGGTGATGGGTTGCCAACGGCGTTCAATCGCGAAATCTTGCCCAACATAGGCAGTCCCAAGTTCCGGCTCAAGATTGTTGGCGGGCAGCAAGACGACCGCTTGCCCCGCCGCCTCGCTGGGCGCATTGATGAAACTGGTATTGGGGAAATCGCGCAGCACCCATGCGATCACACCGTCATTATCGGCGATCACCGACACCGTCAGCCCCGTAAAACCACGCGCTTCACGTTCGGTCAGGTCGATCATCGTCTGACGCAACAATGCCGTGTCCCGTCGGGTTGCGGTATCGCGCCAAATTTGCGCCGGTTGATCCGCCCGATCCACCGCCACACTCCAGCCCGCTCCAAGCGAGGTCGCGCCGAAAAACAACAGCACCCCCAACCCCATGCCCTGCCATGTCATACGGGCACCCCACAGACTGGCGAACAAAAAGAAGCCGATCAGGATGAACATGGTGGAAACGAATAACAAGATGATGGCGTCACCTTCCAAACGCACACTGGCAAGCGCCCCATCTGGCGCACTCACCATCGACCGCCCCGCCGATTGAAACGCCAGCGTAAACACGCACAACGCGCCGATCAAGCTGAGCGCGATCACGCCACGCGCCCAATCCGGCGCAGGGGCAAAAATCAGTCCGGTGTCCGGGTTAAACAATTTCACGATCACCCCAGACGCCAAAAACATCGCCGGCAGCAGAATCCATAGCGAAGTCGCAGCCGGTGCGCCCACGAACTGAAACACGATGGCGGCAACCAGCATCACCGCCGCCACGCGATCCGCGAACGTAAACCCCGCCCGCACCAGCATCCAGAATGCCACCCCCGCGAAGATCAACACATGCGGCTCATAGAAGGCTGCCACCGTCAACGGCAGAAACGCCGGATCATCAGGGGCGTTGGGGGTCAGCATTTGGATGAAACCGAGAAACACCTCGCCAATGGTCGTCAATGCCGACGGGATCAACAAGAAACCGGTGCCCAACGTCAGCGTCACAATCAACGCCGCCGGGAAGGCGCTTGCCCACGGGAAGGCACGGAACAAGCTTGCCAGCGTCATTGGCTCATTGTCTTCGGCATCCTCTTCTAAGACATCCTGCGCCCGCCGCGTCCACACGAGTGCGCCCCCGACGCCCACCGCCAACAATCCCGCCAGCGCCAGACTGCCCGCATCACTGAGGAAAATAACCCCCACCGCGAAAATGAGCGTCAGTGCGGCATAGGGTGCCCCCGCCTCGTCCACGTCGCGCCGACGGAGCCAACCGCGAAACGACGCCAGCATCAATGCCGCGCTCATCGCACCCCAAATCATGCCACTGCTTTCGCGTGAAGCGATCAGCAAGATGGGCGAGAACACGAACAACGCCGCCAGCAAGAGCGCCCGCGCCTTGCCCAACACAGCGCGGAACAGCATCGGGGTCAGCACCAACCCCGCCCCGACCAACATCGTCAGCAACCGCGCGCTTTGTTCAGACGCGCCCATCACCGAGAAACCAAAGCTTTGGGCGAGAAACACCAACGGGCTATGCGCGGTGCTGATCGAGCCGGGCGCGCTGGCGGAGACCGTTCGCCAAGCAGATAAGGCTTCCCGCGCCTCGTCCGCAGTCAACGGCACCACATCCAATTGGGCATAACGCAGCGCTAGCGCGAAGATAAACAACAGGGCATAGGCGATGATTTCGACGCTGATGGTGACGCGCGGCAAAGCGCGCGGGGCATCTGCCGTCGGCAGTGAGGTTGTTATTGGTGTCGATTGAATGGTCATCTCTGGGTCACCCTCCGAACGTATTCAAGACGAGCGCGCTCTCTGGCACATGGTACACGCGGGTCGTGCCGTATTCGCAAACCATCTCCAGATTGTCACGGAACTTGACCTCCGCAGCGATCAGCGGTTCGCCATATTGGTTGCGTTCAGTCGCCCCGATAAAAATATAGTCAATGCCATAGTTCGCCAAGATGTTGCGCGTGGCGTTCCAGGTCGGATCGCTGTAGAGCGTGTCGATATCCGCCACCCGTGACCCCACCATCAAGGGCAGTTCGGACTGACCGCGCCACTGGCTTTGGTGCCCATACCAGTTGAACAACAAGGGAATCCCGGTGAGCGTGCCGACCGTGCCAAAAGCGCCCTCATAGGAATTGCCGACGGCTTGCACCACCAACGCGGAATCGCCAGCGACCCGATCACTTAAGCACGCCAACGCCGCTTCATCGTCGGGCGTGATGCCCCCATAGGACAGATAACTCGCCACCCCGTTGAGCGTGGGCGCGGCGGGGGACAACGAATTGACGCGCCCCGTCTCCAGTTGCGTCCGGGCGTAGACCGCAAGGACGATATACGGCAAGCCCATCACCAAGACCAATGCCACGACGCCGCCATAGACAGCGCGCAACGTCGGACTCGGTTTGGGCAACCGAACATCCCCCAAAATGCTGTACACGGCATATGCCGAGGCGATACCCCACAACAGCCACGTCTGATAGTAAAACTTAAAGACCGTATTCATGCGCGTGCCGAAGTTGTCACGCAGATACACAAATTCGGGCGCAAGCGTCAACGCCGCCCCCAACGCGATCAACAGCAAGACGAATGCCGTCGCCGATGGCGTGGTGATCACTTGGCGGTCGTCGGCGATCAACTCCTGTTTGGGGAACAAGCGCGCTGCCGCGAGCGCCAACAGCAATGTCAATAATAGCGCCGTCGGTAAATGGGTGATTCGTTTCGCCAATGCCCCGATCAGCGCCGACGGCATTCCGCCGTTTTCCACCACAAACTGGTTAAACACATTTTGGGTATTGGGCACCAGCGCGCTGATCACCGTCATGACCAACAAAATGAACGTCAAACCTAACAAAATGCCACCCGCAAGCGTCAGCCCATACCGCAGGTTGGCGCGATCCTGCGCCCGCCACCATTCCACGACCAAATAGGGAAGCAACAGCAGCAAGAAGGGTCCGAACATCAGGAAGAATTGATTGAAAATGGTCGGATTGACCAAATTGGGCAACACCCCGCCCAATTGGGATCGGAACGACACCAAGAACGGAATATCGATGATCACACCAATGATCAGCAATGCCGCCCCAAACAACACCGTCCCCACCCAATCCCCCGTCGTCAGCCGCCCTGTACCGCCGCGCAGCAACCGCCGTAATGCCTCTGCCCCCGCCATAAGGATCAGATAAATCGCCCCATCCCAAGTATTGAGGAAGATCAAGCCGCCGATGACCACGCCGTACAAAAGCGTCTCTTGCAGGTTCGGGCGTCGCCGCCGCAAGACGACATTGAGCGCCAAGCCGATGGTCATCGCCGCAAACGGCAGCGCCAACACATGCGGGTGATTGTCCGACAGGATGAAACTAAAGGCGGGGAATTCGTCGATCACTTCCGAGTGAACGCCGTTTAAGGCGCGATCACTGATGGCGCGTGCTGACCGGAACCACCACCAATACTGCCACGAGCCGATATCGCCTTCGCGCTCAAAACCGAGTGGTTCTTCGCGCTGATTGACGTTCCAAATCGCCAGATATTCTGCCGAGGCGGTATTGGTTTGATACGGCACTTCCACCAGCGGCAAGATAAAATTGCTGAGCAACAACACAAAGACCACGCCCAGTAATGCCGTGCTGATCGCAGCACCCGATCCCGAACGCGGTTCTGGCGCTGTAGGCAACGCATCAGGTGGTGGGACGCGCATCGAACGCGAACGCACCAAGTTGTACACCACCCCATACACGCTGAGCGCCGTCAACGCGAACAAGAGCGCATTCAGCAAACTGAAGCCGATGCCACTGCTGACCCCGCTGAGCGTGGACAGCATCGCCGCAATGACATAGCCAAAGTAGTAGTAACTGATGGCATAGCCCGAAAACCAAGGATCATTGGGCGGAAAAGCTTGGCTCCGCATCACCCCACTTAAAAACGCCAGTTCCATCGGTTTTTCGGTGGTGAAGGCGTCCGGTTGATATGCCTTATAGGTCGCCCAAGCGAACAGCGCCACGATGAATAGCACTTCCCCAACGACGATAGCAGCGCGGTGTTCGCGCCACCACAACCGCAGATCGAACGGTTCGCGTTCGTCATCGGCGGCGGGCTTGATACCCAGATAAGACGCGATGCCGATCACGACGACGACCACATATGCCACCGCCATGCCGCTGGCGTTATTTTGGGTGAAGCCAAACATCGTCAGCAACCAAAACACGAAGCCGATCAGCAACAGCCCCAATGCCCGCGCCAAAAAATAGCCCCGGTCTGGCAAGCCGCGCAGCAAGCGGAACGTCAACGGCAGCGTTGCCGCCCCCGCCAGTGTGACGAGAAACCACCAATTGATGATGAGTACACCCTCACGGGCGAGCCAATCGAAAAACATCGATTATCCAAACTCCCGCAATTCTGCGCCGGGGATGACATGATAGATGAGTGATTCGCCGTCCTGATAGACGACATCCAGCAAGCCAAGTTCCACCATTTGGTCAAACTTCGCCAAGCCTTCCGGTGCATAATACGCCAGTTCTAACTGCCCCACGATGATATATTCAACCTTATAGAAGGTGATCATCTCTATTGCCATCCTCACCGACGGCAGTTGATAGAAGGCATTGACATTGGCGTTGCGCATTTCCACAATCCGCCCCATCGGTTCTAGTGTGCGTTGTTGGCGCTGATGAAAGTTCCACCCGATCACAGCGGGCAACCCCGTGTTGATGGCAATGCGCCCATTCCATTTGTATTGGGTGTCACTGCTCAAGCCTTCGATGATCGTGGGCACGCCTTGCAGACTCTCTTGCAACCAGCGGATCATTCGGTAATCTTCCGCCAAGCTAAAGGGCGCGCGCGACGGGTTGGTCGCCAAAATCAGATTGTCGCCTTCATAATGGCGGGCATAGTTCATATATTGCATCCCGTCCAAGGTCAGCGGTTGCGCGGTGTCAAAGCGGAACGCCGCCCGCGCGCGGATTGCCATCACAGGGAACAACAAGGCGATGAACAGTAGCAGCGAGGCAATCGTCAGCCATACCCCCTGCAACGTCGGACGCCAGCGCGCCAGCGCACTACTCAGCCACGCGACCACAGCCCCACCGACCACGCTTAACATGATCCACGCTTGGAGATAGAACTTAAAGACCGTGTTTTGCCGACCGATATCGCCATCAAGGACGATATACTCCACGCCCAACAATAGCCCCAACGACAAGCCGATCAGCAGCAATACAAATTGCATCGGGCGTGATTGACCGGGGCGGAAAAACACGACCGCCGTCCATAACAACAAGGGGATGACCACGAGCGAGACTTGCCATTCGCGCAATGCCAAGCCCAGCGAGACCAACAGCGTCCCGATCACGAGGATGCCCGCTGCGATCATCCAAAACAACCGACCGCGCAGTTCCCGCACATACACCGAGCGCAGCCAACGCGCGGTTTCCCAAAGCAACAGCGACACGATCAAGAACAAGAATAAGCCGTGAATATCGAAAAATGCCCACAAGGGCGTTTTGCCGTCCGTCCATGGGCGGATGCTGTTGTAAATCGCGGTGTACCAGGTCGTATAGGGCAGCACACCGACAAAGCTAAAGACGAGGTACCCGCCGACCGTGCCGATGAACGACAAGATCGACAAGCGCGTAAAGCGGCGGAAAATCCCCGCCGTGCCGACGCGCATCCCCTGTGCCAGCCACCACGCAATCATCATGGCAACCGTGCCCAAGAGCAAATAGGTAATCCAGTCCCAGGTGTTGGTGGCGCGCAACATACCGACAGTCACGCCGATCAGCGCCACCGCGAGGACATTACGGAAGAAACCACGCTCGCCCCGCGTTTCGCCCTCGGCTTGCCGCCGCCGCTTGCCCGCGACCAACAGTTCGTTGAACAGCAACCCGATGATGAACAATTGCATGGGCATGGCGATCATGTGAGCGTGCAGGTCGCCATAGATAAAGGTGAAGATCGGCATTTCGGTGATCGCCCCGCCTTCGACACCGGGCGTCTCGGCAAGGACACGGCTCGGTGCCCAAAACCAGCGATCCGTGCCGATGGGCAAAGGTTGCCCGTTCACCGCCGAACCGATGCCCCCGGCAAGGCTGGTCAGCAATGTGACCGAGTTGTTTAACTCATAGCGGATTTCATCCACCACCGAGGGATTATTGGCACGCTCCAAGATATCCATCTGGGCGACACTATCCGGGGCACCGCCATTGTCGCGCGTGTACTCGCGCACCAAAAAGTCTTGGATGCCCGTCGGTTGGGTATAGCCACCTAGTCGCGCGACCCCCGTCAAGAAGACGCGCGGCGTGTCGAGGTTGCCCAACACGACCACTAAAATCAATGCCGCGATGCCCGCCAACATCGGGCTGGCGTTCACCTTCAACTTGGTGGTGTGGGTCTTTAGCGCGCTGACAATATCGAAAGCGACGCCAAACGCGCCAATCCCCGTCAAGGCGAACAACGTCGGGATGATCAAGTTGTAGGCGATGCTGGGCACCATCTTCAACAACAGCACCGGCGACCCCACGATCACATACCCGAAGTAGTAGTAATTGAGGAAACCATCGGCGAACCAAGGATCATAGGGCGGGAAAATCGTGCTGCGCAGGACGGCGTTAAAATACGCGAAATCCATCGGCTTTTCGCCACCGAAGCTGGGATGCCACAAATCGGGGTTGGTCAGACGCACGGCGACCCACGCCAAAAATGCCGCCAGCGTCAATACTTCGATCACCAGCATACGTCCGGCATTTGCCCGCACATACGCGCCAAACTCGTCACGTGCCCGCCACACCAATGCGATGCTGATCAAGACCAAAACCAGCAAACCTGCCGCGACGCCCATTTGTGACCACACCGGCAGCCGCAAACTCGCCAAGACCCACAAACCATAGCCCACAAGGAACAAGCCGGCAAATTTGGCGAAGGCATACCCTCGCCCCGGCAAGCCGGGCAGCAGCACGTATAATGCCGGGAATGCCGCCCATCCAAATAAGAAGATGACCACCCACCACGCGCCAACGGTGACGACCGGTTCCAAATTGACCAAACTCTGGGAATTAAACCGTTCCGACCAGGTGCCACCTTCATATTGAATCGGGCGCGTTTCGTCGGTCAAACGTAATTGCGTCGGGGCGACCGCCGCTCGCTCACTGCTGAGCGTAGCGACATTGACCAATGTCGGATCACAATAAAATTTATCGGAACCGGTGCAGCTATTGAATACCGGCGCACTGTCCACGCGCGCCACTGGAATGCTGTACAGAAAATCACTGACCGCGCTGTGATCATAGTCGGCGGTCTTGCGATAGATCAACACAGCCGGATGATCATACACATGGAAGGCTTCTTCGGCTTCAAACTCGTTCAACCACGCTGGCGAGTCATAAAACGGCAAGTGTTGATCGCTCACCCGCAGCGGACCCAATTCATAGGTGCTGTCAAACACCTCAACCAGCTCGAAACCGAGTTCCCCTGCGAATAACTTGTCATAATACGCATTGGTCATGGGCCAACGCTGGGGATTGCGGGATAGGGTGTCATAGAAGCGATTGCTGCTGATCACGAGGTAATCGCTGTAGTGCAGGGTTTCCAGCAAATTCACCCGCTTGATCGGCTCGTCTTCATAAACGATATCCTGCTTGTAGCCGATCACCAGCCCATAGCCAGCCGACTGACGACGACACTCGCGCGCATCCCACACCAAACCGGGCGGCGGATCATCGGCAAGGGTGATGCCCTCCGGGAAAGCGCAAACCCCCGTCGGCACCGGGTCATCCCACGCCCCTTCCCATGTCACCACCGAGCCGCCGCTGATCAAGGCGTCCCCCGCGACCAATTGCACGACAAACTCGTATTCTTGCCCCGCCTCAACAACCAGCGGTTCGATAAACTCAATATCATAGGCATCGCCCAAGACATGATTTTGACGCGGGAAATCGCGGCTCAACTCGGCAAGGGCGATCACCGCCATATCGGCGGTGCGCTGTATCGTGAACTGCAACGTTTCCGGCTCTGGATCATCATTTGGGTCGCCCAAATGCGGAGCATGAATGTGCGACACCGCGCCGCTGGCAGGTGCCGTAAAGCGATAAGCGACGCGCGGCGTCGCGGTATCAAGGCGCGAGGCACGGGTTTCAATCGGGGCGTCGCCATCGCGATGCCCGATGGGGATATTGATGAGCGGTGTCCCTTCGGGCGCGCCTTCAATCTGCATGGCAAAATCACCGGGGACGCTTTCCATGAACCAATAGGACGCTGCGACACGGGTCAAGAGATGACGGTAGATATTCGTGAACATCCCCGCCCATAACAAGGTGAATGCCGGCACGATCACCAGTGCCACTCGGACGACCCACCGCACGAACGCCGGACGCGCCCCCAACCACCGCCAGCAACCAACCAGCGCCCATGCCGCCAAGACCACCAACGGTCCATAAACGGGCAAGAAATAGCGCATCGTTGTCACCCAACTGCGCCCCAAATACCCAAAGTAGACGGCGATCCAGCCGACCAGCAAGATATTGGCGAGCGCGCCGGGCTTGCCGCGCAGGATGCGCCAAATCGCCCAGACAAACGCGCCCCACGCCACGATCCCTAACGGCAAGCCCATCCCCCACAAAATCATATTATTCATCGGGAAGAGCCACGGGGTGCGCGCGGTCCATTGGAAGTTAGGCGGGCTATCGGCGGAACCACTGACGAGCGCTTGCGCCGTGCCCATATTGCCCAACCAACGATCATGGAGGGCAACAAACGGGACATTGCTCTTAAAGACATCAAAGAAACCGGGACCATCAAAGGCATAGGGGTTGAAAACGCGGAAACATAACACCGCCAGCACCAGCGCGACCATGCCCCAAAGTAAATGGCGGATCACGAGCCGATCCCGTTCGCGCATACTACCGCCACCCGTCAGCGCGGGCAGAATGTGGAGCGCCGCCGCCACCACCAGCAAGCCGACGAGCGGCAGCAAGTTGATACGACTGGCTATCGCACAGCCGAAAGCGAAGCCAAACAGTAGGTACGTCCAAAACTTGCCAGAACGATACACCTGCACGGATGCCATGACGGTGAGCGTAGCGAAGAAATTGGCAATGGCGTCTACGGTGCCAAAGTGCGCGATCTGGATGCTGAACACGGTCGTGGCGTACAAAAACGCCGCCAGCAACCCCACCCATTTGTCATGTAAGCGCACACCCATCGCAAACACCAGCAGGATGATGCCCATTTCGGCAAGCGCCGACATCATGCGCCAGACCAAATGCACCCCGTCATAAGTAACCCAGAAGGAACCGTCATAGTCTGTTTGATTCAGGACATTGACGGCGTACCATTCGGTGCCCACAGCGTAGAGTTCGGCACTGCCGCGTGCGATGAACAACGGCAACGTGCCATAAACATATAAACCGTGACCGCTGTTGGCATTCAGTGGGTTTAAGGTGCTGCACAGGGCATCAAAATACCCCCCCACGCCCCCCGTGTCGGGGTACCGAGCGCGGCAGGTCTCTAGCTGTGTCGCAACTTCGATTTCACCCCCGCTGGGGTTTAGCTGTCTCCCTAAGCCTTGGGCGACATCCGTCAGGAAGCGCTCATCGGGGTGTAAGTGGGTGAAGTCGTCCCAATTTAGCCCGCCAAACCGGAAGTACCCGCCGATGAGCATGGTGAAAACGAGCAGCACGCCCACAATCAGGTTGCTGCGCGCGACGGTACCAGCGGCGGCGCGCTGAACGCGGACGTTCGTATTGATTTTCAGTGTGCCCATTGCCTGCATAATATACGTCAATCTCTGCGTCTAAGCGGTACATATACACATAAAAGCCGGATAATCCTCATTTTGAA
>JBBRTY010000047.1:0-21296 GCA_038248285.1 Aggregatilineales bacterium
CAAGGAAGGTTAGCAATTGCCTGCTCCAGCGCAGTAATGCTTTTAAGCATTTCACCGCCTATAAAACAGTGTGCCGGAATGACAGCCTTGGCTTCCATCTGCTCAATTACGATCTGCTGAATATTGGGAAGAATCACCATCGGTTGCCAAGGAAAGAGGAGCCGCTCCTTGCCTTTATACCTCGCCCACAATTCTGGCTTGGTCTTGAACAAGCGATCTAGGTCGTAGGCATATCTTTCAGCAGTCGAATAGGGGTTAGGGAATTCTTCTTTTTCGCCGTCTCGTTTGCGAATCACGAAAGTCTTCTGATCTGCTGAGACGATTTCGACCCAATCCTTCACCTCAATGATAATAACACCGCGTAGGGCATCAATCACCACGAAGTCGGGTTTGCTGTTATGACCATCAGTATTTAGTCGGGGTTCGTGCTTGAAATAATATTGCCTTTCAGGGAGACGTTTAAGCGCCTGAAGAACGCGCTGTTCACCGTGTGTGAATTCCGCAATAGAAGTATTCATTTTTATTTTTAGCACACCCGTTTCAATTATATATTTCTTGCGTTAATAATACCAGATAATTTTTTGACAGGGCATGAATTATTGACGAGACTAAAAAATTTGTTGTAATTCGAAGCTGCCTAATCTTAGACTTTAACAACTGAACAGCAGTAATTTTTGACATGATTTTAGTCTGCTTGTTTTTGCCTTTTTGCAAGGCATTTTTTGTTTTCGCTTGACCAAATTGAGCTAGTCAAAACAGTTACGATGTTTTTCAGCTGCATTATAGTATTTCTTGTCTTGCTCCTTGCCTGCGCACTTCTATATTTTTTATTTTTTCGCTTTATATTTGGCAATTTCAACATGATTCAAAGGTAAAAAACATGACTCCTCACCCGATCCGGTCAACTTTCCGATCAGAAGAGGAGTCAAAATACCCTCATCCTTACGCCATCACCGGCACTCGCTCACGCGCCATCATCCGCATCCCATACTTGGGGCGCAGCGTAAACGACCGCTCTGGCTCCACCGCTTGACCGGGGTCGAGCGTCAACGTGAACCGCTGCGCAATCGTCGCCAGCGCTAATTTCGCTTCCAGCATCGTCAAGGTCTTCATGTCCGCCCTTTTTCTTTTCGGTGTTTTGTCTTATTGTCGTGGCATTGTGCTTTTTTGTGCTTTTTATTGTAGCGGAGCAACCCTCACCTCATGACCACCGTAGAAACCCTCACCCCGACGCCGCTCGATCAAGCGCTCGGTTTCACCGCTGCTGACCTCGCCGCCAACCAAGACGGCGCGCTCAGCCCGTCCCAAATTGACCGCCTCCATGCTTCCATGCGCCGCACCTTGGCATTTAGCGCGGGCGCGTTCGTCGTCGTCGCCTTCGCCGCCACCCTCTTTTTATTCTTCGGGGGTCAAAACAACGTTCCGGTTTTGTCGGTCATTGGCATCAGTTTGACGGTCGTCAACGCCGTCGTCGTGGGCATCGGCGCACAAAACTATTTACGAACACAACATGATGTCAAGGCGGGGAGTGTCATCGTCCTAGAAGGATCAGTCAAACGCACGGTGCGGCTCAGTGGGCGCAACCCCACCTATATCCTCAATATCAACGAAGAAAAAATCATCGTCCCGAAGATCATGTTCAATGCCTTTGAGGAACACAGCACCTATCGCCTATACCGCGCCCCGCTCACCAAAACCGTGTTCACGGCAGAAGAAACATAATAAAAACGGACACGCCCGCGCGTGCCCGTTTTACAACCTCGTTCCCTAAAGTCGCCCGTTACTTACGGCGCGCTTCCGCCAATTCAATCGCCTCTAACAACCGATCCATCGCTACCAGCGGATCGCCCACCAAATGCAACCGGAGGGCGCGCCGATTCTTGCTCTGTAAGGCTTCAATGTCGCCCATCGCTTGCGCCGCGATCAACGTCGCAAACCCATAGGGTGCTTCTGGGATCGCCAAATCGTCATAGTCCGTCGTCAGTTGGATGAACACGCCGTTGTTCGCTCCGCCCTTGTGCAACTGCCCCGTGCTGTGCAAGAAGCGCGGACCGAAACCGGTCGTCACCGCACGGTGCGTCACATGCCGCAAGCGCCGACGCACTTCTTCAAGTTTGGCGCTGATCGCCTCGGTCTGCGGCAGATACGCCAACAGCGCGAAGTAATCTCCCGCTTGGGTGGCATTAAACTGCGCCGCCAACATCCCGCTGAGCGTGTTGTTCTCGTACTGATGTTGGGTACACAGGTCATAGATCAATTTCGCCATGCGTTCATCGGCATACAACCGCACGCTAGCGGTTTCGAGCAGCGGTTCTACGGCAGGCAATGCTCCCTGCTCGATGAAGTGTTCCAGTAAGCGGCTGGTATTGTTCTTGCTCTCGGTGACGTTGGGTTCATCAAACGGGTTGATGCCCAGCAGTTTGCCGACCAGCGCGGTCGCGTATTCCCACCGGAAGAATTCACCAGCGATATCAAGCTTATCGCGCAGATGTAGCGTCACTACCGGGTGCCCCGATTGTTGTAATCCCGTGATGCCCGCGTCCCCTTCGTTGTTGGCGTCCCCGTCTACGCGCAGATAGACGAATAAGCGGTCGGTCGAATAATCATGTGGCTTACCAATCGTCGCCCCCACGACGGGCACAATCCCCTTGCCTTCTTTGCCGGTGCTTTCCGCCACCAACTGTTCTACCCATGTGCCCAGCGTGCGAATGGACGGGCTGGCGACAATCGTCAGCTTGTCCTTGCCCGCTTTGCCCAGCACCCCAATAAGCGCCGCCAACCACACGCCCGGGTGTTGTTCTGCCGGAATGTTGGGACCACACGCTACCATCATCCGGCGCGCGCTGGCAGCAAGGCGCTGCAAGTCGATACCCAACAATGCCGCCGGCACCATGCCAAAATAGCTGAGCGCACTATAGCGCCCACCGATATCGGTCGGGTTGACGAAGGTGTCTAGGAAACCACGCGCTTGGGCTTCGGCTTCTAGCTGGCTACCGCCGTCGGTGATGGCGATGAACTGTTCACCCTTGCTGCCGGTACGGTCATAAAAATATTTATAGAACGACCATGTTTCGATGGTGCCGCCTGACTTGCTGGCGACGATGAAGAGCGTCGTGGCAAGGTCAATCTGCGCTTCCAATTGGCGAATGAATGCCGGTGCGGTGCTATCCAGCATAAACAGCTTCGGACGCCCTTCACCACTGCCAAAAGTTTGATACAACACTTCTGGGGCAAGACTACTGCCACCCATACCAAGCAGGACGACCGCGCTCAATGCTGGATTGAAGACACGATCTTGCAATGCCTGTAAGCGTGTCAGATCAATCGTTTTGTCGGTTTCTAGCCAACCGAGACGGTCGTTGATCTTGGCGATGATCGCCGGATTGTCTTTCCACAGACTGCCGTCGTGGTTCCACAGGCGTCCATTGGCGTGGTCGGTGTCTAGTTCCTTGATCGCTGCCTTCACGGGGTCGGCATAAATCCCGACCGTCATGTCTTGCTGGGTGATCACGCCTGTGCTGAGGACATCCCGTTTCGCCGTGACTTGATCGATCAAGCTGCGGAAGGATTCGGCAAACGAGTCGACGCCATCCACTTGCAATTCGTTGGTCACTTCTAACAGGTTGATGCCGACTTCTACCAACAGATCGAGCGTCTTTTCGGCGTCCTCAAAATTAGTTTCGAGCGTATCCGCCGCCGTGCCATGATCCTTAAAGAGCTTTAGGGTATCGGGAGGCAGGGTATTGACCGTATCGCGCCCGATCAAGCTATCGATATACATCGTATCGGGATAGGCGGGGTTCTTTGTGCCTGTGGACGCCCATAAGACCCGTTGCGGCATCGCGCCCACCTCTCGCAAAACCGCAAAGCGCTCCCCATAAAACAGCTCTTTGAAGCGCTTGTAGGCAATCTTGGCATTGGCGATTGCCGTCTTGCCCTTCAATTGATTGTTCAGCGTCACGCGCGGCAGGTCAGCACGGGTTTGGGCGGCGCGAATGTTATTGTCCAACATCCGATCCACCGCAACATCAATACGGCTGAGGAAGAAGCTGGCAACCGACGCTACCGAACGCACATCCCCCCCTGCTGCCAGTCGTTTTTCCAAGCCACGAATGTAGGCTTCGGCAACTTGGATATAGTTATCGACCCCGAAAATCAAGGTCACGTTGATATTGATGCCCGCCGCGATAGCCTCTTCAATGGCGACCAGACCCGCTGCCGTCGCCGGAATTTTGATCATGGCGTTGGGGCGGTTGACCGTCGCGAACAAGCGTTTCGCTTCCGCCAACGTCGTCGCATTATCATCGGCGATCAAGGGGGACACTTCCAAGCTGACATAGCCATCGCGCCCGCCCGTGCGGTCATAGACCGGACGCAATAAATCAAGGGCGTTTTGAATATCCTCCACCGCAAGGGTTTCGTAAATCGTATAGGGTTCCAGCGCCAGCAAAACCCCCAAGGCGGTGTCATAATCGACACTGCCGCCAATCGCCTTCTGAAAGATCGTCGGGTTAGAGGTAATGCCCAAGATGCCATCTTCGTCGATCAAGCGTTTCAGTTCGCCACTGGTCAATAAACTGCGGCGGATATTGTCATACCAAATACTCTGTCCGAAATTCTGGACTTCTACAGGCGGGTTACTGCTCATCGATTGTACGCTCCTGTGGTTTCAATAAAAATTGTGTGTCTGCGAAAAAGCATTGCATGGATGGGCAACCTTCCAAGGTGCGGTTGCCCATCGGGGATCATATAATCCTAACTGTCGCTGTCGGCGGGTGCCCCTGCTGCGCGCTTTTCCATCGCTTGTACCATCTCAAAACGCTTGGCATAACGGTCAATCGGGCTAGGTTGGGCATGGATGAACGCCGTCGCCAATTCCTCCGCGACCGCCGGACCCACGACCCGCGCCCCAAGACACAGCACATTCATAAAATCGTGTTCTACGCCTTGATGCGCGCTGTAGGTGTCGTGACAAATCGCGGCATAAATGCCCGTCACTTTATTCACGGCGATACACGCCCCCACGCCACTGCCACAGATCAAGATACCGCGTTCGGCACGCCCATCTAAAACCGCATCCGCCACTGCCTGCGCGACGACCGGATAGTCCGCCCGCACATCAGCGCTACTGGTGCCCAAATCAAGGACTTCATGCCCCTGCTCTTGAAGAAAAACTACCAAATGCTGCTTGATCGGGTAGCCCGCATGATCCGCCGAAAGTGCAATTTTCATGACGCAAACTCCTTGCGGACACGCCCGGGCGTGTCCCTCTAGCCTATTTAAGGATCAACCTTTGCCCAACAAAGCGCGCGCCGCAGTCGCTACGGCTTCGGGTGTGAGTCCATATTCTTTATAGATGCGTTCATAGGGCGCGCTCGCACCAAATTTATCAATACCGATGGTCTTGCCATCCGCGCCGACATAGCGCTCCCAACCCAGCGTGACGCCGGCTTCGATGCTGACGCGCGCCCGAACCTGGGGCGGTAAGACCGAGTCTTTGTATGCCTGTGGTTGGGCATCAAACGCCGCCCAACATGGCAACGACACCAGCCGCGCCCGGATGCCTTCGGCGGTCAATGTCCGGTAAGCGCTGTGGGCGATATGCACTTCGCTACCGCTGCCCAACAAAATCACTTCGGGGTCGCCGCCAACGGCGTCCGCCAGCACATAGCCGCCGCGCAGCGCGCCTTCATGAATGGCGTTGACGCCGCCTTCAAGCTCAGTACCCACCAAAACCGGCAAATTCTGACGGGTGAAGATCAAGGCGCTGGCTTTATCAGACAACATCGCCGCCCGCCATGCCGCCGCCGTCTCGTTGGCATCCGCCGGACGATAGACCCACAATTGGGGGATCAAGCGTAGGGACATCGTTTGCTCAATCGGCTGATGGGTGGGACCGTCTTCCCCTAAGCCGATGCTGTCATGGGTGAAAATATAAATCGTCGGCAAGTTCATCAGCGCCCCCAAGCGGATTGCCGGGCGCATGTAATCGCTAAAGGTATGGAAGGTGGCGGTATACGGTTTGATGATCCCGCCATGCAGCGCCAAGCCGTTGGCAATCGCCCCCATCGCGTGTTCGCGGACGCCAAAACGGACGTTACGGGCGGCGGGTTTGCCGTGCCCAGTGTTCGCTGCGCCTTTAATCAGCGTCTTGGTACTTCCTGCGAGATCGGCATCGCCGCCGATCATCGTCGGGATGTGCTTGGCGATGGCATTTAAGACTTCGCCATTGGCATTGCGCGTGGCGATCTCTTTGTCCGCCGCGTAGACCGGAATATCCGCATCCCAACCAGCGGGCAGTTCGCCGCGCAGGACGCTTTCAAATTCCGTCGCGAGTTCAGGATAAGCGCCACGATAGGCTTCAAAACGCTCTCCCCAGGTCGCGCTCCATTCTTCGCCGCGCTCAACCGCTTCGCGCAGGTGTTCAAGCGCCTCGCCCGCGATGAAAAAAGCTTCGTCCGGCAAGCCATAAAATGCCTTCACAACGGTGATCTCATCTTTGCCCAATGGCGAACCATGCGCCTCGCTGGTACCCTGTTTGTGGGGGCTGCCATAGCCGATGACGGTGCGGATTTCAATCAGCGAGGGCTGATCGGTCACCGCCTTCGCCGCTTGAATCGCCGCGTCAATGGCGTCCACATCATTGCCATCGGCGACAAATTGAGTATGCCAGCCATAGGCGCGGAAACGGGCGGCGACATCCTCGGTGAAGGTCATGTCGGTGCCACCGTCCAGCGTGATCTGGTTACTATCATACAAATAAATCAGCTTGCCCAGTTTCCAAACGCCCGCCAGCGATGCCGCTTCGGACGTCACCCCCTCCATCAAATCGCCATCGCCTACGATCACATAGGTATAGTGATCAACAATGGCGTGATCTGGGCGATTGTAGCGATCCGCCAGAAACGCCTCTGCCAGCGCAAAGCCGACAGCGTTCGCCGCCCCTTGCCCCAAGGGACCGGTCGTCGTTTCGACCCCCGGTGTCCAGTGGGCTTCGGGGTGACCGGGGGTGATGCTACCCCATTGACGAAAATTTTTGATGTCTTGCAGCGAAACCGCATAGCCCGTCAAGTGCAGCAACGCATAGAGCAGTGCCGAACCATGCCCAGCGCTGAGGATGAAACGGTCTCGGTTTGCCCAATGCGGATCATGCGGGTTGTGCTGGAGATGCCGCGTCCACAGGGCATACGCCATCGGTGCTGCCCCCATCGGCAGACCGGGATGCCCGCTGTTCGCATTTTGCACAGCATCAATCGCAAGCGTTCGTATCGTGTTGATCGCTAGTGTCTGTAAATCGGTCGGCAAGATAATTCTCCCTTTCCCCGCCTGTAAAAATACAATCCCGATTATAACACTATCCTCACCTATAACACCTGACGTCTACGTTATAATAAAGCTCTTATCGAGTGAGGGTTCCGCGTGTGACGATCTGGATATTATTGGCAACCGGGCTATTTTTCGCGATTTTCAGCAGCTTAAACAACCTGCTCAAAACGATTTTTCGCCGTCTTGAGGTTGGCTTTTTCGATCTCCTGCTGGTTTTTATGGCGACCTTGCTGTGGGTGGCAACGCTGATCATCGCCTATTTTGAAGCCTCCCCCGACCCGCTGATTCAGCAACTGGCGCTGATTACAGGGGGGGTCTTCGCCGCCGCGCACCTGTTGGTCATCCTCTTGGAGTTGTTCCGTCCGCAACGGCTAAAAGCATCACGCGGACTGTTGGGGGTATTCAGCGGCGGCTTGATCGCGCTTTCCAGCTTTAGCGTCCCCTACATCGCGATTTATTTCAGTTTGACAGCCTTGCAACCCCCTGTAAGCGTTGTTGCCAATAGCGCAACCGCAGCAGCACCCGCCGAGTCGGGCGAGGCGACTGCCGAAGTCACGGCGCAAACGCAACGCTTCATCGACCTGTTTCGGACGGTGTTCACAGTGATCGCTGAGGAAACAGGGCTGGCTGAATTAGCGATCGTCGATCTTTTAGAAGCCGGCACCCCCCTTGCCCAAGTTATCCGTGACAACGGCGGGGATGTCTTTAAGGTCGTCAATCAAATCTCGGTGATTGCCGGGGATACGATCCGCGCCTCGGTCGCGGCTGGGGAAATCGCGCCGGAACAAGCGGCGGGGTTGCTTAGCCAGATGAATGGTCTCATTTTCTTGATCGTCAATGCCGACATCACCACGTTGGGCGGGCAGTTAAACGGTGACGCGGCAGACAGCGAAGGTACCCCCCAAGCCACCCGTCCCAGTCTGCGTTCGTTGTTTGTGACCGAGACCGCGCCGTTGGTCACCAATGCCGTGACTGCCACCTTCGCGCCCAACACCGCCACGCTCACGCTGATGCCGACAGCCACATGGACGCCAAATCCACCTACCGAGACCGCAACAGCGCGCCCTACCTCGCCCCCCAGCGCGACCCGTTTCCAGTTTTCGACACGCACGCCTGTGCCTACAATGACGGCAGTTACCCCGTGCTTGGCATCGGTCGAGTATAACTTGCGCTTGCGGATCGCGCCTGATGTTGATTCTGAGACTTTGCTGGTGATCCCGTTTGGGACGACGATTGAACTGATCGGGCGCGGCGAAAGCACCGCCTCGGATCAATTTTGGTGGCTTGGGCGCTATGAGGGGAGCGAAGGATGGGTCGATGGCAGCTATATGATCGTCAGCCGCGCCTGTGCGACGCTCCCCATCCTCAACACCGCCGATTGATCAGGTTTTAGCGTCGTTACTGGGTTTCGGGGCGCTCAGCGGATTACGCAAGGGTTTCGTGTCCGAAGTCGCGCGCGCCAAAACATCGATCTGCGCACGCGCGGCTTTGGCAGCATCATCATTCATCCCCAAACGGGTGAAGATGATCATCGCTTGCTGCATTTTGCGCGCCGCCATCAAGCCTTTGCCGCGTTTGGTCAAGCTGAGCGCATGGGTATAGACGCTGCGCGCCATCTCGCCTTCGGCTTTGATCTCCTGAAAAGATTCAGTCGATAGCCGAAAATGATCATCAGGGTCTAACGAAATATCGGTGGGCGTAACGGGGTGTTCGGGCAATTCCGTCAAGACCTCGCCCATCGCGCGATGAGCAATCCCCAATTGCAGCGGTTGCGCGATTTGGCGGGCGCGCTGCAACGCATCACAGGAATATTCCCATGCCTTGGCAAAATCGCCGAGTTGGAGGTAAATCTGTGCCAACACGCTGATGATATCACTTTGCAGTTCCACCCGTGCCTCATGGTCGGTTTCGTTGATCATGAGCGCACTGATGCGATAGGCGTCCTCGACAGATTTACGCGCGCTTTCGGGGTGCCCCATGCTTAACAACATTTGCCCCTCGTTAAAAGCGGCAAGCGCTTGGGTGCTGACCTCTTTCAACGTGATCGCCCCATCATATGCCGCGCGGAACAATTGACGGGCGCGGGCAAAACTCCCTTTGAGCCGATAACTTTCCCCCAAATTGAGGACGCACCCAATGGCACGACGACGGTTTCCCGCCTGCTCAAAAAATCCACGCGCGCGTTCAAAATGACCGATGCTCGCGTCCAAATTTGCCCGATACCCCTGCATAATGCCGAGAAACAACTCGACTCGTCCCTGATTAGCGGGCTGGGCGGGTTCACTGGCTTCGGTCGCCATCGCTTCTAGCTGTACCGAAGCATCGCGAAACGAAAGCACACCATGTTCCCATGCATCAAAAATCTCGTTCAGGCGAGCATTAAACTCAGGACTGGGTTCAGGATCAAAGGGCATAACATGGCTCCAGAGGTTTTGTAATATTATAGGTATTTTAAGACATGTTCTCTTTTTTCGCTATATCACTAGTGGACGCAATTCCGTTTGAGCATTTTGGTGGATTTGACCCAATCAGAGAACGATGATAGGTTGGGGGTGATTTCTCAGACTCCTGATAAATCCTCAGTCTAAACTCACCTAATGGGTGTACCCTGATGGCATCAGGTTTATTTGGATCGGAAGGCATTTCTTTATGCGTCTCATCATCGCCGGCGTCGTCATCATGGTGATCGTCGTTTTCGGCTTTAGTTTAATCGATGGGGGCGAGCAAACCCCTGTCGAAGCGGGCACCGTCTTGCTCAACCCCAATGCCGACATCACGGGTTTTGCGCGCGCTTATGACGTCCGTGACTGGCAGTTCCCCCAAGACTTCGGCGCGCATCCTGATTTTCAGACCGAATGGTGGTATTACACCGGCAATCTTGCGGCAGCAGATGGGCATCGTTTTGGTTTTCAATTCACCGTCTTTCGCCGTGCCATCACCCCAACCGCCCTCACCCCCACGACGGACTCGGAATGGCGCACCAATCAGGTGTACATGGCGCATTTTGCCATCACCGACATTGACGGCGGGCAGTTTTACCACGACTCGCGTCTCAATCGCGGCGGGGCGGAACTAGCGGGCGCAGTCGTTGATCCCAACTATCGCGTCTGGCTAGAAAACTGGCAAGTGGTCGCCCTTGACCCCACCGCCCAACGCACCCAACTGACCGCCGATATGGGCGACGCCGCGCTCGACCTGATCTTCGACCAAAGCAAGCCTCCAGCCCTGCAAGGGGATCGCGGTTTGAGCGCCAAGAGTGGCGAACCGGGCAATGCCAGCTACTACTATTCGCTCAGCCGTTTGTTGACCAGCGGCACCGTCCGCATCGGCGATCAGACTTTCACCGTCACGGGTAGCGCATGGAAAGATCATGAGTTCAGCACCAGCGCACTGGGTGCCAATGGTCTCGGTTGGGACTGGTTTGGGCTGCAATTCGATGATCAGCGTGAACTGATGATCGGTCAAATTCGCTTGCAAGAGGGCGGCACCGATCCGTATTTCGGCGGCTTATTGGTCAATGCCGATGGCACCACCCACTATCTACCCGCCGACTCGTTCACCATCACGGCAACCAGCACTTGGACAAGCCTATACTCAGGTGCCGTCTATCCGGCGGGGTGGGATATCACCGTCGATCTCGGGGACGGCGAAATGCTGACCTTTAGCGTTACCCCGCTGCTGGCGGATCAAGAATTACACAGTGCCGGCATCGTCTATTGGGAAGGGGCAGTCAGCCTCAGCGGGGATATCAGCGGAGTTGGCTATGCCGAGCTTACAGGCTATTCTGATGCGATGACGGGGCGTTTTTAAGCGCTTCGGACTCCTCAGGCAAGGCATAGTGCAAAATCGCTTGCAGCAGGACATTCGCGCCCGTGACCACATCCTCCCAACGCGAAAATTCATTGTGATTATGGCTCACCCCCCCCACTGACGGGATGAACACCATGCCACAAGGAGTGATGGTACTCAAAAATTGTGCCGAATGTCCGCTGTAGCTATACAGATCGAGGGTCTTGACACCCAACAGCTCGCAGGCAGCACGGAACGCGGTTGTGGCTTGGGGGTGCATGGCAGCGGCAGTGTAATGAGTCAACAAGCGGGGCATCACCTCTAGCCGAAAAGAGGTGGCACACTCGCGCGCCAAGCTGATGATGGCGGTTTCCATCTCGTTCAGCAGCATCTCATTGATATGCCGCACTTCAATCGCCAAGCGCGCCTCGCGCGGGATAACATTGAAGCCCCCCGGATAAACCTCCACTGCCCCACAATTGAACACCCCATCCCCATATTTTTCGCGCACAAGATCATGTGCCCGCACGATAAACAGAGCCGCACCGCGCATGGCATCGCGCCGCTTGTACATATCGGTCGTGCCGGAATGCCCCGCTTCGCCGATAAACGTGAATTCGTAATTGGTGCGCCCGACGATCCCTTGTACCACGCCAATTGGTTTGCCCGCCCGTTCCAGCCGCACCCCTTGCTCGATATGCACTTCGAGGTAGCCGGCAAGGTCTTGGGGACGACGACGCGCATAGTGGGCACGGCTCGGCATCATGCCCGCCCGCAGCATCGCCGCGCGAAACGGACCATTATCCATTTCGAGGTCGGACAATGCAGCGGGCGAAATCAGCCCAGACAACGCCCGACACCCAAACATCGGCTGATAATTACCCTCATCATCCGTAAAATTAATCGCTTCGACATGAAGCGGCAGATCAACCTGCGCTTCTCGCAAAGTGCGCACACACTCCAGCGCCGACAAGACACCAATAACGCCATCATAATGTCCGCCATTGGGGACGCTATCGAGGTGCGAACCCACCAGCAACGTGCGCGCATGGGGCTGTTGGCTCAGATAAACGCCGCTGAGGTTGCCCGCATCATCATCGCGCAGTTCAAGTCCCGCATCCTCGATTCGGTTGGCGAACCAATCGCGCGCGGCGAGGTCTTCGGGCGAGAGCGCGACGCGGCTTGACCCGCCGTTTTCAGTGCCACCGATGAATTGCAATTCTTTGAAATCGGCTACCAAACGTTCGTCATTGATTCGTAACTCGGGCAAAGTCTTTGAAGGATGCAAACCGAAGAATTCTCCAACGTAAGCGTTCTATTGATTTGCGATCCTATTATAGGCGTACCCTTCAATTTGGGTAGTTTTAACCAACAGTTCAAGTTGATGGGCAAATAATGAATATTTCTCCCCCAAAACATAGGGCATCGCCTACATCTAAAGGTGATTTATAATGTAGAATGTAAACAGCAGGATGTAAAGATTCCTTGTCCATTCGCGCAGGAGAGTCGATATGCCTATCTCTATCGATCCAAATCTCGTCTATCTGGGGCTGATCGCCGGATTATGGGTAGCCGTCGCAGCCGTGTATATGCCCGGTACGGGCATTATCGAAGTTGCCGCTTTTGCCATCTGTGGCATCGCTATTTTTTGCTTGGTGAACATGCCGACACAGTGGGCATCTGCCCTGATTTTGGTGATCGGCACTCTCGGCTTTTTGGTGACGCCGTTGGTGGCGCGTCGTTTTGCGGGCTTGGCGTTAGTCGGTCTCGGTTTGCAAGCTGTCGGCGGCTTCACCTTATTTCAGACGTCCACCGTCTCGATTATTGTGATCGCCATCACCGTGATCGCGTCCTTTGCCTACTATCATTTTGTTTTGGCGCGGGCGATGTCGCTCCAACATTTACACCCCGGCTTGATCGACGATCAATCGATCATTGGGGCATACGGTACCGTCCAAACCACGATTGATCCGGTGGGCGCGGTCTTTGTGCGCGGCGAAAGTTGGTCCGCCCGTGCTGATCAGCCGATTGCCGCAAAGACGCAAATCGTCGTCGTGGATCGCGAAAATTTGACACTGTTTGTAGAGCCTATGAAGCAAAAACGGCATGAGCCGGAAAGCCTAGAGGAGGCGTAAATATGGGCGAGTTTGCACCGATCATTGTCATTGGTTTGATCTTATTCCTGTTGTATCTGGTTTTGAGCGTTTTTAAGGTCGTGCCCGAATACGAACGGATCGTCGTCATGTCATTGGGGCGCTATGCTGGCACGCGCGGACCGGGCTTTGTGATTTTGATCCCGCTCATCGAAACCGCCAAACGGGTCGATCTGCGTGAGCGCTTTCTCGAAATCCCCCGCCAAACCGCCATTTCGAAGGACAACACCTCCATCGACATTGATTTCTTGGTGTACTATCGCATCGTCAATCCTAAGCTGTCGATATTGGAAGTCGAAAACGTCATTAGCGCCTCCCTCAATATCGCTGCGACCACATTGCGCGCCGTCATCGGCGATATTGAACTCGATGATGTGTTGGCAAAACGGGAACAGATCAATGATGTGCTGCGCGTCAAACTGGATGAAGTGACCGAACGCTGGGGTCTCAAAATCACGCGCGTGGAAATTCGCGAGGTCGAACCGCCCGCCCTCGTCAAAGCCGCCATGAATGGTCAGATGAGCGCCGAGCGCGAACGCCGCGCCACCGTCACCCGTGCCGAAGGGGAACGCGCCGCCGCCATCATGGTCGCCGAAGGCGAGAAGCAATCAAGCATCCTACGCGCCGAAGGCGAACAACAAGCTGCCCTCCTGCGTGCCGAAGCCGAACGTCAGTCGCAACTGCTGCTGGCGCGTGGTCGTGCCGATGCTTTGGAAGTGCTACAAGCGCAAGCCAGCACGATGGACGACAAAACGCTGATGCTGCAATACTTTGACACCTTGCGCACCATTGGCAGCAGCAATTCGACCAAATTTGTCCTGCCGATGGAACTCACCGGCATGTTGACTCGGTTCACGGGCATTATGCAAAATATGACGACATCAACGCCGCCGTCCAAAGAATAACCACGCTCAACCGGTATCGGGATATTCTGGATCATGTCCCGATACGTAACTGCTCAGGTTGAAAACGGTCGGTAATAAAGGGAGAAATGACCGTTGGCGGCAAATGGGTGGATATTCGGCGCGCGACCTTTCATGTTAACGAACGATTGACAAGCGCCTAATCCACCCCTACATCCACGTTTCGAGGGGTATTTTCCTGTTTTTCTTCACGTCTTCATGCCTCCCTACTTATTTTATTCTGTTTCTATACCTGAGATGCTGTTGGCGAATTGATTTTATCTAGGGTCGGCGTGTCTTTTTTGTGGAGGCGCAAGGCATTGCGCCCCTACGGATCATCTCCTATTTTGATTCGCCAACAGCATCACCTGAGTAGTCACCCCGATACTTTCTTTGCTCACGGACCGACCAACGCCACCGTATATAATCCACTGGCGATCAAAAGCAGCGCCCCACATGCCCCACCGATCAACAAACGGGGGATCATCGGCAAGCGCCGAACGCCATCCGCGATCAGGATAACCAGCGGGAATAACACAATGGCGTAGCGCGCAAAACTCTGCGAAAACAGCACCACCTCGTTACTGCCCCACTCCCAATTGATCTTGCTGAGGTAGACCAACAAATGCCCGACCGTGAAAGCGATCAACGGCAGTTTGCGATGCGACGGCACCGCAATTTGAATGCCCGTCAAGACGAATGCCAACAGCATCACCAAAATATCCACCGTGCGCAAAGCGACGCCGGCATGGGCGGCGATCCACTGAATATTGATCCACAATCCTTCCAGCGGATTGACGAAAAAATGATAGGAATAGTTATAATAAGTATCCCCCAGTGACGGTAGCCCTAGCGAGTCACGGTAAGCGCTGAACACCAGCAACCCCATCGGGATGAATGCCAGCACCCACCCCACCCGCACCGCCCGCAAGAGCGCCCCCCGCCATGTCGATACTATCGTCAGCCGCCAACCGACCTGTTCTAACAAAAACACGCCACTGACCCCCGCCAAAATCACCCCTTGCGAGCGGCTGAGGACCGCCAAGAAGCCAAACAATGCCGCCGCCAACCAGCGCCCCCGCAAGCTGGCATAAGCGACCGCCAACGCCAACAGCAGATACAGCGATTCGGACATGGGCGCGGCGAAATAAAACGACAGCGGCATCAGCGCCATCGCCATGATGCTGGCGAGTCCCAAGTGTTCGTCGTCAAAATAAACTGTACAGAAGCGGTATAGCAGCGTGAGCGCCGCCCCAAACGCCAGCGTCTGCACGACGATAGAGCCGACATCAATCGGAGCGCTCAACCCCGAAAAAGGAAGCGCCGCCACCCGCAACACCAACGGCGTCAACACCCCAAATACAGTCGATCCCGGTTGAACCGCCTCATACCCGTTATAGGCTAAATTCAGATAATGGACGGCATCCCAACGCCGCCACACCGCCAGTAAATTTTGTTCGGCAGGGCTATCCAAGGATGGCAAATTAGCATCAGCATTCGCGTGGAAATCAGCGCCAGCGGTGCCCGGCAAATAAGTTTGCACGATCATCCACGCCACTGCCAACCAGACGGTCAGCACCAAACGATGGACGAGCGCAACGGTGAATCCATGTGCGGCTGCCCGCAACCAATGACGTGCCATGCTTAAGGTCGCAATCGTCCGTTATAATCAACCGTGTCTATTATAAAACAATCTCTGGGTGAACCCATGTTTATCAATTGCAGTCGTCTTTTGGTCAATAACCCAAGCCAGCTCAATTATGGCGTCGCCGTGACCGATTTGGATGGCGATGGTCATTTTGAGATCGTGGTAGCGGGCTTTGGATTTCCTAATCTCGCCTTAAAATGGGATGGTACTGTCTTTCACGATATCGCCGATGTGCAACTCGCTGATGCGGCCCGCCAAGCAGTGGGCGTGGCGGCAGCAGATATCGATGGGGACGGTCAAGAAGAACTCTATATTTTGAACACCGATACCTTCGCCGGACGCAAGCGTTTTGGAGATCGGCTGTTGGATCGCGTGGACGACACATGGACGGATCTGTTCAGTCTGCCCGACCATACCGCCATCCTCAATATGATCGCGGGGCGCTCGGTCGTGGCGGTGGATCGCTTAGGCACTGGGCGCTATGGGTTTTATGTCGCCAATTATGGTGCCCCTGCCCGTTTTTACGAACTTGACGAAGATGGGCACCTGCACGATATCGCTACTGAGGTAGGGCTTGCCTTCAAAGCCGGCGGACGGAGCGCGGTCGCCTTGCCGTTAATTTCCGGGCAGATGGATATTTTCGCGGGTAACGAGGGCGGACCCAATTATCTGTTTCACAACCAAGATGGCGTCTATGACGAAATTGCCTCCCATGTTGGCTTAGACGATCCCCGTTATCATGCACGCGGTATCGCCATCCTCGATCATGCCGAGAGCGGTGATTTCGCATTGGTGTGTGGCAATTGGGAGGGACCGCACCGCTTGTATGTGCGCAACCCCGCCGGACAGTTTCAGGATATTGCCCCGCTGGACATGGCGTTGCAATCGCGCGTGCGCACGGTGATCGCGGCAGATTTCGACAATGACGGCAGGGAGGAGATTTTCTTCAACAATATCGGACAAGCAAATCGCCTCTTCGCTTATCGAGAAGGCGAATGGGTACAAATCGATATCGGCGATGCCCTAGAACCTAAAGGCATGGGCACAGGGGCAGCCGTCGGGGATTTCAACGAAGATGGACGCTTAGAATTGCTGATCGCGCATGGGGAAGCCGAAGGACAACCGTTGAGCCTGTTCCAGACCGCGCCAAACAGCAATCACTGGTTGCGCGTCCTGCCGCTGACTGTCCACGGTGCCCCGGCGCGGGGAGCCATTGTCACGATCACGGCGGGCGGGCGCACCCAACGCCGCGCTATTGACGCGGGCAGCGGCTATCTCTGCCAAATGGAACCGGTCGCCCATTTTGGCTTGGGCGCAATCGCGGTCGTCGATCAAATTCATGTACGCTGGCTAGATGGGGCGGAACAATGGCTGCCGCTACCGAAGGTCGATAGCCTTGTGCGCATCGAATATCCAGAGGTGGCACTACATTTTTGAGGCGCTGACCTCACCCCATCCGACCAGCGTGGTGGGATGGGGTGAGCCTAGACGCCTTCGCCGCGCTTTACACCTCGCGCAACAGCACATCGATCCCATAGGCGGTCGGCGCGAGGTCGTCTTCTGCCGCCGCCCACTGTACGGGCAAATCGACATATAAACCGCCGCAAAATTCGACTTCATCGCTATCACGTAGCTGAATCACTTCCGCCCGCAAGCGCGCCTCAGTGAACGCCCCCGGCGTAATTTTGAAGGTGTGCTGTAAAGAGGTATTCAACAACTGGAGCGGGACTTCTTGGCTGCGTTGCGGTTCACCATTGACGACCGACAACCGCAGCAGAATGTCCGACGAGCGCTCTAGGCGATCTTCGTTTGCGGGTTGATCAAAACCCACGATGATCGGCATTTCACGTTCAGCAAGCAGCACGCTTGAGGTGATCAGCACCAAGCGGCGGCGCACAAAACGCGGTTCATCGTCCAGTTCGGGAAGATCGTACCCATCCTCTTCGGTAAACTGTTCATCTTCCACCAGTTCGCGGATCGAACGGCGTCCGAGGTCGGTCAAGCGATAGACTTGATCCCCGCTGAGGGTCAAGTAATTGCGCGTCACCAAGCGGCGAATGCCTTTACCGAATCCCCGGTCGCTTAGCCCAGCACCTTCGATGATCACGTCCGTATGCGCGGCTTCGGTTTCCGAAATCGCGAAAAATCGCAAAATCGATAGTGCCTCTGGTGGCAGTGTGTATAGCCCCCCTGATAAATCCATGATTTCCCTCCCAACCCTCACCCTAGATGCGCAATCATGAGCGACGGCTTGGGATTCCGCGCGGCAGGATGCACAATTTCTGTAGATAGCGACAAATTATCCTAAGAGGTCATTATAGCGGGGGCTGAAAAACGCCACAAGCGCTCATCATGATGAGGGCAGACATTTCAGGCATTGCCGCCTTCCCTCCTAGCGGATGATGAAGTTGAAAAGATAGCCCGTCAATACAATGCCAAGCGTCACTACCCCGATATAAACCGCGATCAAACGAGGTTTTAAGACACGGCGTAGGATGATCATTTCGGGGAGACTTAGGGCGACCACCGCCATCATAAACGCTAATACGGTTCCTAAAGCCGCTCCTTTTTCGAGCAGCACGCTGACAATAGGGATCACCCCCGCTGCATTCGAGTACAACGGCACCCCGATCAAAACGGCAGCCAGCACCGACCACCACGCATCGGCACTCATCACTTTGGCAAGCGCCGCCTCTGGGATAAAGCCATGAATCAATGCTCCAATGGCAATGCCGATGACTACAAACAACCACACTTTACTAACCAGTTCGCGCGTCTTTTCGAGTGCCTTCAAGAACCGGTCCGTCCACGTCAGGCACAGATCAGGGGTGCCATCCCGTTTGCTTTTGACCGCATAAACGAAGGCTTCTACATCATTTTCCGTAACTACACAGCTACTTCTCATCCCCTGACCCCTTGTCCCAGCCGCTTCGCTTTTGGAGAAGGGGAGAAACGCGGTAGAAAGTACCTCGCCCCGCCGCTTCGCTTATGAAGAGGGATTGCCGCTTCGCTTTGGGTGAGTGGTGTGTGGTTCGCCGATGCTGTTGGCGAATCAAAATAGGAGATGATCCGTAGGGGCGCAATGCCTTGCGCCTCCACAAAAAAGACACGCCGACCCTAGATAAAATCAATTCGCCAACAGCATCGGCGAAGTAGTTACCCCGATCTAACAAAAAAAGGGGGCGTGCCGCAATCGGCACGCCCCCCTTTCATCTCTACGCCACTCTACGCCACATCTTGAAACTAGGTATTCGGTTCGGCTGTGGCTTCCGGCGTCATTTCTGGCGTCATTTCTGGCATGGGGATTTCAAAACGGAACTGACCATTCGGGCCCATCCGACCTTGCATTCCCGGCATGTTGAACTCGCTACCCATGACCTGCTCGCCCAACGTCACTTCAAGCGCTAGGGTTTCGCCCGCGCGCAACACGTCCAACGTCACCACATCGCCCGGCTCGTAAGCGATCAGGCGATCCCGCAAGGTGCGTTCGGCATCGACAAGTTCGCCATTGACGGCGGTCACGACATCATCGACTGCCAAGCCCGCCAACGCCGCCGGGGAATCCGCCACGACCTCAACGATCAGCGCGCCTTCGGTGACGGTCGCTTCACGTTCGGCGGCGACCTGCTCATCCAGCGTGACGAAGGTGACGCCCAAGCGCCCGTTGCCATAATCAAATTGCTGCATCATCATCGGCGGCATTTGCTCAAAGCGGAAACCGTCAGGCATATTGCCATCACCGCCGCGCCCATTGCCGGGCGTCATCCCATCAGGTGGTGTCATGCCTTCGGGAAGTTGCATTTCAAACAAGTCAGTGGGGCGTTCGCCCAATGTGACTTCAAGCGTCACCAGCTCGCCCGCACGGGTGAATTCCAACGTCAGAACATCGCCCACAGCGGCTTCACGAACGATATTGACAACCTCTTCAGCAGTCGTGACCGCCGTCTCATTAACCGAGACCAGCACATCATCGACCAGCACACCAGCCGCTTCCGCGCCCGTATCGGGCAACACTTCGGTCACCATGACCCCGTTTTCACCATCTGCTAAACGCACCCCTAAAAAGCCGGGTGCCGCTCCTTGCTGAGCCGCCGCCCATCCGACCAAAGCAGTGGTGAGGACGACCGTGCACGCTAAAACGAACAGAGTACGGATTGATTTCTGCATGTTAAATTTTCCTAGTCCACAATTTGCATCACACTGACAGCGAGCATCTGATGCGTACCCACTGTACCTTTACTGTAGCGAGTCGGCTTAAGGATCAAATTAGATAAGTGTAAAATAAGTGCAAACTGTCTGTAAATTAAGCGGCAACACAAATTGAGAACATGGCTGAGGATTAAAAGATCGCCGGACGGGAATACTCCCGTCCTGTTGTTTTCTTCGCGCCCTCGCCAATTTTCGACCGCGCCTTCCTGTCGATTTTTCACTTTTCTTCGCTCTACCCCACCGCCAAAATCCCCTCAATCGTCGCCAGTTCCTCCGCTGACAGCATCACATTATCCAGCGTATCGACGACATCTTCGATTTGCTGCACACGACTGGCACCGATCAATACCGAGGTGATCTCCGGCAAGCGCAAAATCCATGCGACCGCCAGTTGTGCCATCGTTTGACCGCGCGCCTCGGCGAAGGCGTTCAGTTTGCGGACTTTTTCGACGATCTCCGGCGTCACCCGATCCTCAGTCAAGAATGGGGACGACTCTTTGGCAGCGCGCGAGTCGGTCGGGATGCCATCAAGGTAGCGACTGGTCAATAGCCCTTGCGCTAAAGGTGAAAACGGAATACAGCCGATACCCTCATCGCGCAAGACACCCACCAACTCCGGCTCGATCCAGCGATTGAGCATGTTGTAACGCGGCTGATGGATCACGCAGGGCGTCCCCAGTTGCTTCAGGATGCGCGCCGCTTCCAAGGTTTTCTCCGCCGAATAATTGCTGATGCCGACATAGAGTGCCCGTCCATTGCGCACCGCCGTATCGAGCGCTCCCATCGTTTCTTCGAGCGGGGTATCGGGATCAAAGCGGTGGCTATAGAACAGATCGACATAGGGCAGCCCCATGCGCTTTAGGCTTTGATCGAGGCTGGCAAGCATATACTTGCGCGATCCCCATTCGCCATACGGACCTTCCCACATGTGATACCCGGCTTTGGTGGAGATAATCAATTCATCACGGTGAGACTTAAAGTCTTGGGCGTATACCTTGCCGAAGTTTTCCTCTGCCGAGCCGGGCGGGGGACCATAATTGTTGGCAAGGTCGAAATGAGTGATACCCACATCAAAGGCGCGGCGTAGCATCCGGCGCATGTTGCCGATGTGATCGACATCCCCGAAGTTGTGCCACAACCCCAACGAGATCGCCGGCAGTTTGAGTCCACTGCGTCCGCTCCGGCGATACTGCATGTTTTCGTAGCGTTGTTTTGAAGCGATGTATTCCATCGGTCGGTTCCTTTGATTTTAATAATAAAATAGCGGGG
>JBBRTY010000048.1:0-21202 GCA_038248285.1 Aggregatilineales bacterium
GATCAATGAAGCATTTGCCGACATGTTGACGGGCAGTGTGGCGCGGGGCGTGATCGTGTTTCCGTGAGGAGTAGGGTAGGGCACGACCATTCCCGCCGCGCCCTGAAGTTAGCCCCCGATTTGGCTCATCACGCGCGTCAGTGGAATCACGTCATCGCCCAAGCCATGCCCCCACGGCTTATGCCAAATGCCATCGAGAATAATTTGCCGGATGTCGTCTTCGCTTGCGCCGTTGCGGAGTGGCGTCAGCAAGTCCACTTCTTTATCGCGCAATAAACACAGGCGCAATACCCCATCAGCGGTCAAGCGGGCGCGATTGCAGGAGGCGCAAAAGGGTTGGGTGACACTGCTGATGAAGCCGACAATGCCGGCGGCGTTGGGGAACCGATAGAGGCGCGCCTCGCCATCCAACTTGCCATCATCCAACAGTTCCAGCGGCATATAGGCTTCGGCGATGCGCGCCCGAATTTCTTCATCGGTGACGATTTGCTCTTTGGCGAAGGTCGCGATCTCGCCAAACGGCATCATTTCGATGAAACGCACTTGCCAGTCGCGCTTCAATGTCACTTTTGCGAGTTCGACCACATCTTCCTCGTTGAACCCGCGCACGACGACGGCGTTGATCTTGATCGGCGTCATGCCCGCGCGTTCCGCGGCGTCAATGCCTGCCCAAACTTTATCGATGGAACCCCACCGAGTGATCCGCTTGAAGCGCGCGGGGTCAAGGGTATCGATACTGACATTGACACGGCGTAACCCCGCCCGTGCGAGCGGTTCCGCCAGTTCTTCCAGCAAAATGCCGTTGGTCGTCATCGAGATATCTTTGACGCCGGGGATGGCGGCAATGTTGCCCACGATGTCCACGATATTTTGCCGGATGGTCGGCTCGCCACCCGTGAGGCGGTATTTGTGAAACCCCAAACTGGCGAATACATGCACGAGGGTGATCAACTCGTTATCTTGCATCAGTTCGTGCGCTGGACGGAAGATCATGTCTTCTGGCATACAATACACACAGCGCAGGTTGCACTTGTCCGTCAGCGAAATACGCAGATAGTTGATGATGCGCCCAAAACGGTCTTTCGCTGTCGTCTGCATGGGTGGCTCCTTGAATAATCGGTTGTTGGGACAATAAGTTCAGTTCAAAGATTAGAACATATGACCAGTCAATTTCAGTAGATCACAGATTTGATTATCTCCACCCCGTCTGACCTTCTGTCAGCGCCCCCTCCCCATTGATCGCTTCGCTTATGGACAGGGGGAGAAACCGGCTATGCCAATATCACATTAGACTGCTGTTCTAATTTTTGACCAGATCAGCGCGCAAAAACGCGATTCTCTGTGTAGGGACGACCAACGGGGCGTCCGTTTATGACCATGAATTCGCGGATGCGCCGTTGCGCGTCCCACCATTTGCCCATTTTCTAGGAGGATTTTCGACATTTTTAGAACGTGCGTGTAATATGACATTGGCGTACTACACAGCTACCCCTCATCCCCCGACCCCTTCTCCCAGCCGCTTCGCTGTTGGAGAGGGATTTAGGGTGAGGGATATATAGCTACCATTATAGCGCAAATTCTTAAATTTTGCTAAACAAGATGAGCATAATTAAAGAACCAACAGCGGATCGAGACCCTGATCCGCTGTTGGTTCTTTGGGGGTGACTACTCAGGTATAGAAACAGAATAAAATAAATAGGGAGGCATGAAGACGTGAAGAAAAACAGGAAAATATCCCTCGAAACGTGGATGTAGGGGTGGATTAGGCGCTTGTCAATCGTTCGTTAACATGAAGGTTCGCGCGCCGAATATCCACCCGTTTGCCGCCAACGGTCATTTCTCCCTTTATTACCGACCGTTTTTCAGCCTGAGCAGTTACCTTTCATCTTGGCAAATGAATCAAAAACGAGATGCACAGATGGCATCTGGGTTCAACGCATCAGATCAAAGAAACTCAACGAAACACGTATAACTCCCCGATATCCAAAGTTCCTCACGACCCCAATAGTCTAACATAATTGCGGTAGTTGCAGGATGCTGATACTCGCGTTATTTTTAGCATATGATGACACAACAAACTTCCCCCATTCCCGTACTCATGTTGCGGCACGCTGGCAAAACCTACAGCGGCAGTCCGGCGCTCATCGATGCCGCCCTTGACTTGCTGCCCGGCGAAGTCCACGCCTTGATGGGCGAAAATGGCGCGGGCAGATCGGGTATGACGGGCGCGCCGATTTCAATGCGGATGGGATGGTGAACGTGGTGGATTTTTCGCTACTGGCGACGCATTTTGGGGAAAGTGGGGACTAGGGTTTAGGGGGTAGGGATTGGCATCAACATATAGGCGTACCCCTATCCTTCGCCCTTGCCTAAACCCTTTTAGGCTCATTGAAACATCTGACCCAAAGACTCAACCCGCTTACTGCGCATAGCCGGGTGGCATGAACGCCTGATCGCCGTTGACGCTCAAACGGCGAATGTCGGCGGCGCGGTCGGGATACTGGGTGATCAATTCATCCGCGATGCCCGCCTCAAAACAGTCTCCCGTGAAGCCCGGTGCCATCGTGCAACCGAACAGGGCGTATCTGCCCCCCGGCACGATGCACCCCGCTTGCCATGCTCCTGCCGGGATCAGATATTGTACCTGTTGTCCCTTGAGCGGGTCGGTGCCCATCAGCACCTCTTCGCTAGAGCCATCGGCATGGAGCAAAATCAGCAGGAACGGATCGCCCCCATAGACATGCCATAACTCATCGTACAGCAACCGGTGAAAACACGACACGCTCAGCGGCTCTTCAGCATACATGCCGATCATGGCGGTGCAAATGGGCGTGCCGTCGCTCTGGTTTTGAGCCGAGCGATAGGTCGAGCAAAAAAGTGTCCCCTCGACAGGCAACCTGTCAAAAGGGTAATGATCAAGCAGGGCTTGGGTATCAGGGTGAATCATAAGACAGCCTTATCGGGCTAAGAGCGTTAAGAAACAATCTTATCATGATGTCCCTGCCTGTTTCCAGTCCGGTGGACGCTGTTGAAGACGCCACCACCAGCCCACCGGATAGCCGATCATCTTGGCGAGATCGCCGACCAAGCGGATGACGGGCACCCACACCAGCGCGCCGAGGATGTTCATCGGTGTGAGGCGCACAGCCTTGGTGTGGGCGGCTTCTGCCAATACCGCACGCAAGCGGCGGTAGGGTGTCCGCACATAGATCAGCCCCCCCAGCACCAGCACCGCCCAAAAACCGAGATGCACCCCCACACCCAACCCCGCCAGCACGGGCAACCCGATGAGATAGGTCACATAGCGGGCGGTGTGCCGTTTGCGCCAGAGATCGGCTTTGCCATCGCCCCGCGCATAACGATAGTATTGTTTGTAAAACGCGCCTAGGGAGCCGCGTGGGCGAAAATAAACGACGGCATCGGGCACAAAAGCGACTCCGTTCGGCATTGACATTTTTAAGCGCAGATCGAAGATCAAATCTTCGCAATAATCCAGCCATTCGGGGTAGCCGCCCACGCGCGCCCATGCCGACTGGCGAAAGGCGACGCTGCGACTACTCGGCAAAAAGCTGAGCGGGTCGATTTCGTCCACAGCGGGGAGGCTGGTTGCGCCTAGCGCTGCCTCGAACACCGTATGCGGGTCGGCGCGAAAAAAGCCTGCACTGACCGCAAGCGCGGGGTCAGCGATCAAAGGCTGCACGAGGCGCTCCAGCCAATAAGAGTCTAAGACGACGCCGGCATCGGTGGAGGCAATGATCGGATCGCCCGCCGTTGGGGGGGACACAACCGCCGCAATCGCGCGGTTACGTCCGGCGCTGATGTTGCAGCCCGGCGCTTCGATCACTCGCAACGGCAAGCGACCCGCATAGTCCCGCAGCACCGAGACGGTGTGATCACGACTGCCGCCATCCACGATCACCACTTGATCGGGGGGGCGGGTCTGGGCGACCAGCGAGTCCATCAGCCCGCGAATGGACTCGCCTTCATTCAATACAGTGGCGATGACGGCGATAAAATCAGCCACAATCACCGCAAAAACAGGACTTCAGGGTCCATCAAGTTCGCGCGCATACTCGACCAATTTTCATTGGGATTGAGCGAGGCGCGGACTTCCAAATGCAGGTGGGCACCGTTGGAATTACCGGTATTGCCGCACGCGCCGAGGACGGCATTGGGCGGCAAATCTTGATTAACGCTGGCGTTGATCGCGCTCAGGTGGGCATAAATGGCGTACACATGCGCGCCCCCCAAACCGCGTTGCATCAAGCGGTCGCGCGTCGAGGCGGGCAATTGGGAGTTCATGTACCGGACGATGATCGCGTTACCATAGCCAAAGCCCCACGCGAGATCAAGGAAAACAGCGCTGTTTCCCAACGGGATGCCCTGACTGAAGGTACTGGGCTGCGTTGCCGTACATTTGGTACAGACGAATGTTCGCATGACCCGTCCCCCAGCGGGACCCACCCGGATCGCTTCGCCCACCGCCGCGCCAAAATCCCATCCCAGATGTTCGACTTCGGGTAAGGGGTTTTGATTGACGTTAAAGCCGCGCACCCACCAGTAATTGGTCATGGGGGCGGGGTATTCGTCGCCGTGACTCAAAGTCAAGCGTGCGCCGTTGCCGTTGATGCTCAGGTTGTCCGTCCGTACCCACCCGCTACCAGAGGCGGTGTCCACGCGCGCCCACTTGTAATTGCTGGTGCCGCCTTGGGGCACGGCTTCGCGCATGACGACCGAGGAGCGATAGGGCAAGCGGTTGACGACTGTGCCGGTAATGGGGGTAGCGCGCAAGTTTAGCCCCGATTGGCTGATCACAATGGCGGTTAGATCTGCGCCGGGGGTCGGCACAGGCGAGGGATCGGGTGTTGGCACCACTGGGACGACCGGCACCGGCGGCGGCGGTACTGGTGCGGGGCTAGGCGTGGTTGGCAACAATTGGCGCAATAAGCTGAAGGCATAGGTCGGCGTGCTGAGGTCGGGATAGCCGAAGCGTCGCCCGTCGCCTTCGAGCGTGAGCAGATCATCGCGCACCCAACCATCGACCCCACTGGGGAAACGCACCAAAAACCAAAAGTAGAGCTTGCCCCCCGACTGCGCATTCGTCAGGTCGGGCTGCACATCCAAGATCGGCAGCGCGCGCGTCCCGATCAACGCTTGAAACAAGACGGCGGCGTTTGATCCGGCGATGGGGCGGGCGCGCACGTTCACCATACGCACTGTCGGAAACTGAGGATTGCCCGTGATATGGGCGATAAAGGGTCGAATCATGAGGAATTGCTCCCGTAAGAAACGTTTCAGGTGAGACGACGGGGACACAGCGCCACCCCATCCAGCATCTCACAGAATAGTGTACCCGATTCTTGGGGATTGGGGGAAGATTTCAAATGAGGGCAATGTCGGCGGACACAGGGCTGCATGGGTACCCCTCATCCCCAACCCTTTCTCCCACAAGGGGAGAAGGGGAGAAACGCGGTAGAAAGTTCTCTCTCCATAAGCATAGCGGCGGGGAGAGGGTTTGCCGCTTCGCTTTGGGTGAGGGCGGAATTACGCGGCAGAACGCTCTTGTTTCAGTTCGACGACATCCAGCATTATGTCCGCAGGCTGCATATCATCGCGCACAAAGCGATTCATACGGATGCCCGAACGATAGCCCGCCAGCGCAATCGCGTGCGTGCTGACCGGCAGCGTGAGCAGCGCGAAGAGCGCCAGCGCCAACAGCTTGAGACCCGCCGACGGCACCAAAATCGCCGCGCCGATCAACAGGCTGCACAGCCCAGCGGTCGAGACTTTGCCCGACGCATGAAGGCGGGTAAACATGTCCGGCAAACGAATGAGACCGATAATGCCAACAGTGCTAAAACCGATACCGATCCACAGGAAGGCGAGTCCGATAATTTCCATTTAGAAGGTCCTATTCTCAGAGATAAATCGGGCAAGGGCGAGCGTGCCAATGAATCCGAACGCGGCGAGCGCGATAGCGATATCGATATACATCACATCGTTGCGCATGATTGCCAGCACGACGATGATGCCGATTAACAGCGTGGTGATCGTGTCGATCACCTGCAAACGGTCGGCGGCTGTGGGACCCACCCACAGGCGATAGATGCACGGTATCAACAGGGCGATCAACACCAAGAGCGCCGCGTGAATCCCAAACGATGCCAATTCGGTCATGCGGTTACGCTTTCCAACTCCACCACCATCTTTACGCCCATAATCCGGCGGAGCAAGTTGAGGCGTTTGGTCTGAGCAGGGGGGGCATTTTGTGCCGAGGCATCGATATCTAAACAGTGAACGAACATCGTCCGTCCGCCGTCAAAGTCCATGACCAGTTCACCGGGGGTCAAGGTGATACCATGCGCGCTGAAAGCGGCGATGACATCATTTTCGCGAAAGTCTTGGGTCGGCACGGCAAGGATGCCGGGATTGATTTGCATCGTTGGGCTTAATACGCGCCGCGTGACATCAAGGCTGGAGATGACGACATCCCGCCCCAACGTGATCGTGTAGATCACGAAGGCAAGCAGTTGATCGGGCAAACAACGCCAGCGCACCGTCGAACGTTTTTCCGTGAACAGCAGCAATTGAATGGCAGTGCCGATCAAAGCGCCGACGAAAAAACTTTCCAGAGAAAGGCTCGAAGTGACGACCATCCAAACCAGAGCCAAGGGCACAGCGAACAACAAGGTTGCCAACATATCAGCCTCCTAAAACCGCACGAATGTAACTTTGCGGATCCCCTAAACGAGAAACAGCGAGGGTGGCGACATCCACCACCGGCACTGCGAATAACCCAAACAAAATGCACAACCCCACCAGCAGGACCGGCGCGACCAGACTATCCCCATACGGTTTGAGGTGCAGTTGGTCTTCGGGAGCGCGTTGGAACACATGCTGCCAGGTGCGCACGATGTACATCAGCGTGATCAAGCCCGCCGCCACTGACAAGATGAGCAGCACCCAGCTTTGGGCGTCAATGCCACCCCGAATGATCGACAACTTGCTGATGAATCCATTCAGCGGCGGCACCCCCGCCAGCGACAATCCGCCGATCAAGTATAAGGCACCCATGATCGGGAAGGTGCGCCCCGCCCCGCCAATATCGATCAACTTGGCGGACTTGTTCGGCATCCGGCTGGCAAGCGCCCCCGTAATCATCAGCAGCGATGACTTGATGAAGGCATGATTGACGGAATAGACAATCGCGCCGATCAACGCCAGCGGTGTCCCCCAGCCAATGCCCAACAGGATGAAGCCGATTTGCCCGAAGGTTGAGTATGCCAACATTCGTTTGGCGTCATAGGTGCGCAGGGCGGCTAAGCTGCCAAAGAAAATGCCGATAATGCCGAGGATGAGCAACAGTAGGCGCACCAACGGCGCTTCGGCAATAAACAACAACATGGTGAGCCGGATCAAGCCGTACACGCCGACTTTGACCACCACCGACGAGAGGACGGCGTGAACAGGCGTGGGGGCAGCCGTGTGAAAGTCCGGTTGCCAAAAATGAAACGGGAAGATCGCGCTTTTGAGCAAGAACGCGCACATCAACATCACGGCGGCAGTCTGCGCCAACAGCGGACGGTCGCCGCCTTCGAGCAAGCGCGCGATGTCCGCCAGTGTGAGCGTGCCGAAGGTGGCGTAAATCGCCGCGATCCCCAACAGCAAAAATAGCGATCCCATCGCGCTGATGAGCAAATACTTGATCGCCGCTTCGACGCCGAGGCGATTGTCAGAAATGCCCACCAAGACCACCGACGACATAATCATCAGTTCTTGGAAGACAAAAAACGTAAAAATGTCGCCTGTGTAAAAGGCACCATGCAGCCCCGTTGCCATACACAGGTACAACGGCATGAAGGCGGGAAAGCTGACGCACTTGTCACGACAACCAAGGATGTAAATCGCGCCGCCCATGACGACCGTGGATGCCATCGCTGTAAAAATAGCTGAGAGCAAATCCGGGGCGAGGACGATGCCATAGGGCGGTGCCCAGCCTCCCACGCGATAGATTTGCACCCCCTCCGCCCAATTGAGCGCCAAAATCACTAAACTGGAGAGCCATGCCAAAATCGTGGCACTGACGCCGATGATGCGCTGGGTTGAGCGCGAAGACGCGAACAGGATACAGAGCGCAGCGGCGCTTAGGGGGAAGAAGATCGGACCTAATACGAGGGGATTGTTGGGAATCACGGTCAGCCCTTCAATTGATCCAGCGTATCCAAATCGGCGGTTTTATAGCGACGGGCTGAAGTCGCAATCAAGCCGAGGAGGATAGCGTAAGCACCAAAACTGATGACAATGGCGGTCAAAATGAGCGCTTGTACGAGTGGATCACTCGGTTGCCCCTTGTCGAGATTCTGCGAATAGGCAGGCACTTGACCATTAAAGGCACCAACGGCGAAGAAAAACAGATTGATGGCAGTAAACAACGTGTAGAAGCCCATCGCCGCCTTGATCATGTCGCTCCGCAAAAGCTGGAACACACCTAGTGCGAACATCAGCCCGGTTGCCAGTGCGAAAATCACGTTCATAGCGGCTCAATTTCCTTTGGATAGGTAATCGCTTCCATAATGGTGGTGCTTGCACCCAATATTGTTAAGAATATGCCGCTTTCGTAGAGAAAGGTTGTGGATAAATGCACATTTGCTGGCAAAGAAATTTGGTCAAATGTGACATGTGCGCCAAACGGCAAATTGAACAACAACGGTGCCGCCGCGTTCCCTAGCACGAGCAATAGCCCCGCGCCGATCAAATAACGCGGTTTCAACCACCCCAAACGCCGTTGCGATTCGCGGTAGCCAAACACGATATACCACAATGTCACCCCTAGCCCGCTAATGACGCCCGCTGTAAAACCATCGCCCGGACCTTCACCGCCATAGAACAATTGTGACAAGGCGACCAAGAGCGCGAAGGGCAACACCAGTTGGGCGACCACGCGCGTGAGGGGGGTCGAAAAGTGGGCATCGAGCGCCTCTTCATTGGCGTCTTCAACCGTTTCTTGAGCCTGCACATCCATGGGTTGAATCGGTGCAGCACCCCCGCGCAAGGCGTTCAAACGCGCCCCCGACGGGAGAATACGTATCCGTTTGGGGATCACCGCGCCGGGACTCGGCTTCGCCAGCAACGTCAACACGCCCAGCGCCGCCACACTAAAGACGGTGATTTCGATGAGGGTGTCCATGCCCCGAAAATCGGTCACAATCCCGCCCACGACATCGGGGAAGCCCAAGAGCGGCAGGGTGTTTTCTAGGTGCCAAGTGGCGACGGTTTGCGCAATGGCGCGGTTGTTGATCGCCGCCAATGCCAGCAAGCCCACCCCTGTGCCGATCATCGCCGACAGCACCGCATCGCGCACCAAGCCGCCGCGCGACTTCTTCCACAGGTTGTCCATCGCGACTTGGCGTTCGTGGGCGTTGATTTTCGTCAGCATGATGATGATCAGCACTGTGCCTAATGTCTCTACCATAAATTGTACAAGGGCGACATCGGGCGCGGGTTCCAACAAAAATAACCCGCCCACGCTATAGCCCGCGACCCCTAACGCCAATGCCGCCATCAGATGACGGCGAATCGCAATGCTGGCGACGATTGTCCCCAGTGCCAAGATCAAGAGCAGCAAGCGCAAGAAGTCGGTTTCGCCATCCCACTGAAACTCGACAGCGGTCACATGGGCGAACCCTGCGCTCAGTTGCAGCACGGTCACGGCGCTCAAAATTACGAGCAGGTAATAACGCAATTTACCGTTTTGGGATTTGAGGGCGAGATCGCCGACTTTTTCGATGGCACCAATCAGGCTGTTATACACTTTAATGCCATTAGGCAACATCGGGAACGACCACCCGCGCCACCGTGCCCGTGTGGCAAACACCCCCACCCCGACCAAGATTGCCGTCGCGCTGAGCAGCAGCGGCGTATTGATGCCGTGCCAAAGCGCGAGATGAGCCTCGTGATCGAGCGCGGGCTGGATCAGCGGATTCACCAGTGGCTCTACGCCCAAACCGGCGACGAGCGACCCACCCGCCAACACCGCCGGACCGAGAAGCAGCCCCCAGCCGGAAGTGTGGACGGGATGCTCCTCGCGCGCAGTGCCGAAGAAGACTTCCCACAGAAAAATGAACGCCATCGTCACGGTCAGCGCCGCGCTGGTCACGATGATGACCAGCGCTAGGGGGGATTCCAACATGACATCGAGCAGGGCTTCTTTGGCGACAAATCCCAAGAACGGGGGCAAGCCCGCCATCGACAAGCACGCCAGCCCACCGACCACTGCCCAACCGGGCATCGTCTTGGCAAGCCCGCCCAACCGCCGTAAGTCACGGGTGCCGACGGCGTGATCCACTGCGCCCGCCGTGAGAAAGAGCGTCGCTTTATACAGGCTGTGCGCCACAATGCCGACCAACGCTGCTTCTAGCCCTGCCCCGTGTGGCAACCCGATCAAGGCGACCAACACGCCCAGTTGACTGACGGTAGAATATGCCAATGCCGCTTTTAAGTCCCGCTGAGCGAGCGCCAGCACCGCGCCCACCAACATCGTGAGCAAGCCGAAGCCCATGAGGGCTGTTTCCCAAAAGACCGTATCGCCAAGCACGGGCGAAAGGCGCAGCAGCAAATAAATCCCCGCCTTGACCATCGTCGCCGAGTGGAGATAGGCGCTGGCGGGGGTGGGTGCCGACATCGCGCCCGGCAACCAAAAATGGAATGGGAATTGTGCGCTTTTACTAAAGCAGCCGATCAGGATCAAGATCGTGAAGGCGCTATACCAAGGGTGATCTTGTAACGCTGAACCCGTCAAAATTTGGCTGATCTCAGTCGTGCCCGCCGCGCTGCCCAATAATGCCAAGCCGAGTAACAGCGCCAAACCACCGCCACCGGTGATGATCAAAGCGCGCAACGCGCCCGTGCGGGCATCGGCAGAATGCGCCCCATAAAAACTGATCAGCAAAAAGGAGATGATGCTCGTCAGCTCCCACGCGATGAACAGCGTGAGGATATTGCCCGCCACCACCAGCGCCAGCATTGCCGCCATAAACGCGAACAATAGCCCGTAAAAACGAATCAGTTCGCGGAAATCTTCAAAGTAATTGCCCGCATACATCACCACGACAATGCCCACGCCGACGATGATGAGCGCAAACAATAGCGCCAGCCCGTCAAAATAGAGGGATAGGGTTAAGCCCAGTTCTGGCACCCAAGGGAGGGTCGCTTGGTAGACGCCGAGTTCAGTGATCGTCGGCAGGGTGGACAACAAAAAGATGAAAAAAATTCCAGTCAGCAGGGAGACGATGCCCACCAACGGAATTTTGAAACGATTGTCAGTGGACACTGTGTTGTGGGTGTTGGTGCTAGAAGCCACTTCTTTCAAGCTCGATCCTCACGATTTGTGGGTAAGGAAACTATCATCACTCGCCCTAACCAAATCCTACCTAAATAAGGAAATGAGGGAGGGAGTACAAACTCCCCCCTCATTATTCGGGTATCACGACAACGTTTGAAGTGCGCACGCCCTAGAGGTTATTTTTTCTTTGAAACCGACACGTCATCGGGCAACGCGAGGATGTCGGGCCAAATCGTCTGACCGTGTTCGTAGTTGTCGATAAAGTTGCCGTCGGTTTCTGCCAGCGGGCTGACACGCAACCGATTGATGACTTTCAACCCGCCGAACATCAAGGTGGCGGTCACGGCGACCCATGCAATCGTGGCTGCCGAGCCGAGCGCTTGCGTCACGAGAATATCGGCACTGCCGCCGCCGACCAACAAGCCACCCATGCCGCTCTTGACATTGGCGGCAAAGGGAGTCAGCGAAGGTTCAGCAAACAGACCGATTGCCAGAATGCCCCAGACCCCGCCCGCCAAGTGAACCGAGGAGGCACCGACCGCATCGTCCACTTTGATGCGTTCCAGCAAATCACCCCACAAAATCAGGACCACCCCGCCGACACCGCCCACGATGATGGCGGCTAACGGGCTGATGAAGGCGCACCCAGCAGTCACCGAGACCAACCCCACCAGCGACCCGTTCAAGGTCGCGGGCAAATCCCATTTGCCACTGCGGAAATACTGGAAGAACATGGCAACGAGTGCCCCCGCAGCGCCACCGAGGGTGGTATTGAGGACGACGATGGCGATGGTGCCACCGACGCCGACCGCGCCGAGCGTAGAACCGGGGTTAAAGCCGTACCAGCCCACCCACAAGATGAGGGTACCGGTGAGCGCCAAGCCGAGGTTGTGCGGCTTCATCGCCACGCCCCACACCTTGCCTTTACGCGGTCCCAACATGGCTGCGCCGATCAGCGCGATCACGCCGCCGACCGTATGCACGACGTTGCTGCCGGCAAAGTCAAAGAAGCCTTGTTGGAACAACCACCCGCCACCCCAAACCCAATGCACAACCACCGGGTAAATCAACGAGGTGATAATGATGGTATAGAGGAGATGTCCAACGAAATCGGTACGTTCTGCCATTGCCCCAGTGGTGATGGTGCTGGCAGTTGCGGCGAAGGCGAATTGGAAGAAGAACATCGTCAGGACGCTGATATTGCCGTAGAAGATGACATCAGCCGATTCGATACCCACTGCGAATAACGACGTTCCAAAGAGACCACTGCCGTTATCAGCACCAAAGGCGATGCCAAAACCCACGAGCCACCAGCAGATTGCACCGATGCACGCTTCCAAGAAATTTTCAAGCAAACCGTTTACAGCGGCGGTTTGGCGAATCATACCGGTTTCCAGAATAGCGAAACCCAACTGCATGAAGAAGACGAGGAAACCCGTGATCATCACCCACGCGGTATCAATGCCAATTTTGATCGAGAGGATATCATCCATAGTCGGCGCTGTGGCGTTTTGAGCAAAAGAACTACGCACGCCAAAGAGTGCCAGAAATAACGTAGCAGCGAGCATGATCCCAACGCGCTGCCAGACACGGTTTCGTTTCTTCATTCTTGATTCCTCCCCAAGATGGAAGCCTAGATTACTGAAATGCAGTGTAATAGATTTGCTAAAAGGGTCTCATCCAATAAGTGAATAACGTTTTTTGGCGCTTATTGGCACTTTTAACCAAAATCTGGTTACAAAAAACCGCACAATCAATATTTATGGAATCCTTATGGGCATAATGAACAAAAGAATCGCGGTTTAGGCTTCTTATCAAGAAAAATAGCCATAGCATATGGGAACGAAAGCCTAGATTTTGTGTGACTACTCAGGTATAGAAACAGAATAAAATAAATAGGGAGGTATGAAAACGTGAAGAAAAACAGGAAAATACCCCTCGAAACGTGGATGTAGGGGTGGGTTAGGCGCTTGTCAATCGTTCGTTAACATGAAGGTTCGCGCGCCGAATATCCACCCATTTGCCGCCAACGGTCATTTCTCCCTTTATTACCGACCGTTTTTCAGCCTGAGCAGTTACCATATTTTAGAGTCACTTGCCCATGCTTGGGAGGATTCGAAAGCAAACCGAGTGCTGACGAGCGCGGAATTTTGGGAAGCTATGCAGAATGATGATGCCTCCAATGATCAACCTTAGCATCGACTCCTTCACTGTTACATTCTGCCTACCCCCAACAAAATCCCCCATCTAGCACCGCGTGATCCCCGTGCTACAATTCGGTTTAGGTTTTGCCCATAGCTAAACGGCTCAAATATGCCCCATACTCAACCGAATATCCTGTTCATCGTCTTGGACACCCTCCGCCGTGATCATTTGTCTGCTTACGGTCATACCATCGACACCTCCCCTGCCCTTGATGAGTTTGCCGACCGCGCCACCTTGTTTGAACGCGCCGTCGCCCCTGCCCAATGGACGATCCCGGCGCACGCTTCGTTGTTCACCGGCGTCTATCCGGGCGTGCATGGCGTCACCCAAGCCAACAGCGCCCTCAGCGGGATGCACCCGACGTTGGCGGAAATTTTGCAAGTGGGCGGCTATCACACCATTGCTTTTTGCAATAATCCGCTGGTGGGCGTGCTGGACAATGGCTTACAGCGGGGGTTTGATCACTTCTACCACTACTCCAGTGCTATCCCCAACCGTCCAGCGGACATGCACCAAAACGCCATGCGCCGCCAAATGGTGAAGTGGTTCCGCCCCTATGCCCGCAAGATGGGCAACCAGTTTGCCAAGTCGGATAGGCTGTTTCGGCTGTCGCTGCACCCCTTGTTGACGCCCGTCTGGTCAAAATACATCAACTTCAAGGGCAGCACCGCCGACTCTATCGACGACCTGATGACCTATTGGACGGCGCACCACGCGGGCGGAGCCGAACAACCGTTGTTCAGTTTCGTCAACCTGATGGGCGCACACTTGCCCTATCACCCGCCCCAAGATTGGGTCGCCAAAATCGCCCCCGACTTGAAGAACGACCGCGCCGCCTATGCCTTCATGCGCCGCTTCAATGCCGATGGCGCGGGGTGGGCAAGCCCGCCCGACACCCCGTTTGATGAGTTTCAGCGCCATGTGCTGAATACCTTTTATGATGCCGAGATCGCTTATCAAGATGCCCAGTTGGGGCGCTTGCTGACGTTCTTGCGTGAATCAGGGGCGCTTGACAATACGGCGGTGATCATCGCGGCGGATCACGGCGAGGCGCACGGGGAACATCAGATGATGGGGCATGGCTTCAATGTCTATCAAGAACTCGTGCATGTGCCGTTGCTGATGCACCTGCCCGACGCCGACGCCGGACAGCGAGTCCCCGTCAATGTCTCGACACGGCGCTTATTCCATACCGTACTCGATATCGCTGGGGTGAAACCACCGCTAGACGCGCGCGACCCCAACGCCGATGTCGAGGGCTTGTCGCTGGCGAATTTCCTGCGTGCCAGCGACGGACGCGGGCGTGATGCCGAGAACAACAGCGCCTTTTCGGAGGCATACCCGCCGACGACCTTCTTGCACGTCCTTGAACACCGCAGCCCGGCAGTTATCGAACGCTTGCGCTTGCGCTTCGCCCGTCACGCGCTCTATACGGGCGATCATAAAATGGTGGTCGATGCCGGGCGCGTAGAAGGCTTGTTTGATATTCACGCCGACCCGACCGAGGCGCGCGATGCGCAATTCGATAGCCCGACCGAGACGGCGGCGCTCTTGCGCACCGTCGAGTCGTTCACGACCGGGCAGACGATCCCCCACGCGGCGGGCGACGCCGATGTCACCGAAGAAGTGACCGATCACCTGCGCGCGCTGGGCTACATCGATTGAGCGCCATGAAACTCTTATTCGTGGTCTCGTCTTTAGACCTAACACAACCGTTCAGCGCGACGCCGGCATGGTGGCAGTTGCTCAAAGGCTTGTACGAGATCGGCGTGGAGGTGATCGCCGCGCCCTATCAAGGTCCGCCCATCGAATCGTTATGGTGGCGCGCCGCCGCCAACCCCGCCCAAACCCATGGCGATGCCTTCAAACTGGCGCGGGACACGATGCGCCGCTTCACGCGGGATCGGCTGCAAGAGCGGCAGGGCGATGCCGAGTCGGGGTCGGATCGGCTGGTGCGGGCGGTGGCGCAGCGGGTGATCGCCCCCCTGTGGCGCGATCATCTAGATCGCCTGTTGACGCGCGAACCGGATATCGATGCGGTGATCTTTTTGACGCCGCCGCTCAATCACTTGGTGGGCGTGGCGGGGGATTTGATCGCCAAACACGGCAAACCCATTTTTTATTATGATGGCGACGTGCCCGCCAGTTTGCCCTCCATGGGCGGTTTCGCGACCGGCTTCCGCATCTATCAGGGTGCCGATGTCAGCGAATACACCGCCTTCATCAGCAACAGCATGGGCGGCGCGGCGGAGATCAAAGCACTAGGGGCGCGGGCGGTGCATACCGTCTATTTTGGTGCCGATCCTGATGTGTTTAGTCCGGTGGCAGTGCCGGCGCAAGATATCGATGCGCTGTTCTATGGGCATGGGCGCGAATATCGCGGCGAGTGGATCGACACGATGATCCGCGACGCCTCGAATGCCTTGCCCGATGCCCGTTTTGCGGTGCGCGGCACCAAACTGGGCGACTTGGGGCGGGCGCAGATGCTCCCCTATCTCAGTTTTAGCAAACAGCGCGAGTACGCCTGCCGCAGCAAAATCAACTTGTGCATCACCCGCCAAGCGCACGCCAGCGTGTTCGCGTCATCGTCATCGCGCCCGTTTGAACTGGCGAGCATGGGCAGTTGCATCCTCGCCAACCCGTATCTAGGCATAGAGACGTGGTTTGAGCCGGATCGCGAAGTGATCGTCGTCCACAGCGGCGAAGAAGCGCTCGACCGCACCCGTTATTTGCTGAGCCATGACGAAGAGCGCCTCGCTATCGGGCGGGCGGCGCGGGCGCGCGTCCTTAAGGAACATACCTTCCGGCACCGTGCCGCCCAGTTGCGGGTGATTGTGGATGGGGTGGTGTAAAAGCAAGGATTGGGGGTTAGCAAAAGAAAATAGCGGAAGAGGCGGCTCCCACACAGAGCCGCCTCTTCCGTGATGCTTACTGGATCGTGACCATGAGCGGCGCGCCTGTCACGGCGCGCGTGGCTCCCCGATAGGCGAGTAGGGTTGGGGTTGCCCCATTGGGTGAAGTGCTAATCACGGTGGGGGTGCCGCTGGTGCTGGCAAGCGCCCGAAAGGTGACGGTGAACACCGTGAACAGGTTGTTGGCGGTGCCGCTCAGCCGCCCATACGCCACATCAAGCGTTCCGGCGGCATTGTTAAACGTTGATTGCAAGGGCGTGGTCAACCCGGTGCCACTTGTGATCGACTCCACCCGCAATTTTGCCGGGTCGAAGGTGAGATGCACCTCGGCGGCGTCGATACTGCTGGCGGTGATGCCATTTGCCGCCGACCCCGCATTGCCCGCGCGCACCGTCACGTTGAAGGTGCCGTTGACTGATAAGGGATTGTTGTTGGCACGGGTGAGCGTCAAGGCGGCATTTGCCAGTTGCGGCGGGAGGGCACTTCGGGAACCACTCCCATTGGGCGTGGGATCGGTCGCTCCAATTTGACCGAAGTTGGTCGCCAGCAGCGAAAAGTCGCTAATATTGACGATGCCATCGGCATTGAAGTCGGTGCGGGAGTCAAAGCCAATTGTTCCGATAGTTTTCCCAAACGAGGTGGCGAGCAGCGAGAAATCAGTGATGTTGACGAGATTGTCGTCATTGGCGTCGCCCGCACGAAAGGAAAGCGGGTTTGCGGTCATGGTCACATTTGGCGTGGTGATGGCAATTACGGGCAAGAGGTCATTGATCGTGCGCGGTTCTGACAAATACTGTGGATGCTTGACCCAGACAGTGTAGTCACCATACGGGATATTAGGAATGGTCAGAACGCCATTACTATTACTGGTCGATGCCGTCACAAGCACATCTATTTTAACCTCGTCATTCTGGCTGAGAACGACATCGAAAGTTTGACCTGAAACGGTTGCCGGTACTTGTGTGGTTGCTCGTCCTTCCATAGTTAAGGGAATAGCAAGCGTGGAAGTCAATGGCAACCAACAAGGCGAAAAACTGTCCACAGAAGGGTCTGTCAACCGTTGGATGTTCGTACCATCAGCATTCATCACATAAATCGCCGCATTGCCGCTTTCGGAACGACCAGAAGTGAAGGCAATTTGGGTACCATCAGGCGACCATGCAGGTGTGATATCAAACGATGGATCGTTTGTGATCTGAACTACGTTAGTGCCATCGGCATTCATAATGTAGATATCGTCATCCCCATCACGATTAGAGTTAAAAACAATTTTCGAAGAGTCTGGGGACCAAGCGGGATTGCGATCATCACCGGGTAGATTGGTAATTCGAGTGAGATTAGAGCCATCAGGATTGATAACGAAAATCTCTTCATTTCGTCCCCCAACCATTACAATCGTACTAAAGGCAATCAGATTGCCAGAAGGAGACCAACTCGGACCATCTTGAAAGGTGCTCTCAACGAACAAGGGTGTTATGTTGGAACCATCGGCATTCATGATGTAGAGGTCTAAATCATCGAATAACGATCCGCTTGTACGGTTGACCGCAAAAGTGATTCTTGTGCCATTAGGTGACCATGTCGGATTAAAGTTGCTAAATGTAAAGTCTTCCGGCATAGTGATGGAAGTGCGACCAGAACCATCACTACTGTTCATGACATCTATCGAAGTACCATTTAGAAACTCTGAGGAAAAAGCAATACGATTTTCACTGAGATCACAAGTGGGATCAATATTTTGACCCGGATATTGCTCGAGTGGACGAAGATTAGTGCCATCGGCATGGATAGAAAAAATATTCTGAGGACCAGAATACGTTGATGCAAAAATGATCTGCATGGGAACATTGGAAGATTGTGCAAATGCACCGAAGAGATTTAGAAATGCCCCCATGGCGATGACAAAAAACGAAAACCGCATTGTAGTCATACTAGCATTTTCTTCCTAAATTAACGGACAATTGAAAGCTGTGTTGCATACCATCTAATCCTTTCACCATCATGAATGAAAGTATTGCGATGACTGTCTGTGAAGTGAAGTTTGCGATTTAACAAGCGTAACTACTCAGTCCCCACCCTAAATCCCTCCCCATTCCATAGGGAGGGACTTCAAAACAGAGTTTTCTCCCCCTCCGCCATAAGCGAGGCGACTAATGGGGAGGGGGTGTGGCGGTGGGCGTTGAGGTCGGCGTGGCGGTTGGTAAGGCGGATTCGTCACGGATCTCCGTGCCGTCGCCGAACAGAATGCGTGTGCCGTCGGGGGAGAAGGCTGTTGAGCTAATAGCAGCAATCTGGGTAAATGTGTACGAGGCGCGCGGACTACCATTTGAGGCATTAACGACACGGACGCGGTTGTCCTGACTGGTCACTCTGATGGTAGCCCCATCCGGTGACCAGCCGATCGAAGAAATGACTTCCGTCGAAATCTGAAACGTATTCAAAGCCTGCATACTCGTGCTGTCCGCGATGATTACACTGCCCGTACTCGTGCCTACTGCGATTCGATTTCCTGTGGGAGCATTACTCATCGCAGTAACGCTCTCAGTTCGATTAATCACTAAGGATTGTGAGCAGTTAGCGGACACATCGATGGCAGACAAACCGTTGTTTGCCCCAACAAGAACGACATTTGCCTGTCCACGCCATGTAAGTGTCCCCAACGGTCTTATACTAACGTTACAAATTAGCTCGTATGTTCCGGCATCGAAGATGAAAATTTGGGCACTCTCCGACACATCCTGCCCGACTGCAATGTAGTCTCCGTTTGGACTCCATGCCGTGGTCACGTAGCCGAAACTATTTGCTAAACCGATGCGTGTAATAAGCTGACCAGTGGTCGCGTTCCAAATGCGCACTGCATTATCCAGAGGGTGCCCACTGATCAGGCGCGTCCCACCCGTACCCACAGGAAGATTAGGATTCCAACTGATGCCGTACACGGGTCCCGGGACAACAGGAAATATCCGGATGTCGGCTTGCGTTGTGGCGTCAACGATCTTCAGCAGACCGTTTGTTCCCCCAACCGCTAGCCGCGTGCCTGCCGGGTTCGCGACGACCTCGTAAATGCTGTCGAACGTCTGCCGTGCTGACTCAACGGCGGTAGACGGTCCGGCGAACCCAATCAGCGCACCTAGCGACAGACACAGGGCTACAACCCGAAACCACGTTTCGGGGGGTATTTTCCTGTTTTTCTTCACGTTTTCATGCCTCTCTGTTTATTTTATTCTGTTTCTATACCTGAGTAGTCACCCAGAAGCGAACGATTCGGCTAATCCAGTGCGGTGTTATCGCACGACTAGTCCACCCCATCTTACCTGATAATAGCCCGCCGGAAACCACCGGACACCTTACGCTGTCTGCGCTTTCGGCGGCGCTGCTTTTCACACGCCCGCCAGCAGCCTCGACCTTTTCGCGGCTTAGGCTATAATGGCTTCTCTAGTTGTTTCCCGTCTGAACTGGAACCCAATGACTTTTCCCCCTCCCCATGACCAGCCGTTTGTGACCGTGATCATGCCGATTCGCAACGAATCAGGGTTTATCGCCCGCAGCTTAGGGGCGGTGTTGGCGCAAGACTACCCCCATGATCGTTATGAAGTGGTGGTCGCCGATGGCATGTCCAGTGACGACACCCGTGCCGTGATCCACGAGTTGGCGCGCGGGCAAACTGTCGCCGTCAGCGTGATCGACAACCCCGGCAAGATCGTGCCGACCGGCTTCAACCGCGCCCTCGCCGTCGCACGCGGGTCGATCATCGTGCGCGTGGATGGGCATACCCTCATCGCGCCCGATTATGTGCGCATGTGCGTGACCGTGCTAGAGACGAGCGATGCCGATAATGTCGGCGGCAAGATGAACGCCATCGGCACCGGACTCTGGGGCGAAGCCATCGCGCTGGCGACCAGTTCGGCGTTCGGCGTGGGGGGGGCACGTTTTCACTACTCCGACCAAGAAGAGATCGTCGATACCGTCTATATGGGGGCGTGGCGACGGGAAGTCTTCAACCGCATTGGCGGCTTCGATGAAGAATTGGTGCGCAACCAAGACGATGAATTCAATTATCGCTTGCGCGGGGCGGGGGGCAAAATCTTGCTCAGCCCGCGTATTCAATCGCGCTACTTCAACCGCAGCAGTCTGCGCGCCTTGGGGCGGCAGTATTATCAATACGGCATGTACAAAATCCGCGTGCTGCAAAAACACCCGCGCCAAATGCAGATGCGCCAGTTCATCCCCCCGGCATTCACGGCGGGCGTGATCGGCGGGCTGCTGGTTGCGCCGTTTAGCGACCTGCTGCGGGCGATCTATCTAGGCGTGTTGGGGCTGTACGCGCTGGCGAATAGCGCCGTCAGCGCCCGCATCGCCAACGAGTCGGGCTGGCGTTATTTTCCGGCGTTGGTGATCATCTTCGTGACGCTCCACCTCAGCTATGGCGCGGGTTTTCTCGTCGGCTTGTGGACATTTCGCGGACGAAAGTAGGGGTGCCATGCACATTCTCCATGTGATCGACAGTCTCGCCGCTGGGGGTGCCGAGCGGATGTTGGTGGATATCGCCAACGCCAGCGCCGCCGCCGGACAGCAGGTCTCGGTGTGTGTGACGCGCGCGGCAATGACGTTGGCGTCGGATTTGCGCCCCGATATCCCCGTGCTTGTCCTCGACCGCCGTAAACGTTTTGAATTCGGGGCGATGCGGCGTTTGGCGGCATATTGTCACACGGCGAAAGTCGATATCCTGCATGTTCATGGGCGC
>JBBRTY010000049.1:0-21159 GCA_038248285.1 Aggregatilineales bacterium
GCTCAGCGGGTGTTGGTCTACATCTTAGACACGGGGCTGCGGTTATTACACCCCTTCATGCCCTTTGTCACCGAAGACCTCTGGCGTTATCTGCCTCATGCCGCTGATGAACGCGAAGCGCTCATCGTTGCCGCATGGCCCCAAGCCGAACAAGCGTACATCAATGAAACAGCCGAGGCGGAGATGATCTTGCTCATCGACCTCGTGCGTGGTATTCGCAACGTGCGTGATCAATACAATGTTGAACCTTCGCGCAAAATCACAGCGCTCATCCAACCCGGTTCTCATCGCGAAGCTCTTGAATCGTGCGGGTATATGTTGCCCCGTTTATGCAACGTGGCGGAATATCGTTTTCTGGAACCAAGCGAAACCACGCCCGATCAATCTGCGTCGGTGGTGGTGGGCGACCTCACTGCTTTCCTGCCGCTCTCTGATTTTGTCGATGCCGCAGTCGAATGCGAGCGTCTGGGTCGTGAAGCAGATAAACTCACAGAGCAAATCGCCCGCACCGAGGGAATGCTGAACAACGAACAATTCATCAGCCGTGCCCGACCCGATGTCGTGGATAAAGAAAAAGCCCGTTTGCAATCCCTGCAAGCAAGCTTAATTCAAATTCGCGAACGCATGGCGGGCTTATGCCCATAACCCCCTGACCTCACAAAAGGAGTGTGATGGCTATCATGCCATCACGCTCCTTTAGGATTGATGGCTTTTCACATAAATCGCCCGCCCTGCTTCTTGAGCGGCTTTCCTGACCGACGAGTCAGGATCGTCACGATACAGCGCTTCTAGGGTAGGCAGCGCCTCAATATCGCCTAGATCAGCAAGTTCCTGTATGGATTTAAGACGCACATCAACATTTTTATCCGATAGCCTTGCCAAATGATACACGACCAATTTTTTGTTGACACTCATGGCAACACTTCCTTTCGAGACCGAGCATGATGATCTCTATTATAATGACGACGTTCATGCGCGGGGATCTCAATTATTGAGGACATGTTGATATTTTGCCAATGGCATCGCTTCCCCTATATTTCCTATGGCTTTCCATTGTCTAGCCATCGTACAACCACTGCCCCTCGAAGGCGCTATCGACACTTGCTATAATGAACCCTATGAATTCATTCAAGCTGTGTTCCATTTGTGGTAGTCGTGCGCATCGAAGCGCAACAGTCTGCGCGATTTGTGGTGCGGCGCTGGGGGATACCCCTGAAGCTTCTTCTCCAAACCTCACCGCTGCCCGTTCGGGTACGCCCTTCGAGCGGCGCTATGGCGAGGTCGATCTTTTGGAAGGCGAAGTCAGTCGTCGTGCCAGCCTAATTTTTGCGGCTGTTTTAGCGGGTGGCGCGTTGCTGCTCACGATCTTGGCAGTTCCCTTTCTGCTGACCATTGTTGCTTCTAGAAATCCTACCGCAACGCCCGATCTGGCGTTGTTGATCACTCCTATGGCTACCACGACGGCAGATTTTTCTGCTCCAACCAATACCATGCCGCCGCCGATCATGTCCACCGTGACCTTGCGCCCACCTACCGCAACCCTGACCGAGACACCCGGACCCTGTCGTCGTGTGGTACAGCCCAATGATGATCTCATCAGTATTATCTTCAACTGCGGGCATCGTACCTTGGATATTATGCCGACGGTTTTGGAACTCAATAATCTCAGTTCACCGGAACTCATCCAGCAAGGGCAGGAAATTCTCGTACCGTTGCCCACCGCTATCCCCGATCCCAACGCCGCCGCGCAAGGAGTCAGCACCTTGCCGGCAAATCAAGTTGCTTTTGCATCCGCCGCCGACAATGCTTTAGAAACGAGTCCGTCGGCGAGCGACGCTCCCCCCACCATCGCCGCGATTTTGCCTACCGCCACCAATGAGTTGCCGCCCGGAGTAGGCTATCACATCGTGCGGACAGATGAAAACATGATCGGTATTGCCTATCAATATGGCACCAATGCCGAAACACTTTCGCAGTTAAATCCCGAAATCCCTTTTTCACAGTGTGATTACAGCCTCGATAGTGGTGGACCGCGCTGTACAGTCCTGATCTATGTCGGACAGGCTTTTCGCGTGCCTTTGCCTACCCCAACTGCCACCCTTTCGCCAACCCTAAACGGCAGCGAAACCCCAACCCCCACCCTGACGCCAACCTTTAACGCGCCCAGTTTAGCGAATCCCCCGCACCGCGCCTTCTTTTTGCGAGAGGAACTGATTACCCTGCGCTGGGTAGGTACTGGGATTTTGGCGGAAGATGAAGCCTATCTTATTAGAGTCGATGATCTCACCGCCGGAACCTCATTTACCGCGCAAACACGCGATCTTTTCTTTATTATTCCCGAAGAGTGGCACAGCCCAGACACTGTCGCTCACGATTATCAGTGGTCGATTGGCGTCATACGGATTACACAACCGGACTCACCCTCTTTTGTCACAGATACACGCTTATTTACTTGGGAAGCGCGCACACAAGCGAGTTAACTGACTTATGATCAATCATCGTTCATGTATGAGCTTGCTCATTCTTGGGGTGTCCTTATCGCTGCTGGCGGGGTGTAATTTTTCCCCCGCTCCGCCCGCTAGTCCCACTGCGGCTGTGACGCCTAGTCCCACCCAAACGCCGCTACCGCCGTCACAAACGGCGATGTTCACCGATGCGCCTTCACCGATGCCCATCGTGGCGACCGATCCGCCAACGATCACGCCTTTGCCTACCGAGACCTTGACCGCCAGCCCCACGCCCAACCCCTATGCCACCTATATCATTCAAGCGAATGACACGCTTTTATATATCATCCAACAAGCCCCCTTTTTTTATCGCGATGGTTCGGTCGTCAACGAGATCATCCGCATTAACCCCAATGTGCCTAGCCCTAATCAACTTCCGCCCCCCGGGTCAAGTATTTTGATCCCATTGCCAACCCCAACCCCCACCCTTTTCGGGCAAGACCTGACCCAAACCGCGCAACCGAATCAACCCGATGTGGTGATCGCCGGCATTGCCCAAGTAAGCCAAGTTGAAGTCCGCGAAGGGATTACCATCCTCGGCATTGCGGGACAATACAATACCAACTTACCGATTTTGGCGACCCTCAATCCACAGCTATTCTTCGTCAATTGTGACTTTGCCAACCCCTCTGGCGGACCCGATTGCAATGTCTCCATGCGGATCGGCGATCTCGTCAATGTCCCCGCACCTAGCCCCACACCGACCTTATCGGCGACTTTTTCAGGGTTGGAAACCGCGACCCCACTCCCTACTTATGCCCCACCTGTCGCCATTTTTCCACCAAACGAGTCCAGTGCGCCGGGGCGTTCCTTCCCCTTGCAATGGAGCAGTTCCGGCATACTCCGTGCCAATGAGGTCTATTTAATCGAGATCAACGATGAAACAGCCGGTACGCAATTTGTCGATATCACCCGCGCCACCACCTTCAACCTGCCCGAATCTCTCATCCCGACCGATGGGCAAACCCATACCATCCGCTGGCGTGTGACGGTCGCCGCCCCCAATGACCAAGGGGCATATCGGTTTGTCAGCGCACAGCCCTCGTTCCGCACCTTCTATTGGCAAAGCCGCTAGCAGTCTTACACAAAACCCACGCCTATATCATCGCGCGATGATATAGGCGTGGGTTTCGATCCTGTCGCGATAGAATTACTGGATTCTGCCGAATTCTCGTTCTAACTGATGGCTGCTCATATGTATCATCGTCGGTCGCCCGTGTGGACACGTCAAAGGGGCTTGGCAGCGTTCCAGTTGTTGGATCAGGTTCTGCATTTGCTCGTGATTCAATACTTGCCCCGCTTTTACGGCTGCGGTCTTGCAGACGCGCAACACGATTTTTTCCTCAATGGATGCCAGTCCCGGCTGATTGCCTTGTGCCAAATCGTCCAGAATACCGGTGAACATGCTGGCAGGATCGGTATCAGCCAGCATCGCGGGTACACTTCGTACCACAAAAGTATTCGGTCCAAACGGTTCCAAATCAAAGCCCAATTCGCGCAACACCGGCAACTGTTCCTCGATCATACGCGCCTCGTCTGGGGCGACTTGAATACTTTGGGCATCTAAAGCATATTGCCCTATCGTGCCCTGTTTCAGGTAATCCGCCATGAATTGCTCATAAAGTACCCGCTCATGGGCAGCATGTTGATCGATCAAGTACATGCCAGCCGGTCCCTCCGCTACGATATAACTCGCCCCAATTTGCCCGATGATCCGTAGCAATGGCAATGTTCTGGGTCGGCTAGGTGCCCCTAAGCCTTCAGGGATCGTTGTCCCGCCCTCATCTTGAGCATAGGTGATCATCGACCGATGACGAGCGAATTGTCCGGGCGTATCCAGTGGCATATCCAGCGCAGTTTGTTCAGCAAACGGTTCTTGGGCAGAATCAGTATGTCCGTGTGCCTCAAAACGCCGATCCCGCAACATGGGAGCCGTCCCCTGCTGAATAATGGCACGCCGCACTGCCCGCTGAAGGGTGGTAAACACCTTATCATTATCTCGGAAACGCACCTCAGCTTTGGTGGGGTGTACGTTGACATCAACTTCATCGGGTGGCACGGTGATCATCAAGACTGCTATCGGAAAACGCCCCGTCATCAGCAGGGTGTGATAGGCTTGAATGACCGCATAGGTCAGTCCTGAATCTTGCACCCATCGCCCATTCACGAACAAGGTGATACGAGAACGGTCGGCGCGGTTTAGACGAGGTGCGGACGTGAAACCCTCGACATGCACGTCTCCAGATTGATCACTGACTTCCAACATATCATGAACTTGCTCGATACCCAGTGCCCCCGCAACGACATCGATCAATTGTCCTGTGCCGCTCGTCCGAAACGCCTCATAGCCATCTTGCTCAAGGGTGAACCGAATGCGCGGATATGCCATCGCATAGCGGGTGATGATGCCAGCGATGTGGCGCTTTTCAGTTGTTTCCTTTTTCATGAATTTTAAGCGGGCAGGCGTATTGTAGAATAAATTCTCAACAGCGATGACCGTTCCGCGGGGTGCCCCTACTGCCCTACGAGTCTCTAGTCGTCCCCCTTCGACCCGCAACAGGGTGCCCGTTTCATTCTCTTCATTGCGTGTCGTCAAGGTCACTAGGCTGACCGCAGCAATACTTGCCAGGGCTTCCCCGCGAAAACCCAGCGTCAAAACATTAAACAAGTCCTCCGCTTGCTGTAATTTACTCGTGGCATGGCGTGCAAACGCCAGTTCTGCTTCTTCCGAAGGAATGCCGATGCCGTTATCGCTGATTTGAATGCGCCGCCGCCCGTCACTTTGCAAAGCGACATGAATCACCGATGCCTGCGCATCAATCGCATTTTCAACAAGCTCTTTCACCACCGAAGCGGGACGCTCGATGACTTCGCCTGCTGCGATTTTCGCAACCACATCTTCGGTCAATATGCGTATGGTCATGTGGTTTTCAAAAAACTATCTGAACAGGGTGGGTAAAGCAAACTAATCACGCTTTTTGATCCGGCAAAATTAAGTTTTCACCGGCAAGTGGGATGCTAAACGCAAAAACGCTGCCCACGTTCTGGATACTATCAACCCACGCATCCCCACCGTGTCGTTGGGCGACACTGCGCACGATAAACAGCCCTAATCCGCTCCCCTTGATCCGTTTATGTTCTTCTCGGTTAATGCGCACATGCCGTTGAAACAAGCGCTTTTGATCTTCAGGACTGATACCTAGCCCCGTATCCGTGACGCTGATGATCAACTGTTCTTTGACACGTTCCACACTGACTGTAATTTTCCCACCATTGGGTGTGTATTTAATGGCATTGTCCACCAAATTGGTCAAAGCACGCTCAAGCATATTGCCGTCGGCATTGATGATCGGCACATCTTGCGCGATTTTCACTGTTAAACGCAACTCTTGTTTCTCCGCTGGGATGAGGTATCCATCAACGACACGGGTTACGATCTCTGTGACATCACACTGACTACGCTGCATCACATAAAACCCGGTCTCGACATCAAAACGCCCTGCGTCTTGGATGTTTTCGACCAAACTGGCGAGTTGAGCGATCCCCGACATGACCTTCTCATTGTATTCCTGTTGCTTCGGATTGATCTCCCCCACCATGCCGATCATGCTCGTATAGCCCTTGATCGTGGTGAGCGGCGTCCTTAAATCATGAGATACAATCCGCACAAATTCATTTTGGTTGTGTGACAATTTCTTATACGAGGAAATATCGCGCAAAAGCAGAACATAATGGCTTGTGAGGGTCTCATCGGCTGGCGACACCAACAAACGGGGAATGAAGAAGGGCCCTTCTTCGCTCACATGCCACTCGTTGGGTAAAGTTCCTTTATGCAATGCGGCGACAAATGCTTCATCCTTTAGGATCAGTGTTGCCGAAGCGCCCACCACACTCTCAGGGAAGATATGTCGTCCTGTCGGGTTGACGACCAACAACTGCCAATCCTCGTCGAAGATTAGAATCGGATCAGTAATAATTTGGAGCATCGCTTCGAATAATCGCGCATTCTGCCCTTGGTGCCTATCGCCCTGCATCCAGTCCGCCTTCGCGCGTGCGCCACCATGAAGTTAAAGTGATTTTAATTATAGTCCTCACTGGTCAGGGATGGCAACAAGAAGTACGCATCTGCTCGTTATAATCTCCACCCTTCGGCAATTCCTTAAAATAGCGTGTCGCGAGTTTCTTGCGCTTCTTGCGTGACGATTCCGTTCATGTTAGACTCGGTATCACATTATTGGCATACAAATCTGTGAAAATCATGCCTGAGCGAATCCTCGTTGTTGACGACGATGTAGATAGTCTAAAGTTAATCGGGTTGATGCTGCAACGAAACGGCTATGAAGTGATAGCCGTCAATTCTGGCATTCAAGCACTCGGACGTGCGATCGGTGATCGCCCAGATTTGATCATCCTAGACATCATGATGCCTGATATGGATGGTTACGAAGTTTGCCGTCGTTTGCGTGCCGATCCGCGCACGCAAGGCACACCCATCATCATGTTCACTGCCAAAACCATGATTGACGACAAAGTCGCGGGGTTTGAAGCAGGTGCTGACGATTACCTCACCAAACCGACACACCCTGCCGAACTGGCATCGCGCGTGCGCTCCATCTTGGCACGCTCCGCCGCTGTAAAACCGGTGGCGACGCTACGAGGCAAAGTTGTTGGCGTGTTGGGGGTCAAAGGCGGTGTCGGGGCAACCACGGTCGCCTTAAATATGGCGGCGGCACGCATTCTTGCCGCCGAAAACCCAATTGTGGCTGATTTCCGACTCGGTAACGGCACGATGGGCATCAGCATTGGCTTAGGACGGGCACAAGGCATGGCAAATGTCTTATCCAAGCCCATTGATCAAATCACCAACCGTCTCATTGAGCCGGAACTCGTTGCGCATCCTTCGGGATTGCGTGGTTTGTTTTCATCAACGCGCGTTTCTGAAAGCGCCATCGAATACTCCCGCGATTCTGCGGCGGCAGTGATTCGTGGGCTTCGATCATTGACACGCTTATCCTTTATCGATCTGGGCAGCAGTTTGAACCCCTTGAGCTATTTCCTTCAACGGGAATGCGATCACATCGTGTTGGTCATCGACCCTGTTTATGTCACCTTGATGGTTGCGCGTGAAATTATCCAAGAAATTGCCTCCACCGTCGCTGATCAGCAACGGGTGAGTATTGTCGTGGTGAACCGTGCTGCTAGTTCAACCACACCCTCGTGGCGCGAAGTCGAGCAAGTGTTGGGCATGGAAATCCGTGCCGTGATCTCGCTTGCCTCGGAGTTGTTCAACCAGGCTTTACAAGCCAACGTACCGGCGGTCACTTTCCAACCAACCGCCATTGCTTCCAGCCAACTGATCAAGCTTTCCGAAGATATTAGCGCCCGGATGCGAACGACGGGTGCCTTGTCCTCATAAACAAGCGTTGTCTATTTAAATGAAAGCACAACACTCATGGCGCAGATGACGGAAGTAGTCGCCCAAATAGCCGACCTGCTGCGAAATTCGCGCCATGCCGTTGCGTTCACTGGTGCGGGCATCAGTACCCCTTCGGGTATTCCTGATTTTCGCAGCACGGCATCGGGTTTGTGGACGACTACCTCTGTTAATCCAATGGACGTGGCGAGCATTAACGGTTTTCGGCAAAATCCCAAAGCTTTTTATGATTGGATTTACCCTCTCCTCAGCGTGATTCAACATGCTGAACCAAACCCTGCGCATGACGCTTTGGCACAGTTCGAAAGCATGGGGCTTTTGCACGCTGTGATCACCCAAAACATCGATAACCTTCATAAGGTTGCGGGTAGTCAGCAAGTGCTGGAACTACATGGACACATCCGCCAAGCGACCTGTACCCATTGTTTCCAAGCCTTCGATGCCGCTCCCATCATTCAGAAATTGTTAGAAGATCGGACGGTGCCCCGTTGTCAAGATTGCCGAGGGGTTATCAAACCTGATGTTGTTCTTTATGGCGAGCAACTCCCCTTCCAAGTGGTACAAGATGCGCGCCACCAAGCCGAAAACGCTGATTTAATGATCATTATCGGTTCATCTTTAGAAGTAGCACCCGCCAGCGATATGCCCTTGCTGACTCTAAAAAAAGGTCATGGCAAATTAGTGATCATCAACTTGTCACCGACACATCTCGATCATCGTGCCCAAGTTCATGTGGCGTATGATGCTGCCCAATTGTTGCCCGATATTCTTCGTAGGGTGGAACAAAGCATATGACTATCGCCAGCGCTGGTTCTGGACGCGACACAAATATGAATACGACGTATTTGCTCAAACGCTACGAGCAAATCTTTGAGATCACGCGGCAGTTAAACTCAACGCTGGATCATCAGGCATTACTTCGTCAAATTGTGTATGCCGCCGCCGAACTCACCAATACCCAAGATGCCTCCTTGCTGTTGCTGGAACCTGCCACTGGGGAATTATATTTCGAGATGGCGATGAACATCCCCGCTCAAGAACTTGAGCGCATCAGCGTCCCTATCGAAGGCAGTATCGCGGGCTGGGTAGTGCGTCACGGCGAGGCGCGCGTGATTCAGTCGGTCACGGGGGACACTCAATTCTTCAAATCAGTTGATGACCAGCTTCAGTTCAAAACGCGGAATTTATTGGCAGTGCCGCTAAAAGCACAAAATGTCACCATTGGTGTCTTGGAAGCGCTGAACAAACGCGATAATACTCGTTTTGATGATGCCGACATCAAAATTATGACCATCCTTGCGGGTCATGCTGCCATTGCCATAGAAAACGCTCGCCTCTTTCAGCAAAGCGACTTCATGGCAGAGATGGTACACGAACTCCGCACCCCCCTCGCCGCCTTGAAGACGACCACCGTCCTTATGAAACATCCAGCGGTCAATGCATCGCGACGGGATGAATTGATCGATACGATGCAGCACGAAACCGAACGACTGATTCGGATGACCAACGAATTTCTCGATTTGGCGCGTTTAGAAAGTGGGCGGGTACGCATTGAAACGTCGCGCTGGGAATTACAGCGCCTCGTCACCGATTGTGTTGAAATCGTCACCCCGCAAGCGGGCGAACGGGGCGTGACCATCCAATTTGAGATTGAACATTTCATAGTGGCAGCGGACCAAGGCAAAATCAAACAGGTGTTGCTTAATCTGCTTACGAATGCCATAAAATACAATCGACCTAATGGGTCAATTTATATCTCTGCCTACCTCAGCACAAAACACGATGATCCTTTTGTGGAGATCGCGGTGGCGGATAGTGGTGGGGGTATTGACCGCCGCGATCAGAAATTGCTTTTTCAGAAGTTTTATCGGGTTGCAGATTCTTCGGGGGCACCCCAAGGCACCGGCTTGGGCTTGACGATAGCCAAACGGATCGTCGAAGCCCATGGCGGTACGATTTGGTTGGAAAGTGAACTTGGGGTTGGCTCCACCTTCTATTTCACACTTCCAACCATTTACGACGAACAAATATCGTAGTCCGTCTTAGCTCTCGGCGGCAGCTTTAGCCGTCGCCAACTTCACATAAGGCGGTTTCAGGAAGGGGATTTCCCCCTTATCCCATGCCACCAAAAGCGGAACTGCGATAAAGATCGAAGAATAGGTGCCAGAAACCAAACCAACGAACAGCAAGGCGATAAATTGCTTGATCGACTCGCCCCCGAACAACAAAATCGCCGCCATGATGAAGAAGACGTTCAGTTGTGTCGCCAGGGAGCGATGAATGGTTTCCAAAATACTGCGATTGATGATGACGTCGTAAGGCTCGCCTAAGTGCTTAGGAATATTCTCGCGGATACGGTCAAACAATACGATTGTATCTTGTACAGAGAACCCGACAATTGTAAGCACTGCCGTCAAAAAGAGGGAGTCGATTTCCCATCCAGAAATCAACCCCATAAATGATACAATGCCACACATAATCAGCACATCATGAATCATCGCCACAATGGCGCAGACACCATAACGAAACGCATCTGGGACTTCCCGAAATGCCAAAACGATAAATCCTGTGACGACCAGCGCCGCGATAACAACCGCTGCCACTGCCGCTCGTGTTACCTCTTCACCTACCGTCGCGGAAACCTGTTCAAAAAACAAGCTATCACGATCCAGCGGTACGGCTTCATCAAGACGATTGATCAGCGACTCGGTGGTGCTGCTCTCTTGGAAGCTGGAACGTACTGACCAACGATATTCTTCTACTGCGCCAACTTGTTGGATCGTGATGTTCGTGTTGTCAAATTCCGTGAAGATATCCCGCAACCTCGATTCATCCATGCCCGCTTCTTGGAAACGCAGTTCATAGATGCTACCACCTACAAAATCATTGCTTAAGCGGAACAGGTTGCCTGTCGTCACGAGGGAATACCCCATGATGAGCAACCCTGCGATGATGATGACCGACGAGAATAGGAAGAAGTAACGTCGTTTCTGAACGATACTAAACATGGTCTATACCCCCAACAGCCACATGCGACGTTCTAACGACGAACGCATCAGCGAAATGATCAAATTGAGAAATGTCCGCGTGACAATCACTGCGGTGAATAGATTGATGACCAAGCCTAAGCCCAACGTCACCGCAAAACCAGCCACCACACTTGCCCCCGGCGTTTGCCCGAAGAAAAACAAAATGCCGCAGATGATGATGGTTGAAAAATTAGAGTCCCGGATCGACTGCCACGCACGTTCAAAACCAACCACCACTGCTTGATCGAGGGGTTTGCCATCCCGCAGTTCTTCTTTGATACGTTCAAAAATCAGGATATTCCCATCGACAGCCGTACCGATGGAGATCAAGAAACCGGTGATGGCGGGTAACGTGAGCGTGACGGGGATTAGTTTATAGGCAGCATAGTTGAAGAGGATGAACGAAATGAGCGCCATATCCGCAGCAATGCCCGGCACACGATAGTAAACGATCATGAACAGCAACACGACGAAAACGCCGAGTACTCCCGCCCGAATGCTTAAATTGACGGAGGTTTGCCCTAATGTCGCCCCAACAGTTTCGGCACTTTGCACCGCCAGCGGGATCGGCAGCGCACCCGAACGCAATTGTAACGCCAGCAGTTTCGCTTCAGACTCGGTAAAACTACCACTAATGATTCCGCCAGTAGTCAATTGAGCATTTATCGTCGGCGCTGATACAACCACCCCATCCAACACAATCGCCATGGGTTGTCCAATACGAGAAGCAGTATAGGGTCCAAAAATCTGTGCGCCTTCTGTTGTCAATTCAAAGCTGATATGCCAACTCGCGCTATTAGGATCAATCTGGGCGGCGGCGGATTGCAAATCAGCGCCCGTCATCACTGTCTGGAACGGTTGCCCCGTTGCTGGGTTGACAGTGCCTGTCGCCGGCGTACCACGCGCTTGTTGAATCTCGTATTGTTGTGAGGTGAGGATGCTCTGACCGGTAAGCTGCTGAACACTACCTGCCAAACCTTGAAAATCAACAAACTCAAGGAGTGCCGTCTGCTGAATCGCTCGGATTGCGCTCTCGCGGTCGGTGATACCGGGAAGTTCCACCAGCACCCGACTATTGCCTTGTACCTGCACAGTCGCTTCGGTCACACCTAACGCATTCACACGCCGCGCGACGTTATTGGCGGTTTGTCGTAAATCTTCCACCGTGAAACTATTCACCGGCAGTTGGGCTTGTAACAGAACGCGCAAACCACCCACAATGTCCAACCCTAAGCTCTGTTGAACGTTAATGCCAATATCGGAGGTGCCATCCCCATCGCTATCCCACTGAAATCCAGTGGTATCCGGCAAGGCGACCCAGATTGAAAATACAATCAGGAGTGCAATGATGATGAACCAGCGCCAATGTGTGCGCATGAAAATCCTTCCCATAATACAGAGCATGTTATTGTTGAAAAATTAAAGCAAATCCACCATCTGCCTAGCGAATGAAGAGCGAAGGGCTGTTGAGATCACAGCACAGGCAATGGACATTACACCTACGGTGGTGGACTGCCAACATCATCGGTTGGTTCTGGTTCAAATTCTGAAGGATCGTATTTTCGCGCGATGGATGCCGCGATCAAACGAATGACAACATTGTCGTCAATTTCTAAATGAACAATCCCTTTGTCAAGTTCGATGATTTTAATGCGTCCAATAACCCCACCATAGGTGATGATTTCGTCACCGACCTCCAATTGCGAGAAATATTGCTCGCGTTTCTGAAAATCCCGCTGACGCGGAAATATCACCATAGACCAATACGCGCCTAACCCTAGGATCATGACCAGACCCAGCAAAGCAAGTTCCGGCATTATTTTGGATACCCACTCCATTAATCACAAATCGGGATAATCTGTTGATTATAATCCTGTGAACTCGATAAATCAGGGGACATAACTTGATCCTTTGACCCGAACTGCCTACAATACGGTACGAAATGCCCGATAAAAAAGGATGACAACATGTCAAAGCGCTTTTTTTTGAGTTTCTTGACCGTATTCTTGTTGCTTTTGAGCATGACAGGGGTCTCAGCCGGCGATACAGTGTTATCGCTCAATAGTGGTAGCGGTAGCGCTCCCTTTTTCATTTCCGGCGAACCTACGTTAATCATGAATGGCTTTGACCTAAATTCCATTGGGATCAACCGCCCTGCGGTCATTGATCGCGTCAGCATCAGCGTCCAAACGCCTGTCCCCGGCACGCCCATCGATCTCGTGATTTACGAAGATGGCAATGGCGGCTCACCATCCGACGCGACTTTGGTGGGGACTACTCAAGTGACTATCAACACCGCAGGGACATTCACCGCCGTATTGCCCACCCCCATCACCGTAACTCAGCCCGTCATTTGGGTTGGTTTTTACCTTCCGGTCAACTTTGTGTTTTCTGCCGACACCTCAGGCACCTCTGTACTCACATGGTGGGCATGGACACCCGGCGGACGGTTTGACCTCAATCGGCTGTCTTCAGCCAGTATTTTAGGTCCCTCTGATGGCAGCGCCCCAGTCAATGTCAATTTGGGCGGCAAAGCCCGGATTACCTTAGAGATTACGGGCGCTGGCGGAACCACCGTAGTAGGAACCCCTGCCGTAAATGCCGATGTCAACACGTCCGCATTGACAGGCTATCCTGCCTGTAGCAATTTGCTCTATGACTCGGCGGATGAAATGGTCAGCTACCAAGACCAAATCAACCTACACTGCACGCAAATCACACAGGTCTATCAGGCACCCCCGGTACCGGCTGGTTATACGCTACGTGGAAACGTCTATGATGTCATCGCCTTCAAAGCAGGGGGTGTCGTGCCCAATCGTTTTAGTGTGCGCATCACGCACTGTATCCGCCCTGCTGCCGAAGATATTGACCGCGCCGTCTTTGCCGTTGCCTATAGCCAGCCTCGTGTTTGGACGGTTTTGGACAGTGCCCGCGTCGGCGACCTGATCTGTGCCGAAATTCGTTATCCCGGAAACATGGCATACTTCATTCGCTAATCAGCATCCCAACGCAACACCATTTCCTAATGGGCGGTAGCGTTACCGCCCTCTTTTTAATCATCGAAAGAAATTGAATAGCCCATGCGTATTGAAACCAATGAAAAACTTGTGCGTCGTAATCGTCAAATTGCCCAATACTTATTTTTTGTCACCTTCGCTGTCTTGATTGGCGGGTTGTTTATCATCAATCAGCAAACTGCCAGCACCGAGGACACATTTAGCTTCATTGTTATCGCCCAAGCTTTGCTCCTCCCTGTCGCCTTTATCTCAACCATCATCTCGGTACGCATGACCAATCAATGGGTACGTGTTCCGCGCCCGGAGAACGTCATCCGCGAGGGCTTGAAGGGCATTAGCACCCGCAGCGTTCTGTACAATTACTATCACAATCCCGCCCGTCACCTACTCGTGACACCACAAGGGGTATTCGTGATCATCACCCGTTACCATGATGGCAAGTTTATCGTTGAAGATGATAAATGGCGTGCCAATCGCACCCTCTTATTACGCATTGTGAACCTATTGCGTTTTGATGGCTTGGGCAATCCAATGGCAGATGTGCAGCGTGCCGTTGCTCATGCTCAAAAGCTCATTCACGCAATTGAGCCGAATGTGGAAATTCACCCGATCATCGTATTTACCGACCCGCGCGCCTCTGTTGAAGTGATTTCATCGTCGGTTCCAGTCGTCTATTACAACGGCAAAAAGACCATCCCCCTCAAAGAGACCATCAAAGATTACAGCACTGCCGATAAACGCGATCCATTAACACCCGACCAAATTGCCGCATTTGAAGCTGCGACACTCTCGCTTTGAAAATCAACAAAATGGCGCGTTTGGATCAACGGGGTATGTGGTTTGTTGTGATCATCACCTTGGCGGGCGCTTGGTTGCGCTTACACCAACTCAATGCTATCCCGCTTCGTGGTGATGAAGCCTTCACCGTCATTCACTGGATGCGTGAACCACTTGCCCAAACCCTTGCCAACATTGTCACCGTTGATCCGCAAGCGCCCCTGAGTTATGCCCTATATCGGGCATATGCCCTCGTCGTGGGTTCCCAAGAAAATGTCGTACGTTTTTTGCCCGCCCTATTAAGCATCATGGGTATTCCCGTGCTGTTTGCGCTCGGTAAGCGTCTCTTTGGAACCCGCACAGGGGTGATCGCAGCCCTCATCTGGGCATTTCACCCGTTTATGTTGTGGCACGCCCAAGACGCTCGTAACTATGCCATCTGGTCTGTGACCAATCCGCTCGCGTTATGGCTGGCGCTTAGGGCACTAGATCGCGGACGACGTTTAGATTGGTTTCTTTATGTCGCGGCAGCGGTGTTATCGCTATATATCTACTATTTAGAGTTGTTTACGCTTGCAGCCTTGAATGTGTACGTGTTTACGACGGCATTACGTAAACAAACGTTGCTCTTGCGATGGGTTATAGCGCAGTGCGTTATTGCCTTGTTGATCGCGCCTTGGTATTTGCAAGATCGCTTGCTTTCCGGGGGAGGCTATACTGGCACCACCGCCAATTTTGATTTTGAGCGTTTGTTGAATTCTTTTTTGCCCACCCTTGTTTTTGGCGAAGCCTATCCGCTGATTTCACAGCTTGGTGTGTTGTTGTTGGTTTTTATTGTGATCATGTTGGGTCTTTTGCTGAGGCGGTCAATCAGCAAATTCTATCTGCTGTTGTTGTTATTGCTTATCCCTCTTGTAGGGATTGCCATTGTATCTACGCGCTTAAATGTTTTTGCTCCCCGCTATGTTCTCTCCGTGTCGGTGATCCTTTCACTGATCCTAGCATACGCTTTTACAGTTCGTTTTAAAATGGGTGTCCTTGTGAAAGCTGTCGCGGGTTTTGTATTTTTAGTGCAACTACTGTCTGTATCGTTCTTTGTACATGACTATGCGAAAAGTCCTGATTGGCGCGCCCTCAGTCTTTATCTACAAGATCGTGTCACCTCCACAGACTTGATCGTTCAAGCCGCTGCCGACGAGTCTTTCACGTTCTACTGCACCGAATACACCTTGTCTCAAGAATGCGATCAGAAGCTTCCAGCCAATCCTCAGCAATCGCAAACTGAAATCGCTTCGATCTTGACTATGCGAAGCCCAAACTACCGGTCTATCTGGTATGTCGCCAATCCACCTGCATGGCAAAATGCCCCTGATGCCCTTGATTGGTTAAAGAACAATTTACAATTACTGCGCGAAACCACTATCGCAGGACTCGCAGTTCGTCAATTCATGCCTTATGAAGTGTTTGACCTTGAAGGCTTTATGCCTATCAATGCCAATTTTGAAGACATCATGATTCTCGAAGGGACTCAGTTGTGGCTCGAACCCAATGGCGATATCTTCTTATGGATATATGGATCACCGCTGGGCACGACCGAGACCCCTTTGAAATTCTTCGTTCACCTGCTTAATGGGAATATGATCTACGCTCAAGATGACCAATTCCCACAAGAGGGTCGCCTTGATAGCACCAACTGGCAACCCAATGACCGCTTCCGCGACGTATTTCAACTCTCAATCAATCCCCTAGGGGCGATTGATTACACCCTGATCATCGGACTCTACAACCCCATCACCAACGAACGAATCCTCTTGCCAGATGGTACCGATCATTACACCCTGCCAATCACCATCCCATCGCCATGAAAGTAAACGGACGCGCAGTGCGCGTCCGTTTACTTTGCTCCCTAGCAACTAATCCTTATCTTTACCCCATCTCGTCGAGACGCTTCTGCCACTTATCCGCCAGACGGTTATAAACCGCTTCACTGATTTCGCCCGATACCAATTTGGCATCCAAGCCATCGATCAGCGCCTGAATTTCGGCTTTTGTTTGCGGATTCGCCGGAGCTGCGGGGGCAGCCGCAGCCATAGGCGGTACAGGTGCTTGTTGCTGTCCCGACTGATTCGCCATCATATTCATCATCATCTGTTGCATTTGCAATTGTTGTTCCGCCATACGTCGCTGCACATCCGCCATATCGGGGTTAAGCGTCGCACCAAGCTGCTGCCCGACACCTAAACCAACCCCGGCACTGGCAAGCCCACCCCCAATGCCTTGATTGCCCGCTGCGGTTTCGGCAATGCCGAAACGTCGTTCGCTGGCATACCGTTCATATGCCTCCGCCGTCACATAATTACGGATTTCATCCAGCGAAACATCATCTTTCGCACGGAAGGGATTCGCTTCAAATGCCTTGATACGCATTCCCAACGCGGCAAACTTTTCATTCAGTTTCGCCAGCATTGCGCCTTCCAAATCGCCCAACAAACGATTGGCATCAGGGACGCTTTGCACATTCGCCTTCAAAATCAATTCCGAAATTTCACCCACCAACATCGCCTGAATACGATCCTTGATGTCGTTCAAACGGGTGATTGGCTTGCCGACAGCATACTGCTTCACAAAGCGCATCGGGTCATCAACGCCAATATCGATCACACCATGAGATTGCAACAAAACGACCCCCAAGCCGCGCCCCGGCGTCTCCATGACGATAGGCGGGTTGGTGCCCCATCCCACTTGGGGCAAATCCTTTAGATTGACGAAGTACAAATCCGCTGTAAAGGGCGTGCGACCACTCGTCGCCAGCCCGATCAGACCAGACAGAATCGGTAAGTTCGCGGTCGATAGCGTATGGCGTCCCGGTCCCAAAGCATCCAGCGCTTCGCCGCCCCGCACAAACACCGCCGCTTGGCTTTCGCCGACGATAACCTGTGACCCCATACGCCAATCGCCACTGCCCGATTGGGGTTCACGATAGGTAAGCTCATCATTCGCAACATTAGAATGATCAATGACATCTATAATACGTGGCATGTCTACAACTCCTCATTTCAATACGGCAACGCATCAATTAAAACCAGTACCGATCAATCAGATAATGTTTGGCTGATCCCAGAAAGGACATCATCACGGAGATCAAATGCTTCATTTGCCTCAATCGTCAGGCTATCCAGCGCGCTGATTGCCGCTGTAACCGCCTCAACCATACCTTCGGTGCTGTTGGCAGCGGCATTTAACCCGTCCAATGCGTCAGTAAAGCGATCTGCATAACGCATCAACGCCTCATCGAAACTATACACCCGCTCTAAGTCTTCGGCTTCTACCTTCACAGCTTCCATGAATCCAGAATATCCCGGCGCTGCCGCTTTCACGCGGTCATGAAAGGTTTGCAACTTCGTCTTGGCGCTTTGTGTCTTGCTCATAAACCCAAGCCCGCCCTTATCAAGCAAATTACGCTCGATCTGCGCCAGTCGATTGACCCGTTGCTGAAGTGCATCTGCCACATGATCGCGGATCATCCGGTCGGCAGTACGCCGCCCTGCCTTATCGATATACCCGCGAAAACCGGGGATACGCGATAACAAGTTTTCAAACGATCCACGCTGTGCGACGATCTGATCATATAAATCGGACATCTTCATCCTCCTAGAGAACCGTTACCAACTAGCAAACGCAAGCATCCTACGTCAGAAAATATTCCGTCCCGCAAAACCGACAAGCGACGACGCCCTTACCCACCAAACTGATCTCACCGCCGCAATTCTTGCATTTATCGAGCGCCCGTAGGTTTGACGCCTCGGCAGAATACAGTGTACCCTCTTCCCAGTTGACATAACCGCTAAAAACCTGAAGCCCGACGAGTTGATGCACCATATCCTTGACCGCATCAACATTGACTTTCAGTTCCAACGCCATATCCGAAACGCTCACCTTACCTCGGCTCCGCAAAATGTCCAGCAGTTTACGCTGCTGCTGCATCGCCGACTCGCCTTGCGCTTGGACGCCCCCCTGCACATAGAAATAGACGCCAAAGCCCATCAACAGGGCAATGGGGATAAACGCCAAGCCAGCACCCACCAGCACCCCGCCAGTTTCAGTCTCGCCCGACGCCGCCTGTGTTGCCAGCCATAACCCTGCAATAAGCGCGACGCCCAACCCCATCACGCCCAAAATGACGCCAACCAATCGTGTTTGATTCATGCGCTCTCCTTTTCTATATCTTAACCAAATCCGCGCGAACCACCACCACTGCCACCGCCCCCACTAAACCCTCCGCCGCTCCAAGACGACCCGCCACCCCGCCAACTGCCGCTGGAATTACTGCTGGAGCTTTGCGGACGGCTGGTCATAATGCGCGATGCATCATTCAACATATCGCTCAATCCCGACGAGATCGACTCTAAGCCGCCGGATAGTCCGCCCGACACGTCATTCAAGGAACCACCCCCGCCCCGCGCAATATCCCCACCCGGAAACCCTTGTGATTGTGGATAACGCGGCAAAGCAGTGCCGGGCGTATAACGACGCCCCCCCAAGTAAGTGGGAAAATACCAATACGGGATCGGCATATTCTCGACCCGGTTAAATGCCCCAATCCACGTTTTATCCAAGCCAAAAGCGACCGCATACGGCAAGAATTCTTCAAAACGCGCTTTCGCGGCTTCAACCGAGTCGTATTTTTCCAAATTCGCCATGTACTTGTAGAACGCTTTCCACTTCGCCGCTTCTTCCGCCCCTTTTAAGGTCTTGGCGGGCATCTGGGGTGCGACAATGACAATCCCGATGGCTGGGACAAATAACGAAAATGCCAGCAACATCGGGCCTAACATAAATTGCTCAGACGAAAATACATTCATCAACATGAAAAAGGCGAACAGCGCCAATCCAAATAAGCCCGCCCCAATCAAGCCGTAGGTCATCCGCGTGTTTTCGGGATTATTCTTGAAAAAGCCCTCGTCAACCAAAACTTGATACAGAGCTTGTTGTGCCTTTGAAATCTGTTGATAGAATGTTTCCTTCAAAGCGGATAAATCCCGCTCCATAACGCCTGCCTTGAACAAACCACTCAGCAACATCCGCTCCCACGGGGCGAGATCATCCGCTGACCGATCGGTGCGCTTGAAGGTAAATTGACTTTGCTTCCCTAAGCCAAACACGCCCTCGGTCTTGCCTTCCTCGATGACGAGATACCCGCGATGTGCCAAATCGATAAAAGTGGCGATCACATCGCGCGTATCGGCACGCTCATCAATCAGTGACCCCACCACTGCTGGGGCAAGGCTCGACGGGGGTTCCGAAAGAAACTCCGGCACCGGTCCAATTTGCGGATCGCGCCCTCTGGCGTTGTAAAGCGCATACAATCCAAATCCACTCCCCAATGCCACCACCAGCGCCAGCGCTATCGAACCCAAATTGACCAGCGGCAGCACATTTTCGGCAAAAGCGCGCTGGTCATCAAAACCCGCCTGCCAACTGGCTTTGCGGGCATTGGGGTCATGGGGATATTGCACCCGAAGGCTAAATTCTTCTGAGCCGCCCACCCCATTACGGGCACTTGCCGTCACGCGGGTACCATTGACCTGCACATCCCCGGCTGCACCATACGTCACCACCGAATCGACGCCTTCACGCGGGGCAAAGCCGTCGGGCAATTCGACCGTGACCGTGCTTGCACGGATCGGGAAATCAAAGTGTTCAGCGGGGATTGCGTCCCACCACAGCTGATCCCCATCGAGATAAACGCGCAACCCGCCAAAAACCATGTATTGAATCTCAAAGACACCGCGTCCGCTGGCGATCTCCTGCCGGAAATAGTATCTAATATCCAAAGCATTGTTGACCGATTCCACACAATACGTACCAGCAGCACCAGAACAGGACTGCGCTTCCGTCAATGCCCTTCCGTCTTGCGACACAATCACGGCATTGATGCGCTCAACCCGATCTAATGGGATTGATGCGGTGCCAAATGTGAATCGCCCATCAAACTGAATCACATAAGATTCTGTGACCCGAAATTGATTTTGGGTTGTGTTCACCTGATCGATCAAAACATCCCATTGTTGCCAGTACAAACTCCGGTCTTGGGCATGTGCGCTCCCTATGCCCATCACCAACACGAGAAACACCATGATTACCATTAGTTTTCTCAACGTTCGTCCTTTGTTTATAGTCCGCCGATTCTCACATCTTTAATTATCGTACCAAGTGCCTGAACCCAACAACCTACAAATGGGGGTTTTAGGCAGGGCAATTGCATCTAAATCGCCGCACAGTCCATTATGGCTCATGAAGCGTCGTAGGGTCTCACTTCTGCGCGTCCGTCGCAGCGAACAAAAAGAATGCGGTCTCTAAAACACCGTCCTAATCTATCTTGACCTCATTAGAAA
>JBBRTY010000050.1:0-20730 GCA_038248285.1 Aggregatilineales bacterium
ACGGGGATGCTGACCAGCCCGCACTTGGTCGATTTTCGCGAACGCATCCGCGTGAACGGGCGCATGATCCCCGAAGGGGACTTCATCCGCATCGTGGACGAGATCGCGCCGGAGATCGACCGCATTGAGGCGACCTTCACGGGGATGCAGTACCTCAGCCCGCAAGGGATTTTCCTCGCCATTGCTTTGCGTTGGTTTGAAGAGCAAGGGGCGACCGCCGCCGTCCTCGAAGTCGGGCGCGGCGGGCGGTATGACGATGTGGCGGTCGCCCCCAACCGTTTATCGTTGTTCACGCCTATACTGCTGGAACACACCGCCCAACTCGGCGGGACGCTGGAACGGATCGCATGGCACAAAGCCGGCATCATCAAGCCGCATAGCACCGCCTATAGCGTGCCCCAAGCGACCGCAGTTTTGGAAGTGTTGCAGACCGAAGCCGACGCCCAAGACGCTGAATTTTCGTGGATCGCGCCGATGGACATGGGGCAACTCGTCCGTCATGACGAGGCGGGCATCCACTTCACGCTGACGCGCTATGGTGAGTTGTACCTGCCGCTGCATGGGCGCTACGAGATCGAAAATGCGACGCTGGCGGTACAAGGGGCGGGCAACATGCACGGGCGCTTGACGGGCATCCCACACGGATCCGCTGCCTATACCGACGCGATCCGGTCGGGCTTGGCGGCGGTGCAGTGGCCCGGTCGGATGCAAAAGCTTCAAGATGCGCCGGCGGTGTGGGTGGATGGTGCCACGACGGTGATCGCGGCGGAGTCGATGCTCAAGAGTTTGGGGGAGAAACTGCGCCCACCCGTGATCGCCATCATCGGCACCCCGTCGGATCGCGATACCGAGGGCGTCTACCGCACCTTGGCTCCGGCGGTAGAAGGCATCATCTTGACGCACAGTGACATCAACGCCAATGTCCGTTTCCCCGCGCCTGATGTCGCGTTGGCGTCGGCAGGGCGTTTCCATGACGATGTGCGCTATGCCCCCAACTTGGGGACGGCGCTCGATTGGGCACGGACGCGGGCGGGGCGCGATGGCACCGTGATCGCCGCCGTCGCACAGCCGTTGGTGGGCGAGGCGATGCTGCTGTACGGGTTGCGGTTCGAGGTGATTTGAGGGGAGGGGCGATCCGGTACAACACCGGATTCACTTTTAGAATCACCTCATCAACCAAGTGCTGATCGATCAGATACCCTGCCAGTTTCCCGCCACCACATAAATAAATCGATCCCCCGGATTGTGATTTTAGGGCGCGCACGAAATCTGCCGCATCTTCTCGAATCACACGGAGCTGTTCGTGCTGGTAGGGTGCCATGCTTTGCGAAAAGACATATTGCACCATGTGGGCGTAGATTGGTGAGGGCTGACCGGTCTGATCCCCAAATTGATATCCCCATTCATAGGTGTCCTTGCCCATCAAGACGGTATCATAGTCGCGCAGACTATTGAGATAATCGGGGATATGGTGCCCTTCAGTCAAAAATCCGCCCATCGTCTCATCTTCACGGGCGATACCCAAAGTGTTTCCAGGAGCACCTGTAAATTATGCAGTTCGGGGGCTGAAACACCCAAAAAAGGGATCGCCCCACCTGCCTTAAACCATACGGCTAAAATTGAGGCAGGGTGTGTCGTATCAACCATAAAATATTGGGAGCGCGCACCCGCAGCCCTCAGTCCATGGATTTTCTGAGGTTGGAGCATATCCTGTGGGTTATAAATCTGAAAAGGTTCATCCGCCAGATTAATCGTGATTTCCATCATGCCAGCGGGCAGAATCCGCTCTTTCGGGTGAGGCGGGTGATAGCCTTCCCAGTACCACAGCATGTCGACATAACTCGAAAGTGGCGCTTGGGGGCAATATATTTGCAGCGACATCGTTTATGCCGTTCATGCAACTTCAAATCTTTTTGAGCCGGGCGGAATTAACTCCATCTACAGCTTGTACTTCGACGAATTCGGGCATACTTTGTAGAAGTTTTGTGAGAGTTGAATGTCCATAGCCATTTAACCGAAAACCGGGCACGACTTGACTGATGGCAGTTCCAAGAGAAGTCAAGGAAATCCATTGCGGATCGTCTTGTTGTGCTTTAGAAAATGCGTCCAATATCAGTTTTTGTAGTGTATTTAATTTTAGCGCTTTGGCATTCACAGCATCTTTTAGACGTGCCGAAGTGACAGTTCCTTCGATTTTCAGTTCTACAAACTCAGGCAATGTTTGCAAGAGTTTCGTTAGGGTCGAATGACCGTAATTATTTGACTGAAAGTCTGACTGGATTTTACGGAGGTATGAACCAAGCGTAGATAAGGTTATCCACTGCGCATCCTCTGGTAGTGCTTTAGAAAATGCTTGTACTAGAATTTTTTGCACCCCTTGTTGATTGGTTTCAGCCACCGCCGGTTCCATTTTTACGACTGGTTTCGGTGAGTTGACAGCAATTTCGGTCAAAAGTTCTGTCAATAATGGAGCCAATGGCTGGCTAGAAGATTCTCCCCGCCCGACAAAGATAAATTTGTCACAAGCACGAATAAATCCTTCTGCTGCCTGTGGTGTGCCTATCCCAATGACCAATTTTTGAGCTTCATGAATTTTATCGCACAACGGCACATAATCGGCGTCATTGGTCACCAAGCAAAAACCGTCTACTTGGAGGCGATACAGTACCTCCATCGCATCCATGATAAGCTTCATATCAGATGAATTCTTTATTTTTGATGGATTGGCTTGATGCCGAATTCTCAAGTTACTTTTGGCGGCAACTTCATACCATTTTTGCAGAGGTGGGTTTTCCCAATTGCCATACACTGCCTTCAAAACAATATCGCCTTGAAGTTCGGCTTCTTCGAGAATATGAGGCAAATATTTGTGCGAGATGTTTTCGGCGTCAATCAGGAGCGCGATTTTGGAGGACAAGGGGATTTCCCATTAAGCACGGCGGACATATGGAACGAAAGATAACATAAAGACAAGGGCAGGGCAATAGGTGCTTAAGATACCCCAAAACCTGACCCTCATCATTCGCCCCCTGTAACATTTGCCCCCACCTCATTGAATATCCATCATGCAATCAGATTGCGGTCGATTGTGCAATTTTAGAAGAAGTTGAGGTTTGATGAATCGCAGTTCGCGGTTACGGCAATTTATCGCCCACGAATCCGAGACGCTCAAAGCCATCCTGCGTGTGTACTTATATCGCGCCGGCTTGAACACCTCTGAGGACGACTTGCTGAGTGATGTGGTGGTCGAAGCGCTTCGCCACGAGTCACGCTTTCAAGAAGGGCGACAACCACGCGCGTGGTTGTTGGGCATTGCCGCCAACCTCATCCGCCGCCGCCAAGCCGAACAAGCCCGCCTCCACCGCCGCGAACCCCTGGTGCGCGACCTGTATGCGGATCAAGATAGCCATGCTGATGATTTGTTGTTTGACCGCGTAGCCGCCTTAGCGCACGCCGTCAGCGACACCGCCGACGCCCAATTGGATGTCGAAACCCTGCTCAGCCATATTCCCGCCGACGACGCGCAGGTGCTGCGTCTGGCGATCTTAAACGAACTTGACGGCGCGGCTTTAGGCGCGGCGTTGGGGATTTCACCGGGGGCGGCGCGGGTACGCCTGCACCGTGCCCTCAAACGACTGCGCGAGGCTTTACCGACCACTGAATCCGAAACACGAGGATCGCTATGAATAAGCAAAAGCTTGCCCGCGAAAAACTACTCTTCCGATATCATGCCGCGCTCGAACGCGGCGATTTTGAAACGGTCGGGGCGGTGCTGGCGGCGGCAGAGCGCGATCCCGCGTTGGAGCAAGCGGTGATCGAACTGCACGCCGCCTTCACAGACACCCACCCACTTTTGCAACCTTCTGCTCGATCACAGGAGCAAAATAACATGATGCAAGCGACTTTTCCACTTTACACAACATCCACGACGTGGGCACGCCGTCGTCCTGTTTCAACGCGCTTCGCCCCCCAACGGGGACTGTTCTCGCTCGCTGTCGTCGTCACGGTGGTCTTGTTCGCGGGTTTGCTCATCAGCCGTCTGCCATCAAGCGGGGCTTCGGGCGGAACGTTTATCGGCGGTGCCAACCTATCACCCAATCAACAAGCGGGGCAAGCCACCGTCTGCACCGTCATCATCGATAGCGCCAACAACGTGCCGTTGCGCTCCCGCCCCGCCTTAGAAGCCAGCGTGATCCTGCTGTTGGAGAGCGGCAGCACCGTGGGCGTGATCGAAACCTATAGCGGGTCTGACCCGCGCTATGGGGTGACGAACTGGATTTATGTTCAGGGGATGAGTCTTGACAGTGGGGTGACTCAAGGGTGGATCAATGCCGCTGATGGGGTATTCGATGGCTCAACCTGCCTCCCTTTCAACGTCGTGGCAACCCTAAGCCCCACGCCTATGACGGCAACACGCCCGTCGGATGCTGTTCCCCCGCCAGGTGAAGGCGGCAGCACCGCGTTATTGCCCCCCACCCCCGTCCCCACCGTGGACGGACAACCGCCCCTCAGCGCCCCACCGCCGGGGCAAGGGTTGCCCGTGCCGATGGTCGTCCCCCAAGATTTTATCGTGGTGGATGGACAATGTATGTCGATTGCCGAGGCACCTTTCGAGATTTTCGCGCAAGCCGATGCCCAAACCCCGTTGTTGACGGTGCCGGGCGGCACCCCGTTGCAGGCGCTCACCATGGTCGTAGGCGAGGCACGGTTTCAAGCAACGCTCCAAATTGGGGACATCACGCTGACGGGTGGTTGGGTCGATAGCTCCGTGTTGGTGCCCGCCCGTGCCTGTGACTTCACCCCACGGGGGATCATCCCCCCGCCCATAGATGCGCAACCACCACAGGATGCCGTCCCGCCCGCTGGCAATTAATGCAACTGCTTCCCCCCCCCGCCGCCCTCGCGGATAATGAGGGCAACAAACCGACTGTGCAGGGCATGGAACCGCAACTTCCATGCCCTGTGCGTTTTTTTAAAAGGGCGCGGCAACCTGTGCCGCGCGTCAAAAGTTGACGCGCGCCGATACCGGCAGTCGTCCGGCGGCAGATGCCGTCGTCGTGCCGCCCGTCACAAATGCCCCCGCCGCCTCGCGCACGATAAAATAGACCAACGCCGCCGGAAACAGGTTCAGCACGATCAAGAAGGGCACTTCGATGCCGCTAAAATCTTGAGTTGCCGCTGTTGCGACTGCGGCTTGTTCTTCCGCGCTCATACGATCCCAAAGGCGTTGCCGTTCGCCATAGGGTTCACGCGGGGCATTGACCGACGCCGCCCCTGCCACCAACACGATCAGCACGACTGCCCCCGCCACCAAACCGATCCCGTGTTGCAATGAGGTCAGTTTCGGCAGATCGATGTCTAGGCGGGCGCTTTTCGGCAAGATGTGGCTCCACAAGATGAAAAAGAGCGTCGAACCGAGCAGCAAAATAAAGCCATAGCGATAGCCCACGATGTGGAAAGGCTGAAACAGGCACACCACGCCCCCCAAGATGCCCACCATCAATAGATTGAGGATGGGCGAGTGTGCGCGGTTGGGGATGCGCCCATTGTAATAACGCACCACCAGCGTGATCACCAGCATGTACACCATCAAGACGGTGATGAAAAATGCCACGAATGGCACAGCGAGGATCAAGACACCCTGCCGGGCTTCCTCCGAAAACAGGCTGTTGCTGAGCGCGGGGAACAACAAGCCGATCACCAGTGCCACCAACGCCGTCCCGCCCAAGCCGCGGATGGGTCCCCAATACCGTTTGGTCATGACTTTGCCACCCTAAGACTCATGATTCAAATAACTGTTTCAAAAAGGTCACGCCATTTTGTGCCAACGCATCTTGGCTCTCCTCAAACGAGCGCCAAATCGCCGCCGCCCGCGCAATCGACTTCACTTTACTGGTGAACGACTCGATCACGACCGGACCGTCATACTCAATATCCCCGATGGCATCCGCGACATCCAACCACGACACATGCCCACTGCCCGGCGCACCGCGATCATTTTCGCAAGCGTGGAGGTGAACGAGGCGTGCCCCAACCGCGATGATGGCATCGCCGAGTGATTTTTCTTCGATATTCATGTGGAAGGTGTCCAGCATGATTTTGCACGCTGGATGCGCCACGCGGTCGATCACTTCAATGGCTTGATCGGCGGTATTGATGAAACTGGTCTCAAAACGGTTAAGCGGCTCAATGCCCAAAATCACGCCTTTGTCATGGGCATAGACGCTTAATTCTTGCAAGCCGCGCACCAACACATCGAGATCATAAGCGCGTTCGTCGGCGCTTTGCTGCCATGTCCTGCCCACCGCCGAATAGATCGGACCCACCAAGTTGGTCGCGCCGATGGCGGCGGTCGCATCGATGCAGCCGCGAATATAGGCATGACCATTGGCGCGGATGGCAGCGTCGGCGTGGATCAAATCGCGATCTGGTCCCATCGCCGCGCAGGTACTCACCCCCAACCCGTGATCCGCGACAATGCGTCGGGCTTCGGCATGGTCAAAATCGTCAAGGCTTTCGAGCGGCAGTTCAATCCAATCAAAGCCCATACTTTGCACTTTGGGTGCCAGCGTCCGCAATTCGTCAGTCGTCAACGGGCTTGCCCACACCCATGTATTCACCCCAAAACGCATGATGTTTCCCTTCCCTATGGCATATCCGTTAAACCCGTTTGCCGTCATTGTCGAAATAATGTAACCGCTCGGTCGCAAGAGCGAAAGCGATGGGGTCGCCCAAACGATAAAACGGCACCCCCGCCACCACACTGACCAGCGTCACCTCGCCCGTTTTGATATGGAGGATGGTTTCGACGCCGAGCGGCTCGACCAGCGCCAACTGTCCGCGATGCTCCCCGCTGCCGGGGCGGATGTCTTCGGGACGGACGCCGATCATGACTTTTTCCGGCATTTTGCCGTTGCTCGTCAAGGGTGCTGGCAGCGTCATATCGCTGCCGACGACGCGCAAACCGCCATCGGTGCGGGCGGCGCTCACCAAATTAATGCGCGGGGTGCCCACCAGTTGCGCCACGAAGGTATTGGCGGGGCGGTCATAAATATCGTGCGGCGTGCCCACCTGCACAATGCGCCCGTCTTGCAATACCGCGATCCGATCCGCCATCGTCAGCGCCTCGATTTGATCGTGGGTGACGAACAGCGTCGTGCTGCCTTGCGTCTTTTGGATATGCTTTAGTTCCACCCGCAGCGACTCGCGCAGTTTGGCGTCCAAATTGCTGAGCGGCTCATCCATCAAGAAGATGCGCGGTTCGCGCACAATCGCCCGCCCGATGCTGACGCGCTGCATTTCGCCGCCCGATAAGCGTGCCGTCTTGCGTTCTAACAGGTGGGTGATGCGTAAAATCTCTGCTGCCCCCGTCACCCGCCGCTTGATCTCATCTTCCGGCGTTTGGCGTAACGGCGACCGGAGCGGGAAGGCGAGGTTGTCATATACGCTCATGCTCGGATAGAGCGAATATTGCTGGAACACGAACGCCACGTCGCGGTCGGCGGGCTGCACGCTATCGACAGTTTCGCCATCAAGGTAGACATGACCGCGATCTTGCTTTTCTAGTCCGGCGATCACGCGGAGCGCGGTCGTCTTGCCGGCACCAGTAGGACCGAGCAACACGAAAAACTCTTGATCCTTCAGGTTCAAATCGACATTTTCTAGGGCGATATTGTCGCCAAACCGTTTGTAAATGCCTTCTAGCCGAACATCACTCATCGTGTAGCACTCCCTTCGGGCAGCGGAATGGCGAGTTCGGTCTCTGGATGGAAGAAGCGCACCCGTTCCGGCACAATCTCGAAGCGGGCGGGTGCCCCAATATTCATATGCACTTCGCGTCCGGCGCGGGCGTGAATAACCTCACCTTTGGTCAGTTCAAGGTGGAGCATACTGTAGCCACCGTGCAAGTCGTCGGCATAGACGCTGGCGTTAAGTTCGCCTTCGGGGTTCAGTTGCACGGCTTCGGGGCGAAAGCCGACGATCACCGCGCCGTTGCCGGGTAAATGGTGGTCAAGGGTACGTTGCCACGCGGGCGAGACGGGATAACGGTTGTCCCCCGGCAGATGGATCGCCCCGGCTTGGTAGGTGCCCTTCAGCAAGTTCATGCCGGGGCTACCAATGAAACGCGCCACGAACAAATTGGCGGGATTGTTGTAGACCTCGGTGGGGGTACCCACCTGTTGCACGACCGCCGCCGACATGATCACGATGCGGTCGCTCATCGCCATCGCCTCGACCTGATCATGGGTGACGTAAACCGTCGTCGCGCCGATATCGAGATGCAACCGTTTGATCTCGGCACGCATCGACTCGCGGTATTCAGCATCAAGCGCACCCAACGGTTCATCCATCAAGAAGGCGGCAGGACGGCGCACGAGTGCCCGCGCCAACGCGATTCGCTGTTGGTCGCCCCCGCTGAGCGCGCCGGGTTTGCGTTCCAACAAGTGATCGATGCGCAACATTTTGGCGACTTGTGCCACCCGTTGCTTAACCTCATCACGCGGGGTTTGCGCGGCTTGTAACGGGAAAGCGATATTTTCGCGCGCGCTCATGTGCGAATAGAGAGCGAAGAACTGAAACACGAAGGCGATATCGCGCTCGCTGGGGTGCAGCCAAGTGACATCGCGCTGATTGAGCAAGATGTTGCCATCCGTGACCGCCTCTAGCCCGCTGATCATACGCAGCGTGGTGGTTTTGCCACAGCCAGAGGGACCGAGAAAGACGATGAATTCCCCCTCTTTAATCGACAGGTTGAGCGGTTTGACGGCGAACACATCGCCGAATTTCTTTTCTACATTGACCAAATCAATATTTGCCATATCGGTGTCTTTATGCCCTCATTGCTCAAATACGGGTGGTTGCGCGCTTCGCCGAGCAGAAGTTAGCAGGGCAGAATGTTAGCCTTTGCGGATCGCCCCAAAGGTGACGCCGCGCAAGAGGTGTTTCCGCAACAGGAAGGTGACGATCACCACTGGGATCAAGAACGCCAGTGACCCCGCCGCAATTGCCGCCCATTCGATGCCGCCCGTCCCCAACACCAGCGGAATGCTTGGGGGAGCCGTGCGCGCCACATCGGAGGTCAACATGAGGGCGAAGGCGTATTCGTTCCATGAGAAGATCAAGGTAAACACGGTCGTCGCGGCGATGCCGGTGGTCGCTTGGGGCAGCACGATCTTACGGAATGCTTGTAAGCGGGTGTAGCCATCGACCATCGCCGCTTCTTCATATTCGCGCGGTATTTCGTCGATGAAGCCTTTCAATAGCCAGACGCTAAACGACAAATTGAAGGCGGTATACAACAAGATCATGCCGAAATGGGTATCGTATAACCCGACTTGGCGGTACATCAAAAAGATCGGGATCGTCACCACGACGGGCGGCAACATCCGCTGGCTGAGGATAAAAAAGAGCAGGTCATCCTTGCCCGGCACGGGAAAACGGCTGAAGGCATACGCCGCCAGCACGCCAAAACCGACCGAAAAAATCGTAGATACGCCGGCGATGATCAACGAATTGAGCAGTTGCCGCGGGAAGTCGCTCGGACCGATGATCGTTTGCCCGCGCACCAGCGCGATTTGATCCGCCCATGCCAGATCGGTACGGGCTTGGTATTCAGCGATTTCGGTCGCGGTCAATTGGCGGCGGTTGGTGAGCAAGCTCACGAAGCCTTCCAGCGACGGCTCAAAAAAGACTTTGGGCGGCACGGCGACGGCATCGGGGCGGCTTTTGAAGGCGGTCATCGCCATCCACACGGTGGGGATCAGCATGATCAGGGCGATGATGATGATGATCACCGCGCGCACGTTGCGCGTCCAGCGGGCACCTCGGCTGACTTTATCGACGCGCGTCGAAAAATTAACATTGACATTGGGCGCGCCCGGGGTGGGCACGGCGTTGGGATTGGAAGGGACTGCGGTCATGATCCTTAGCTCTCCCGTACTCGGTTCAGCGCCAAGATGAAGATATTGCTGATAGCGATGATCACGACCAAGACGATATAAGCCAGCGCGCTGGACTCGCCCGTATTGAACTGTCCTTGAAACGCGAGGCGGTACAATTGTACCGAGACGGTCTCGGTCACGTCGCCGGGTCCGCCGAAGGTCAACCCTTGTACGAGATCAAACTGCTTAAAGGCTTCAATCGTCCTAAACAAGATGGCGATCAAGAGCAGCGGCATGACTTGGGGCAGGGTGATGCGCCGGAACTGGAACCACCCGCTGGCGCGGTCGATGGCGGCAGCTTCATAAAGATATTCGGGGATGGCGCTTAAGCCCGCCAAACACAACAACATCACGAACGGACTCCACATCCACACATCCACAATCACAATCGCCCATAACGCGAGTTGTGGCTCCCCTAGCCATTCGGGGGCGGTGTTGATGTTGGTGAAGCCGATTAGATAGTTGAAAATGCCATAGGAAGGATTGAAGATCAGTTTCCAAAAGACGGCGACCACAATCGGGGACAGCATCATCGGGATGAGGATGATGGTTGTTAAAATGCCGCTGCCCGTGAACTTGGTGCGCAACAGCATCGCCAGCGAAAAGCCGACCACCGTTTGCAGCCCAACGGACAAGAGCGTATAGCGCCCGGTGACGGCGAAGTTGTGCCAAAAATCAGGGTCGGACAAGATACGGGTGTAATTTTCGACCCCCACCCACACGGGTGCATCGGTGGAAATGACCGAATAGTTGGTGAAGCTCAAATAAAGGCTGTAGATCAGTGGAAAAATATTCATGACGATCAAGAGCAGCATCGTCGGCAGGATGAACAACAGGACGATGCGGTTATCGCTGAGCTGACGCCCGCCCCCGGCACGACGGGGTGCCGTAGTGGTGCTGGTCAGTTTGCGTTCGGTTCTGGCTTGTGCCACAAGTCACCCCTTTAGCGAATTTGGCGGATGGGTCATGCGGGTCGGAATTGTAAGGGGCGGGCGCGGTTGCGTGTCCCACCTATATTGACACAGGGGCGATACGTGTATCGCCCCTGTGTCTTACATCACTGAACAGATCGCGTCCCTAAATGAGGGATGTTATTGCACGTAGCCCGCTTCGACCAAGACCTCATCCATGTCTTCTGCCATACCGGTCATCGCTTCTGCCGCTGTGCCTTCGCCGCCGACCACATAGGCGTGCAAGTAGCGTTGGGCGATTTCGAGCAGTTGACCGAATTCAGGAATGTTCGAGAAATCTTTAACGAAGGTCATGGTCTCGGCAAATGCCGCATTGTAGGGGGCAATTTCTGGAAATTCAGCTGATTCGAGGACGGCGATATTGCAGGTGTAACCGCCCAGTGCTGCCCAGTCTTGTTGAATTTCTTCGGTGGCGAACCACGTAATGAAGTCCAACGACGCTTGTTGGCGGGTTTCATCGATGTATGAGTTCACGCTGATGCCTTGACCGCCCAACGCCGCGAAGCGTTCGCCATCGGGACCCGACGGCATAGAGAAGTAACCGGTGCTTTCGGCAAAGGGGTTCAGTTCCGAGTTTGCCAACGCCGGGAAGAAGGCGAAGTAGTTCATGATCATCGCTGCCGAGCCGTTGATGAACACATCGTTCATTTCGGCAAAGAAGGCGTTGTTGGTGCCGGGAGGCGCGAATGAGTACAGTTCCTTATAGAGTTCCAACGCCGCAATCGACCCTTCCGAGTCCACCACGCCGAGCGTGTTGAAATCGGCATCGTACCAATCGCCGCCAAAGGCGAAGAAGGGGTTTTGGAAGCCCATCGTGATACCGTCGTAGTCGATTTGGGTATAGACGCCAATACCATACAGACCGTCATCGGGGCGGGTGAAGAATTCGGCGATATCGCGCAGTTCTGCCCAAGTGGTAGGGACAGCGAGCGGATAGCCGTAAGCGGCTTCAAACGCCGCCATGTTGTCGGCATCTTCAAATAGGTCTTTACGATAAGCCCAACCATTGGCGTCGCCCTCGGTCGGATAGGCATAGTAGCTACCACTTGCCGACGGGTATTCGCCGTAATAGGCGAGGGTGGCGGGGGTGACGGTGTCCTTGATGCCGGTGTCGGTCAAGAAGGCGGTCATGTCGAGGTAGTGCCCCTCGGTGACGGCTTGACCCAGCCATTGGCTATCACCGACGACCATATCAAACGAGCTGCCTTGTGCCGCCCACTCAGTCGCCACACGGTCGAAATAGCTGCCCCATGGGGTTTGCACGATGTTGACCTTGATGCCGGTCGCGGCTTCGTAATTGTTGCCGATTTGTTGTAAATAATTGGCTGGGTCCCATTCCGCCCACCAGATGTTGAGTTCGGTAACAGCATCTTGCGCACTTGCGGGGATGCTAAACGCCAGTGCCAGAAGCACCACCACCATCAGGAAAGTTTTCTTGATCATGCCGTTATTCCCTTATTGACTGAAACAAATCTAAAAGTTTACCGGGTACTGCCAAGCTGTTGCTGAAAATTTGTGCGTGCCGGTTCAAAGAATCAAAACATTCCTTGCTGAGGCGCTATCGGTGCCGCGCCCGTATTCAGACTGTCTATGATGGAGTGATTTTCCCCTGACCCGGTGATTTCCGGTAAAGCCGACACTCTGCGTAAATCAAAAGCACATCTGGCAACCGCTTTGGTTGTCAATGGCTGACGCATTCAAATTGGGTGCTGCCAAACACTAGCTTTATAACGTTTCACACTAAAATCTTTTGAAATGCGCCACTGCTGGAAGCGCGTAACCATAACGAAAGGAATCGTAACACAATGTGGTTTCGATTGTCAATCAATTGGGGCAAGACGAGCAGGGCTTACGCATGAAAAAACGTATCAGACGAATTATAACGGGTCAGGATGGGTATGTATGGGGCATGATATATCATGCCCCTACCGAAGATAAACCCATTGTGTATTTTTGTGACCTTTTGTGAATATCGAGTACCATTTCATGGTATTTATTCACCTATCCGTGCAGACCGCATTTTGCCCCAGTCCTATAGGGTTCATTATATGTTTCTCGGATTCAAATTTGTGGATTTTGAGCTTAATCCCATGGATAGGTGAATAAATACATTTCATGTGTAAGCCCTGTCAAGACGAGAAAACACCTCGATCTTGTACCCCTTGCCCACCGGACTATGTTATAATTTAACAATAGGTTCAGGGCGCGCGCAATGCGCCATGCACTTGCGGATTGCACAGTATATGACGTTCAAAACGGTCTCCACTCGGGGATACATCACTCTGATGGCTACACTTGTACGAAAGGACAAGGCGCTATCTCTCCCCATGCCTAAAGGCAGGGGTATCTCGCGCCGATTTGATGACTACACACACCACCAGTATTCGGGTACTGATCGCCAAACCGGGACTTGACGGGCATGATCGCGGGGCAAAAGTGATCGCGCGCGCACTGCGCGATGCGGGGATGGAAGTGATTTATACCGGGCTGCGGCAAACGCCCGAAATGATCGCCGAAGCCGCGCTCCAAGAAGATGTGGATGTCGTCGGGTTAAGCATCCTCAGCGGGGCGCACATGGCGCTCGTGCCGCGCATTCGTGAAGTCATGGATGCCCACGATCTGCAAGATATTCCCCTCATTCTCGGCGGGATCATCCCCGACGAAGATAAAGTCAAATTGGCGGCTATCGGCATCCATGGTATTTTTGGTCCCGGCACCCACACCGAGGACATCGCCTCCTATATCCGCGCTTTGGTCACTGCGAAAACGACTGCCGCCAACGCTCGCACTGACTCTTCGGGTGGCGCATGAGTGATTTGATCAGCGGGGTATTGGCGGGCAATCGGCGCGCCATCGCCCGGATGTTAACACAGGTCGAAAATCAACCCGCTGGCGTGGATGGGTTGCTGACGGCATTGTTCCCCCATACCGGGCACGCTTGGGTGATCGGTGTGACGGGCGCACCGGGTACTGGCAAGAGTACGCTCGTCAACGCGCTCACCAAAGCGTATCGCGAACGCGGGCAGCAAGTCGGCATCATCGCCGTGGATCCCACCAGCCCGTTTACAGGGGGCGCGATCTTGGGCGACCGTATCCGTATGCGCGACTTGTCGGGCGATGACGGCGTGTTCATCCGCAGCATGGCGACGCGCGGCAATTTGGGCGGGTTGGCGCGGGCAACGCGCGATGCGGTGCGGGTGTTGGACGCGGGCGGCTTCCAGATCGTGATCGTGGAGACGGTCGGGGCGGGGCAAAATGAGATCGATATTGTGCGGGCGGCGCATACCACGCTGGTGGTCGATGCCCCCGGCATGGGCGATGATGTGCAGGCGATCAAAGCCGGCATCCTAGAGATCGCCGATGTCTTGGTCGTCAACAAAGCTGACCGCCCCGGCGCGACCCAAACGGTGCGCGCCTTAAAAACCATGCTTGACCTCGGACATCCAGCGCGGCTTAGCACCAGTGTTGGGCATCATGGGCGGATGCTGCCCGTTGCTTCGGTGCCCGCCCCTAATGGCAGTGATTTTTGGCTACCCCCCATCCTTTCGACCGTTGCCAGCGATGGCACGGGGATCGACGCGCTCATTGAGGCGATCAGCGATCACCGCGATCACCTCGAACATGCGGGGCGACTGGCACAGATGGAGCAGGCGCAATTTGCCATCGAAATTCAAGAGCGGCTGCGCGATCACCTGATGCAACGAGTCCTCCAGCAGGTGCCTAGCGACGCCATCAGCAGCCTGATCGAGCAGGTGCAAGCGCGCCATCTCGATCCGCAACGCGCCGTCGAGTCGATCCTAGAACAAGTTGGCTTCGCGGGTTAAGCTAGTGGTCTATCCAGCAATTGTCCCTAATCCCTAGTGTCACAGGAGTCCTCTTCAGGATGCGCATCCCGAACATCAAAATTCCCGGTACCAAATACAGTCCCGAAGCCAAAGAAGGCGATAATTCTAAACGTGGCGGTTATTACGGTCGCATCATGTTGATCGCTGGCTCGGCAGGGCAAGCGCTAGGGTCTGAAATCGCCAACCATCTCAATATGAAATGTGGCGAATACGAGCGGACTACCTTCCCCAACGAGAACATCTTCATCCGACTGAACGAGAGTGTGCGCGGGCAGGATGTGTATATCATCCAAAGTATGTCCACCCCCCTGCACGAAAATATCTTTGAACTGCTCATCTTGATCGACACCATCAAGCGCGACTCGGCAGCGCGCATCAATGTGATTGTGCCGTATCTTGCCTATGGTCGGTCGGATAAGAAAGATCAGCCGCGCGTGGGCATTGCCGCCCGCATGATCGCCAATATGCTGGAAGTGGCAGGTGCCAATCGCTATATGACGATTGACCTGCATAGCGGACAAATTCAGGGGTTTTTCGACATTGCTGGCGATGCCTTGACCGCCTTCCATTTGCTGAGCGATCATGTCGCGGATCAGCATATCGAAAATTTGGTGACGGTCTCCACCGATCTCGGTTTTGCCAAGAAAGCGCGCAACTGGGCGGAAAAATTGCAAACCCCGCTGGCGATCATCGAAAAACGGCGGACAGGCAATGACGCTACGTCCGAGGCACTGTCGATCATCGGCGAGGTGCGCGATAAGAATGTATTGCTGGTGGATGACGAAGTGTTGACGGCAGGGTCGATCACGAACGCGGTGGAACTGGTGCGCAAAGAAGGGGCGCGGGATGTCTATCTCGCCTTTACTCATGCCTTGTTCGCGGGCAAAGCCGTTGACCGCTTGGCAGTTTTGGATATCAAAGAGATCATCACCACCAATACGATTCCGTTGTCTGACGAAAAGCGGGCACGGCTCCCAAGGATGACGGTGTTGTCGGTTGCGCCGTTGTTGGGCGAGGTGATTTTGCGTGCGAATCAAGGGCGCAGCGTGGGCGAATTGTTTCACGAATAAAGAAACAGCGAAAAAAACTTGAATAGGAAGCGACAACAACCCGAAGAAGTAAAGTTTTCTTCGCAAGGCGGCAACGGTGCGATTGTGCCTTCCTGTTTGATCTTTTTTATCTCGGTTTCCCACATGAGTTTTCACGATAGAGACAAACCATGATTCTAGCGATCACGCGCTTTATGGGGCTGATGGCATTGCTCGCCATGCTGACCATTTTTAATCTGCCGACGGCACAAGCGGCTACGATCACCGTCAATACCACCGTTGACGAAAATGGCACCGGGGCGAATTGTTCCCTGCGCGAAGCTGTACTGTCTGCCAATGCCAATGCTGACACCGGCGGGTGCAGCGCCAGCGGCTATGGGACGGATACGATCACCTTGCCAACAGGGACATATACCCTCAGCGCGGGCAGTGCCTTAAGCATCACCAGCGCGATCACGATTCAGCCCGCAGTGGGTGCCACTGTGATTGTGCAAGCGGCTGTCGGCATCGGCGGGGCGGCATATCGTGTCTTTGATGTGACCGCGACGGGCAATTTGACGATCAGCGGCATGACCGTGCGCAATGGCGGGCAGTTTTCGCTGGCGTTTTTGCAAAATGGCGGCTGTGTGCGGGTGACGAGCGGCGTGTTGCTGGTGACCGGCGGGACGATCCTCGAAAACTGCCGGACGCCGTTCGAGGGTGGGGCAGTGGCGGGCGAAGGCGCGGGCAACAGCATCACCATCAATGGGGGCAGCATCCTACGCGGCAATATCGCTGGCGATGATGGCGGCGGGGTTAAATCGCTCAACGGCAGCCTTAGCCTCAACGGGGTGACGATCCGCAACAATCAAGCGCTCGGCGGCATTTCGGATGCGGCATTGGGTGGTGGCGTCAGTTATGAAGGCGAAACCCTCAGCATCGCCAATACGTCCATCGTCGGCAACAGCGCCACCGATGTGGATGGTGGCATCGGCGCAGGGGGTGGGATATCGATGCGCTTGATCACGGTGAATATCGGCGTGGGCACGATCACCGGCTCCACGATTAGCGACAACCTCGCGACTGGCACGACGGACTCGCTGGGCGGAGGCATTTATAAGTTTGGTTCGGGCGCTTTGACGATCACCGACAGCGCGATTGAGCGCAACCAAGCGACGGGCGGCAGTGGCAATCAGCATGGCGGCGGCATCTACAATCTTGTCGGACCGATCATCATCAGCGGCAGTCGTATTCAAGACAACAGCACCGCTAGCACTGGGGGTGCCTATTATGTGGTGAATGTCGGCGCGGGCGAAAGCATCACCAATTCGTGTATCGTCGCCAACAGCGACACCGCCGTCGTCAGCACCGATGTCTTGAACGCGACCGATAATTGGTGGGGGGATGCCAGCGGCGCGCGTTCGACCACAAACCCCGCTAGTTTTGGCGATAGCGTCAGTGGGAACGGCACGACGCCGGTGAATGCGACCGGTTTCAAGACGATGGCACCGACATTGGCGGGGCTGGAGTGTCAAGGTTGCATCGCTGATATTTCCGCGCTGGGCGATCCGCGTTATTGCGAAATCGACCCGCCTTAGGGCTGCTCCAAGGAGATTCTATTTATGAAAGCACTCGTCACCGGCTCCACTGGCTTTGTGGGCGCTCAACTGGTGCGCGCCTTGACCGACGCCGGGCACCAAGTCCGCGCCTTGCACCGCACTTCCTCGCGCCTTGATGCGTTGGCGGGCTTGACCTACGAAAGCGCGCTCGGCGATGTCACCGATTTGGAGTCGCTGCACGCGGCATGTGCCGGGGTCGATTGGGTTTTTCATGTCGCCGCCGTCGCGGATTATTGGCGTGCTGATGTGCAGTGGATGACCGAGGTCAATGTGGAAGGCACACGCAAAGTGCTGCAAGCCGCACGCGCTGCCGGCGTGCGGCGCGTGATCTTTACCAGCAGCGCCGCCACTATCGGCAGTGCCCGCGCTGGGGGTCTGCCCGACGAAAACAGCCCGTTCGATTTGCCGCCGGAGCGTTTCCCCTATGGGTATACCAAAGTGCTGGCGGAACAAGTCGCGCAAGAGGCGGTCGCGGCGGGGCAGGAAGTGGTGATCGTCAACCCCGTCGTCATCTTCGGTCCGGGGGATATCAATATCATTTCCGGATCGATTGTCTTGGAGACGCAACGGCTCAGTTGGACGATCCCCGTGCCACCGGGGGGACTCGCCGTGATCGATGTGCGCGATGTCGCCCGTTTACATATCGCCGCCGCCGAACGGGGGCGGGTGGGCGAGCGTTATATCTTGGGGGCGTCCAACCAAAAACATCAAACGTTGTTCGCGGCGGCGGCGCAGATCGCGGGGGTGCCGGCTCCCGGTCTGCCCGTGCCTCGTTTCGCGCTCGAACCGATGGCACAGTTCATCGATTGGGCGCGCGCCCAAGGCATCGCCATTCCCATTGATGGCAACCAGACGCGCTTGGGCGGGCGGGATGTCTATTTTGATTTTAGCAAGGCAACGCGCGAACTGGGCGCGCCCTTGATCGATTGGCGACAGAGCCTTGCCGATACTTATACGTGGTATCGCGCCCACGGCTATGTCAAAGACGCCGCCCTCGCGCGTATGATCGCGGCGCTGGGTCGGGTGCTGTTCCCCAATGGCTGAGGCAGGCGCGGGGATGGGGGTCTATCGGTTTTGGAAACCGTATGGGGTGTTGACCAAGTTCACCGACGCTGAAAACCGCCCCACCTTGGCGGAGTACATCCATGTGAAAAACATCTATGCCGCTGGTCGTTTGGATATGGACAGTGAGGGGTTGCTGCTTTTGAGCGCTTCGGGGACGCTTAGCCATGCCTTGCTCGACCCCCGTTTTGAGCATCCCCGCACCTATTGGGCACAAGTAGAGGGCATCCCCGATGAGCCTGCGCTGTCACACTTGCGGGCGGGGGTGACGTTAAGCGAAAAAGGCAAGAGCGGGCAAGTTTATCATACCCGCCCTGCTCACATTCGCCTGTTGGAGACCGCGCCGACCTTGCCAGAGCGTTCGGTACCGATTCGATTCCGCGCCAACATCCCAACGGCATGGTTGGAACTGACGATCACCGAAGGCAAAAATCGCCAAGTGCGCCGGATGACGGCTGCTATCGGCTATCCAACGTTGCGCCTTGTGCGGTGGGCGATCACGTCGATCACCCTAGAGGGCTTGCAACCGGGGGAGTTGCAACCCCTCACATCTGATCAAATAACCGACTTGCAGCGGTTGCTAAAGCGAAAATCGCCCTAATTCATCTCCATCATCGGTTCTAGCACCCCCTCGGTCGGTAGGGCGAAGGCGAACATCGCGCCGCCACCGGGGGCGTCTTCCACCCAAATCCGCCCGCCGTGCGCCTCGATTGCCAAGCGGCAAAATGCCAACCCCAAGCCCACCCCGCCGCGCGTGCTGACATCTGGGGTCTCTTGGGTGGGCACACCGATCTTCATCTCTTCCAAGCGGGTTTGGTCAGTGTTGCGAATGCGGAAATACTTGTCAAAGACATCTTCACGGTGGGTTTCGGGAATGCCCGGACCGGTATCGCTGACGCTGATCAACACTTCGCCACCGCGATCATGGGCACCAATCGTGATCTGCCCGCCGCTAGGGGTGTGCTTGATGGCGTTTTCCACCAAGTTGATGATTACGCGCAAGATCATATCGTGATCCACCACAACGCCCGGCACGGTGTCCTCGCAGTCAATGATCAAGGTCTGATCATTTTCTTCGGCAAGGGGGCGTACTGCGCCGTCCATATCCGCAAAAATAGCGCTAAAGCGCGTTGGCTTTTTGTACAGCACCGCGCGCCCAGCTTCGAGCCGGTCGATGTCGAGCAAGCTCTTGACCATGCGGATCAAGCGGCGCGACCCTTGCATGGCGATTTTGAGCAAGCGTTCAACCAGTGCTGGGTTATCGCTGTGGAGCATCAATTCTAGAGTGCCTAAACTGGCATGGACGTTGTGCAGCGGGGCGCGCAGATCGTGATAGATCATGGCGGTGAGGTCGTGGCGGAGTTGATCTGTCTCTTGCTCGATCTCGTTGTTGCGACGGAGCTGCACATAATCGGCGTTCATCGTTTCGTAAACTGTCGCATTCCGTAGCGCGGCGCTGATGACATCGGCGGTTTCAAACATCATCGCCATTTCGGCTTCGCCAAAGAAGCCCGGTTGCGGGTGGATCAACGCCAAGACGCCGAGCAATTGCCCATCTTCAATCAGGGGGACCGCGGCGGCAGCACCACGCCAGCGTAGTGACGGATAACGCTCCAACTTGGGCCAAGCGCGTTCGGCGGTGATATCGGGCACCGTCACTGGACGCCATCGTTCTGCCACTGCCCCTACAAACCCATTTTGAATCAGCCGCTTCCATAATTCACGTTCAATCTTCGGGTCAAGCTGTGTGCCAGAAGCACAAAAATCGATTAAGGTGCCTTGCGCATCGTATCTGACGAGGCACCCATGCGGGGCATCGAACACGGCGCACGCGCCTTTAACCGCTGTTGGCAGTAATGACTCAACATTAAATGCCTGTTGGTGAAGGTTTCGTGAAAGTTGGTAAAGCTTCTCAACTGCCATGCGTCATCCCGAAGTATTTCTGTGGTGAAGCGAATCGGACAATGGTGAGCATTTTTTCAAGTATGCCGCAAATCTGAAAAATGTAAAGTTAAGACTGACGTGATACTTCCTATTGTTTAGGAATTGTTATGACGACAAAGCGCGTAGACTTCACCCTGTTTAGGCAATTATGCCGTTGAATACCAAGAGCATAACCCAAACGGGTTAAGATTCCAAGAAAAAACGTAACTACACACCCCTCACCCAAAGCGAAGCGGCAATCCCTCTCCATAAGCGAAGCGGCGGGGCGAGGGACTTTCTACTGCGTTTCTCCCCTTCTCCAAAAGCGAAGCGACTGGGAG
>JBBRTY010000051.1:0-20688 GCA_038248285.1 Aggregatilineales bacterium
CAAGCTGTCGGTGCCACTGAGGGCAGGGCAATTGCATCTAAATCGCCGCACAGTCCATTATGGCTCATGAAGCGTCGTAGGGTCTCGCGTCTGCGCGTGCGTCGCAGCGAACAAGAAGAATGCGGTCTCTAAAACACCGTCCTAATCTATCTTGACCTCATTAGAAATTTAGATGCAATTGCCCTGTAAGACGGGTGCATTTCACTTTGGTGCAATCATGTTCGAGTTTTGAACTCAACTCGGAAATTCCGAGAGAATTTACACTCACTTGAAATGCACCCCACTGAGACGCTCAGACGGCGGCTAAAGCCGTAAGGCGCTTCATCTACAGCCGCTGAAGCGGCGTAGCTTTCGCCGGCGAAAGCCCTACTTCTGTAATGTCCCCGCCCGTTTCGATGATCTCGGTCGTTCTAGTGATTTACAACCCCGCGATGGCGTTCGCCAAAAGGCGCTGTACCTTTTTGGTGTTGAAATGTACCCACAATGCCATGACACCAGCGCGGTCGGTCGTCTGTTCCGTCTCAAGATAGATCAGATAGTCGCTGAGCGCGGTTTGGGCATCGGCATTGAGCTTGGGCCCGAATTGTTTTAGCAAGTCGCCGAGCCGGTCGCGCGCATCCGCCAGATCGTTGACGCGACCGAGGCTGTCCTGAATCACCTTTAACTCTTCGATGAATTCGAGGATGCCCGTGCCCAACAGCTCACGGAACAACGAGACCGTGTACCGGAGGCGCTTGCATTCAATGCGCAAGGCGTGCAGGGTGGGGATGTCCATATCGGCGATCACGCTGTCGTAGGCGCGTACCGAACCGAGATGACGGTAGACCATCTCTGGCAGCACATGGCGCAATTGCACGGGGTGGATGTCATCCGAATCGACTTCCCGCGCCCCTTTGCCGGGGGATGTGAGGAAACCCGCAAAATCTTTGACGAAACGCTGATAACTGCCTTTGTCAAACGTATTGTTCAGGCGTTCCCGCGCGCTGGTACGGCGCTTTTCCATCAATGCCAACACCGACGCCAATGCGGTTTGTGTCGCTTCGGGCTGTGCCGCGCTGTACGTTTGTAAATCAGACATCAGCACGTCAAGATCACGCACAGAGCCGAGCGACGTGGCGACTTTGCGTAGGGATTGCATCTGCGGCACGATGCTCTTGGGCTTGAAGTAGGGTTCTAAAAGGCGGAGCGTGCTGCGCATCCGGCGAATCGCCACCCGCATATCGTGTACATCTTCGATGTCGTCACCAGTACGGCTGCCCGCCTCGTGCTTGATCATCTGGATCAACTCATTAAGCAGGACTTTGCGTCCTGCTTCTGCTATGAGATCATTCAACTGTGCGTCTTGGCGCAATTCAGTTAAATAGGCAATTAAATCCGTTCGTTCGTCCACAACCAACTCCGTAATCAATGTATAACTTTCATCGAAATGGCGCGAGATACCCCCGCCTTCAGGCATGGGAGGGATAGCGCAGTGCCCTTTCGTATAGGTGTAGCCGTCTGGTGGGTGTATCCCCGAAGGGAGACCGTTTTTTAAGCACCCTATGGAAAAGGGTCAAACCTGCCCCGCTTACGCAGGGTAAAGTTGTAACTGCTCAGTCTGAAAAACGATCGGTAATAAAGCAAGAAATGACCGTTGGCGGCAAATGGGTGGATATTCGGCGTATGAACTTTCATGTTAACGAACGATTGACAAGCGCCTAATCCACCCCTACATCCACGTTTTGAGGGGTATTTTCCTGTTTTTCTTCATGTCTTCATGCCTCCCTATTTATTTTATTCTGTTTCTATACCTGAGTAGTCACCCCCAACATAACTAAAAAACGGACACTGCCCCATGTGAGCAGTGTCCGTTTTTTGGATTGATAAGGGAAATGCCGCCTCTATTCCATCACTGGCAACTTCAAATAATCCTCCGGCACATACAACGAGCCTTCGGTCGTCCCTTGCGGCGTGACCTTTTGCAAACGCTGATCCAGCCCGCCCGTCGTCAGCTTCCCTGCGAAATAGTCAGCAAAAGCGGCAGACACTTGCCGCACCTGATCCCCTGACTCATGCACAAATTCGAGGCGATAATGGACGATGCCGCTACCCCGCATCTGATCGAGATGACGGCTGGCGACCTGCGCCTCTGCCCCAAACACGGTATTACGACACCCAACATCCGCCATCACTGGATGGTGTCGTCCTTGACTATCCCGTAGCGCAATTTGGTGTTTTTCGCACGGGTGCCCACAATCCAAGTGGCTCGTACCGGTCGATAAAAAGCGGCAGAACACACAATGTTCGGTGTGAAACACGGGCAGGTGATGATAGGCAATAACTTCAAAGCGTTCACCGCCAATCTCATCCGCCAAATTACTGATCTGGTCGGCGTTCAAGTCATGCGTGGGGGTCAGGGTATCGATCCCCAATTTGAAATACGTATCGGCAGAAAGCTGATTAGCGACATTGAGGCTAAAATCTCCGATCAACGGGTATTGATGCCGCCCTTGTAATGCCTCTAGCAAGCCACCGGAACGCACGAGGATTTGGCAATCCAGCCGCAACAAGAAATTGACGACCCGTTGTTCTTGCGGTTTCAGCACACGCGGGCTGGCGACCCGCGGCGTGATCCCCGCCGCTTTGATTTTCTCGACGGCAGGGCGTAACCCATACAATTCCAGATAATCAAGCGTGATGCTGGCAGGTTTGACCAAGAGCGCCGCTTCGAGTTGTTCGGGGGTACGCACCAAAAGATGCAATTGTGCTGGCGCTAGGGAGTGTGTTTCGGGCTGGCGCGTGATCCCCGCCAAAGCATTTTCTAAGGTGTGAATCGGATTCTCGACCGAGAACGACGGCACTTGGGATTGTTGGCGCACAAGGTCTTCGACCGCCTCCTGCCGCAAGCGATTTAACAAGGAACTAGGGATGAACGGATCCCCCGTAATATCCACCGTTAACGTCTCGATCCGATACGCTGTCGTGCCCAAACGCCCCAACTGTTGATGGAGATAGTCGGCAGTGACGCTGCGGCTATTGGCACGTCCGAGCGGTTCGTCCGCCGTCGCGGTGATTTTGATCGCAGGGTGCTTCACGAGCGCCCATGTCAATGCCAAAGGTTGCCCCTCACGCGCGACGACTTGCACTGTAACGGGTTGTTTATGGACGGGGGCATTGGCATTCGTGAACGGCTTGGTCAGCTTGTCGATTTGGGCGTCATGGCTCCGCCACACCCAATCCCCAATACGGATACGATCAAAGTTAATCACCCGATTACCAAAACGCAATTCCAAGCGATGATTGCCGGCTGAAACAACCTCATACAGGTGCCCACCCTCTTCTTTGACCTCTGGGCTACGCCAATCCGCCGCATCAAAAACAATCCCATCGCCCGGTTTCAGCGGTGCCAGCCGTTGGGTATCGGTGGGTTCTACGATGACCGAATCCTCGGTCACATGCGTCACCCGCCCGCACAACACCCCACGATGGCGTGGGGAACGACCCGGCACGACCGCTTGATGATCGGTACCAGAGATAAAATACGCCCCCAAGCCTCTGGAATAAACCTGCTCCAGCGCAATCTCTTCTTGGGGAGTCACAGGGTTGGGGCGCTCTTCCCACGCGGCATCCACCGCCCGTCGATAGGCACTGGTGGTCAAAGCGACATAATCTTCGTCTTTATAACGCCCTTCAATTTTCAGCGCCGATATCCCGATATCGACGATTTCGGGGACTTGGTGGAGCGCATACAGATCTCCCGGCGACAACAAATAGCGCGCATCGCCGAGGGGCTTCAAAACATCATCCACGATCAACTCATAGGGCAAACGACACGCCTGTGCGCACTTGCCACGATTGGCGCTACGCCCGCCCCACGCCTCGGATGAGAAACACTGCCCCGAATACGAGACACAGAGCGCCCCATGCACGAAGATTTCTAGTTCACAATCGCTCTGTTCACGGATAGCGCGGATATCCTTCAGCGACAATTCACGCGCCAACACCACGCGGCTGACCCCAAAGCGTTGGGCAAGCGCCACCCCTTCGGCGCTGGTGATACTCATTTGGGTACTGCCATGAATATCGACATGCGGCGCGATTTGATGCGCCAACTGTGCCATGCCGACATCCTGCACGATCATCGAGTCGGCACCTGCGAGGGCAATCTGTTCAATCGTCTTGACCGCTTCACGCAATTCATGGTCAAAAATCAGCGTGTTAAAGGTCACATAGCCCTTCACCCCACGACTGTGTAACGTGCGCATCACCTCCGGCAATTCGGTCAAGCTAAAGCCGACCTTAGCGCGGGCGGTGAAATGTTTTAGTCCAAAGTAGACGGCATCCGCCCCTGCCTCGATAGCGGCATAGAGTTGTTGCCAATAACCAGCGGGACTCATAATTTCGGGTTTAATGGGCATAATCCACCATTCATGTGGATAACTTACAAAAGGACGGGAATTGGAATGTGTTCCGAATTATCTCACAAAAAAACAACAAGTTTCCAAAATTCATAAACAACTGATTCGTACACTTTCGGAGATAATTCAATTACTTGACATGTCACGTATTTTCATGATATATTAGATGACATATCACTCAATCTATCGCAAAAGGGATTTCATTATAAACATTCACGCTTTCACCACTGGCACCGTTCGCATTACCCATAGCTGGCTACGCGGTACCGGCAGCTACCCACTTCGCCTCGCCCGCACGTTATCCGACCCACGCCTAACAGAGCCATTGCCTATTTGGTGTTTTTTGATCGAACACCCCGAAGGCTTGATCTTGATCGATACCGGTATTGCTGCGGACGCCAATAAGCCGATCCGGTTCCCCCCCCACATGCGGCTAACGCAACGGGCTGCGCCTTTCCAGATCAGCGGTGCCCATCAAGAAATCGGTGCCCAACTCCGTGCGCATGGTTTTTCCCCAGACGATGTACGGTGGGTGGTCTTGACCCATTTACATCAGGATCACGAAGGCGGGTTGTTTCATTTTCCGAATGCCGAATTCATCGTCGCCCGCGCAGAATGGCAGGCGGCGGCTGGTTTGATCGGGCGCATGGGCGGCTATCTCAATACCCGTTGGTTCAAGAACTTTGCCCCGACTTTGATCGACTTTAACGAAGACGATGCCGTGTTTGCGGGTCGGCACACCCTCACACAAGCAGGAGATGTGATGCTGGTGCCCACCCCCGGTCACAGCAAAGGACACTTGTCGGTGATCGTCCAAGAAGATAAGAATGCCTTATTGTTCGCGGGGGACGCCTCATATACCCAAGACCTACTCCTTGCCGATGCGCTGGACGGCGTTTCCCAAGATGCACCAGCGGCACGCCGTAGCCATCAGCAAATTCTCACTTTTGCAGCTCAGCAACCGACCGTTTATTTGCCGAGTCACGAATGGGCAGCCCAAGGGCGTTTAGAGCGGCGCGAACCGCTATCGCTGGAAACAAAAGCTTGACACATGCTTTATTTTCGTCAAAATAGGTGACGTGTCATTGATAAAGGCGAACAAATCATGAATCAAGGTGAAGAACTACGGTTTTTGATTTTGGCGATTCAGCGTGAAGGCAATCGACAGTTGACCGACGCGCTCCGTCCACTTCATTTAACCCCCTCACAGGCAGAGGTCATTCAAGTCTTGCAGCAGTATCAGCCCATGACACTGCTGCAATTAGGGGAGCGATTGGTGTGCGAAACAGGCAGTCCCAGTCGCTTGGTCACCAGCATGGTTGATGCGGGCTGGGTGGAAAAACTCCCGAATCCGGCAGATGGGCGGGCGGTGCTGTTGCGTCTAGCGCCGGCAGCAGACGTAATCTTGCCAGCACTGAACGCTGTTGAACAGCAGTTTAACGCCAGTGTCGCCGCACTGTTCCCCGAAGAAACGATCACTCACTTGATTAAGCACCTGTGGGCATTTGCGGAAAACACCCCAAGCGGTCGGGCATTGGCACAGCGCAAGGACAAAACTTAACCCGCTTAGCTCACATCAAGGACTGCCGCAAGCACCGGATACGACCCACGCATCTCGTTAAGAAATGCGCGCGTCACCGGACTCAAAGAAGCGTGGGCATTCCAGATGAGTTTCAACGTCCGCTGGAGGGGTTTGTCTTGCAAGGACAATGCCTCCAATTGATGATGCGCCACCTCATCAGCAACCACATATGCGGGCAAAATCGCGAGGCAATTGCCGACTGCAACCGCGCGTTTCATCGACTCAAGATTATCGAACTCCGCGCTTATCACCGGATTGATACCGTATTGATGAAGCGCAGCATCCAACCACATGCGGGAGCGGCTATGCGGTTGGCGAACGATAAACGCCTGTTGGTGTAACTCCTCTAAACGCAGTGTTGCCCGTCCCCGCAAGGGGTGGTTGCCCCCCACCACTACCAGTTGCTCGATCTGTGCCAGTGCCAAAGACGCCAGTTTCGCTGCCGGAAAGTCGTCAAGTTCGCCCTCAACGATGCCAATATCGACGCGAAACGCCAAAATATCAGCGGCGATCTGCGCAGTGATCCCCGTTTGTAAGCTGATGATCAGTTTTGGAAAACGCCCGCGAAACTGCCGTACCCATTCCGGTAGCACATAAACGCCAATACCGGGAGTCGCGCCAATCATCACTTTGCCCGCCGCCAACTGCGCAACATCCGTCAAGGCATATTCTGCCCTTGCCACAAGGTCAAAAATATTACGGCTATATCCGGCAAGGGTATCCCCGTGCGCCGTCAAACTGACTCCGCGACGGCTACGCAAAAAAAGCTGCTGCCCCAATTGCGTTTCGAGGTCTTTGATGTGTTGGCTGACGGCAGACTGAGTCATGTACAACTGCTCTGCTGCGGCGCTAAAACTACCCGCCTGAACCACAATCGAAAAAATATACAGTTTATGCAAATCAATCATCACGGCACCTTAACCATTAGTTGCGCTTATGGTACAAGATAAGTGATCGGCTGTAACGGGTGATGAATCAAAACCACTAGACTATGCCTATTGAAACAAGATCAAATTCTTCAGTGAAAAAGGTAGTTTATGGATACGCTGCCACTGGCAATAGTTTTGGGTTTTGGGATCGGCGCATCGCTCGGACTCTTGGGGGGCGGCGGTTCTATTCTTACCGTGCCCGCGCTGGTCTACTTGATCGGGCAAACACCCCAAGTTGCCGTCACAACATCATTGGCAATAGTGGGCGCAAACAGCGCACTGGGTGCCTTCTTCCATCGCGCTCATGGGACGCTCGATTGGCGGGTAGCGCTCACCTTTGGCGGCAGCGGTATGATCATCTCTTATTTAGCAGCCGGGGTTTCTAAGCAAGTTTCGCCCGATGTGTTGATGGTCGCGTTTGCGCTCTTGATGATCACTATCGGCACGCTGTTGATCACCCGTAAGTCAAAGGTGCAAGCTTCTGAGGAAACGCATCCGCTGGCGTTGTGGAAAGTCATCTTAAGCGGTGCGACGGTCGGGTTACTGACGGGTATCTTGGGAGTCGGCGGCGGTTTCTTGATCGTGCCAGCGTTGGTGATGTTGGTCGGGTTGCCGATGCACCATGCTATCGGCACCTCCCTCGTCGTCATCGCGATGAATAGCCTCGCGGGATTTTTGGGGCATCTCAATGGAATGCCGCTGGATATCTCGCTCATCGGTATTTTCGTCACTGCGGGGGTCGGCGGCACCTTCGCTGGCTCACGACTTGGGAAGCATCTCAATGCCGGGATGTTACGCAAAGCTTTTGCGGTCTTCGTCATCGGCTTGGCGATGTTTCTGCTCATGGACAATCTCCCCAAAATCCTCTAAGTTTACAAACAAGCGAAAGGCAACGCTATGATTATCCAACAATATTTCATTGATGGATTGGGTTGTGCATCCTATTTGGTGGGCTGCGAAGGGGCGGGCATCGCCGCCATCATTGACCCCGACCGTGATGTTCAGAAGTACATTGATACTGCGGCAGCACACGGCATGAGCATCACGCATATCATCGAAACCCATTTGCACGCCGATCATGTGTCGGGCAATACTGATTTGGCAACGCGCACCGAGGCAACAATCTACATTCACGAAGCGGCAAACGCGAAATTTGCCCATCATGCCTTGCACGGTGGTGACACGCTCACGCTAGGCAATGTGGAGTTACAGGTACGCTTTACCCCAGGGCATACGCCCGAAAGCATCACCTTGCTGGTCGTAGACAAAAGTCGTTCCAAAGAGCCTTGGATGGCGCTGACAGGGGATACTTTGTTTGTCGGTGATGCCGGTCGTCCTGATCTAGTCGGGATGGAAGCCGCCCGCGCATTGGCGGGGCACATGCACGACAGCTTGCACAATGAGGTACTCCCGCTGCATGACGGCGTACTCATTCTACCGGGGCATGGTGCTGGATCGTTGTGCGGCAAATCCATCGGTGCGGTCCTCACCTCCAGCATGGGTTTTGAACGACACTCCAACCCAGCCCTCCAAATCCATAACCGCGAGGACTACATCACCTTTGCGACTACGAATCTGCCGGAACAACCGGGCAACCACAAGCGTATCAAAGATATCAACCGACACGGCGCGCGTCCCTTGGGCGAAATAGAAGCACACGGATTAGGCGTTCAAGAAGCGGTCGCCCAATTCCAACAAGGGGCGGTATTGATGGATATGCGCTCGAAAGCGGCGTATCGAACGAAGCACATCCCCGGCGCGATCTATCTGGAAGCCGATACCCAGTTGAGCAATCGTGTCGGATTTGTCCTGCCGCCCGATATGCCGATCATCCTGCTCTTGGCGGATATCAGCGATTATCAACCAACAATCTATAGCTTGGCGCGGGTTGGTTACGATCAAGTAGTGGGGTATTTGGCAGATAGCCTTGATGTTTGGGAAGCGTTTGGGTTGCCCGTGACCAGCGGTGATGTGCGCGATATTGATGCACCGATGCTCCATGACCTGCTGACGCAAGACGGCACCCAACGCCCGGTCGTTATTGATGTCCGCGAATCTTGGGAATACGCCCAAGGGCACGTCCCCGGCGCGCATCTCATCTCGCTCGGCGACCTATCCGCCCGCTATACCGAACTTGACCCCGTGCAACCCGTCGCCGTCATCTGTGCCAGCGGTGGGCGCAGTCAATCCGCAGCAGCCTTATTGGGGCAAAAAGGCTTTGTGACCGTGTACAACATTCGTGGCGGCACGATGGGATGGATTCAAAACGGGCTGCCAGTAGAACGCGCCTAACTCATCGACATCAGGGGTAGTCATCAGCGACGCCGCTAGGATTGACTGCCCCCTGATTCGATTTCATCACCATAGCATCGCCGTTGGCACTGCTTGGTTTTATACCGTCAAGTGCATTTCGGCAGAAGCCATCTCCCCCGGTGCCAGCATCAATACGCCCGCTTCGGATATCCCGCGTTCGTACAAATTAAAACCATCATTGACCTGCGTCATCGGCTCTAATGCCCAAAATGGCTCTCCGGCAGGCGCATAAATCAAATAATGACTGAAGAGGGGGTCGCTCGTCATCTTTATATCGACATCTTCATAAACAATGCGCGCCTCTTGCTCCGCCACCCTCCCTGACAACACATGGTTGAATTCAAATGTCCCCAACGGCTTAGGGATGCGAAAATCGACTTCAGGCGCTATCGGGATGGGCGCATCCACCGCCAAATAATTTTCTAGCACAAACATAGTCGCGCAAGGGATAGTCACACTGAGCGGGTCACGCACAAAATACGGGTGGTGCCCAAATCCGCATGGCATCGACCGCGTATCATCGTTACGCAAACTTAAACGCCACGTAAAAACACCCCCATCAATCCGGTACTCGGCTTCGCCCGTAAAGCGAAACGGAAAATTGATGTCGTCAAAGTGGGTCGAGTCAAAACGCATCAGGATGCGCGTGTCCTCCGCCGAGACGACTTCCCATGTCCGTTTGCGCACATCGCCATGCCGCGCAGTATGATCATCTTTTTCAATATGGAGTTGGTATTCGGTGCCTTCAGCCCGTAAAATGCCGTCTTTAATGCGATTACACCATGGCATCATGATAAAGCTGGCACACTTGCTAGAATTCCCGTAATCTGTTTCTGTTGTCGGACGCAATACATCGCGCCAAGCGCCCTTCACCATCACCCGCCCAAAAGCGACTGATGCGCCCGTTTCCGGCAAAATCCCCGCCTGCCAATACTCGTTCTGTAAGGTGTGAAGCATCATTTTCAAGTCCAGTCGCGATAACTAAAAATAGAGGGATGCGCGCTAGGGCGCATCCCTCTATTTTACGTGGGCAACGCTAAAATCTATTCGGCAGGTTTTAGCTTCAGCGAAACCGAATTGATGCAGTAACGCAACCCCGTCGTCTCGCGCGGACCGTCGTCAAAGACATGACCGAGGTGTCCCCCACACTGCGCACATAGAATTTCGACCCGCTTCATGCCAAGACTCATATCGGTCTTCAGCTCCACATTGCCCTTATCGACCACATCCCAAAAACTGGGCCAACCCGATCCGGACTCAAATTTCGTATCCGAAGCGAACAGCGCTTGTCCGCACGCAGCACAGGCATAGACACCGGAGGTTTTGGTTTTGACATATTCGCCCGTAAAAGGACGCTCGGTGCCGTGTTGACGCAGCACCGCATATTGTTCTGGCGTTAATTCTTTACGCCATTCGGCATCGGTCTTGACGATTTTTTGAGTCATGGGCTTGGCTCTCTTTCCTGAATAGTTCTAGCAACGCTTGAAAACGATCATGTACTATAGACGTTTCGACAAGGTTGCTCTTTCCTAAAGAATTGATGAGGACGGCGCTAGGGTGTCGCTGCCCCCATTAGTCGTCGCAAAGATTCCTCATTCCGTAAAAGATACAACAACATGCCATCAACCTCACTGTATCCGACTTGCGGCAAAAACTGACGCGGGATCGCCAAATGGAGAAACTGGCTGTACGCCTTATTCAGCCCCAACGCCCAATCACTGCCCGTTGGCGGGGGGGTGACTTGGGCACGGGCAGCGCTCATCGCCTGATCGAGCGCGATTTCCCCGCGAAATGCCTGCCCCAATGCGAGCCAACCCCGATGGCTGGCATTTAAAGCTGTGCGCCGTGCCGCATCCCACAAGCTATTTGCAGTTGCCGGATCGCCGTCAGCAAGCGCAAAGATCATATGGATGACATAAAAGGTGGAGTCGCTTATCGTGTGTCCCGGAAACGCTTGCCAAACCACCCGCGCCGCCGCTACATCTGCTTGAGCGAGCAGAAAAATCGTCTGCGGATAGGCACCCACTTCATAATCGCCTGTTGTCATCGTCACACGCACAGGCGACTCATTCCATTCGGGCGAGAACATGAGTGTCGGGTTGAGGCGCAATGTCCGATCATACGCTCGTCGCGCGCCATCGGGATCGCCCACCGCTTCTCGATATTCCCCCAGTCGATAGAGCAGTGACCACATGTCTGGAGAAAGCACAAGCGCCCGTTCTATCGAGAGGATAGCCCCTGCGAAGTCGCCTGTCTGCGCTTGCATCGCCGCCAAATTCGCCCAACCGCTGACATAACTCGGCTCCAGTGTTGTATAGCGCACAAAACTGGCAACTGCTTGCCGCGCAGCCCCTTGATCCCCTGATGCCGCTGCCAACCCCAACAGCATTCCCTGTTGTTCACTGTAAATTGCCAAACGCGGATCGCGATCTATCAGCACTTGGAGCCGATCTGCCGCTGCACGATAGTCACTACTCGCGATTCCACTGCTCAAAGCTGCGACATAATCACGATAATTCAGCGCCTCCCACCCCCCGCTCAAGGTTAATATCAGCCCGATAAACGCCAAGCCGACAGGTTGCCAATGCCAATGACGCTGGGGCAACGCCTCTTCACGAGCTGGAAGCGCCAACACCAGCACCACGACCGCCACCAATGCAATCGTGGGCATCATTACCGGCACATCCAAGAGTTGATGCACTATAAAGCCCACGAAAGCCGATAACCCAATGATGAGAAAGCGATCCTGTGTGCGCTTCCGAAAGCCAACCCATAATGCCCGCAGGATAATCGCCCCGGTCAGCGCCAACGGCAACAACCCGATGAGTCCGAGTTCGGCGGCGACATGCAAAATGATATTGTGAGCATGGCTGTGCGGTTCTAAAGGCGGAAGAGCGTTCAACCGTGCCAGCCCTGCCCCAAAAGTATAGAAACCAGTGCCTGTCAGCGGTCGTTCGGCAAACAATTGGACTGCCGTGTCGTAAAGCCATGTCCGCAAGTCCAGCGTGCGCCCACCGAGCGTCAACGAGTACAGCAAGATGCCCGCAAAACCGATGATAGCCCCTACCCCAATAATCAGAACCATGCTTTTGAGGATAGTGCTGAGCAGCCCCCACCAACGGCGTAGCGGCAAACTTAAACCCGCCCACACGCCCAATGCCACCGCGCCACCAATCCACCCCCCTCGCGAAAAAGTAAGTATCCCTAAACCCAGTGCAGCAACGGCATAGACCCCCAACACGGTGCGCGGCAAAGGTTTTTTGGCGGCGGCTAAACTGGTAAGCAAGAAAGGCAACAGCATGACCAAGAACGCCGCAAAAGTATTGGGATTGCCAAAGGTACTCACAGGGCGTGGAATCGGCAAACCAGCATTGAGCGTCATCTGTACCTGTGCAAAGCCGACAAACACAATCGGTACCCCCGCAATGAGCATACCATCCACCAACCATTGCCGCTGCAAACCCTTATTGCTTAGGGCATGGTGCAAGGCGTAATAAATAGCGATATACAGCCCGACAAACCATAAGCCTATCGCACTCCGGCGGGCAACTTCACTGTTGGCGACGAGCGAAATCGCAAACGCGATACCCCATAGCAGGATCGCGCTATCCAATGCAGTGGGATGCCACCGCCACCGCCGCTGACTCCACGCCCAAATCAAACAAAGGCAAGCGATGAGCGCACCGCCCAGCAAGCGTGTCTGCACTTGAACCACCCCATTAAAGGTGGCACCTATGAGGATAAGATAACTCATCAGCGTGATGAGCAGAAAACGTTTTAGCATGGGGTTCCGTTTCTGACTGTGCGCAAGACGCGATTATAAAGGCTATCATGACCTATGATGGCGCGAAACTGCGCACCCTCTGGCAACGTCACCAAACCGGGGCGATCAACGCAGATCGTTTGTTGCATAATCTCATCACGCTCCAGTTATGGCATGAGCAGTTTGACACCAGCCCATAAGCGGTTGTGCCTTTCGTTTTGAGGCGGGTCTATCGGTAGGGGCGCAACTGCTGCGCCCCTACCCAAGACACCCCATTGCTCACCCCAACGTGAACTGCCCCGTGATCACACCCGCCGCCTGTCCTCCAATGCGTACCGTCTCGATAGCGTCGCGCGCACCGACGACCTCGACCTGCACCACCCCCGCGCGTCCCAGCCAATGCCCCTGTTGCGCCAAAAAACGCGGGTGTTCGATTAACCCGTAGTGCCACAAGTACGCGCCCATGCCGCCCGTTGCGGAACCGGTCACGGGGTCTTCGGAGGTATCTGGCGACACTCCAAAATGGCGCGCAAAGGTCGCCCCGTCCGGCGTGACCCCACCCAAGCAAAACAGATGCGGACTAAAGAAATCCGACCGCGCGCGCAACGCGCTATAAGCATCGACGTTGATCCGCGCACGCCGTAACGCCTCGTGATCGCGCAAGGGGATCATCAGTTGTGGCGTCCCCGTGCTGACCGTCTGGATCGGCACGCCGGGCAAGACATCCTCGGCAGTCAAGCCAAAACACGCCAACACTTCGGCAACGTCATGTTGTGTCATGAACACCGGTCGCCGTTGGGTCATGATGATCCAATCGGGGGCACCCTTGCCGTCGGGCGTCTCGCGGCGCTGGATAGTAACACCAATTGGACCCCCGATCAACTCTAGTTGAATATGGGTGAGATCCGCCTGCAAGGGTATCAGCCCCGCTTGCCAAAGTGCATGTGTGGTCGCAATCGTCGGGTGCCCTGCCATCGGAATCTCTTCGGCAGGGGTAAAATAACGGACAGCAAAGTCGCAGGATTGCGATGTGCGTACAAACGCCGTCTCCGACAAGTTCGTCTCGCGAGCAATAGACTGCATCGTCGTCACATCAAGATCATCAGTATCCAATAAAACAGCACAAGGATTGCCACTTAAAGGGCGATCTGTAAAGGCATCAACCCAATACAACGGATAATTCGACATTACTGCTCCTCAAAAAAGATGCGGATTAGGCGCACGTTTAATCATTGCTGATTCCCTATTCCACAATAGCACCATGCTAGACAAATCAATCGATGAATGACAATGAATGCACTTCGCGTTAGGATATTGATTTTCACGAAAAATCATTCGAGAAGGTCACACCATGATTTTAGAAGTCGCGACCCTGCACGTTAAAACGGGGCAAAGCCCTGCCTTTGAAGCCGCCTTCCAACAGGCAGTGCCCATCATCAGTGCTTCGCCCGGCTTTCGGGGATATCAATTGCAAAAATGTCTAGAGGTCGAGGATAAATACCTGTTGTTGGTGCAATGGGAAACGCTTGAAGACCATACCGTCGGTTTTCGGGGATCATCCCCCTATCAACAATGGCGGGCGCTTCTGCATCACTTTTATGATCCGTTCCCAGTGGTGGAACATTTCATGGTGATCGATCCGCCTGCCCTCAAGGAATAGTAGGAATCACACGCTGATACAGCAGGGCACTCCGCCGTTTGCCCTCGATGGCAAGGATACCCATCTCACGCAAGCAATACGCCATTTTTTGAGCTGTGGCGCGGGGTTGCCGAATCGCCTTTGCTAGTTCATGGGTATCAAATGCGGACGGCAACGTCAGCGGCAGGAGCGCGGCATAATCCGCCGCCGTCGTCAAGGTCACGGTGTGCATAATGTCCAGCAAACGGGTATCGTGGATGCTCCATTTTTTGCGCCGCCAACTGCCCTGTTGATCATCTACCCACACCTGCTCATCCCGAATCATGAGCAGTTCCAATGAAAAATGGGGATGCAACAACAACCTGGGGATGCTGACGAGTTTTGCGAACACATCGTAGGGGGTGCCCTTTTTGGGAGATTTACGACGGCTTTGAATGACGCCATCGGCATCAATACGGATGATAAATCGCTCCTTTGGAATGGGGTGAATGACATGCACTGGATAGCGATCTAACAATGCGGTGAGCTTGGGCTTTAAGGGTGCAAGGGTGCGGGTTTGAATTTCGATGCACCGATACGGCACCGCCGAATCCTCCAGCGGGCGCAGAATATCGATCACATAGCCATCGAGATCGGTTTCGAGCCGATCCCCCGGCTGTGCAAAATAATCTTTTAATCCCGCGTGCAGGGATTTTTCTGCAAGGGTGCCTATGCGTCGTGTCATCAAATCCCATAAGGGGATAGCGGGAAATGCGCTATCCCCACCCGATAAGCCAGCATACCCTGAGCGCTGATAGGTTATACTGGTTTTGTCATCTCGAAAGCATCGGTGATAGTGCGGAACTGAATATGGGGGTTCTTCTCGATACAGTAGTTCATCTCCCATTCAGAGACGAACAACACTACCAAGCGTTGATCATGGTCGCGGGTACGCAAACATTGCGAAGGCAAATAAAGCGGGTTGGCGGGCGTGCCCTCATCCCCAATAACCCAACGCGCGCACGCAAACGAAGTCGGTTCGATACGCGCTTCAACGTTATATTCCGCCGTCAAGCGAGAAACCACAACATCAAATTGCAATTGCCCGACCGCCGCCAAGATCGGTTCGCGACGCCCTTGTTCGGTGGCATACAACACTTGGATGACGCCTTCTTCGAGAAGTTGCTGCAAGCCTTTGTTGAACTGCTTATACTTTTCGATGCTCAAATTACGCAAAATGGCGAAGACTTCCGGCTGAAACGGCGGAATCGCCGCATATTCCACCCCGCCATCGGAACACACAGTATCACCAATCGTGAACATGCCGGGGTTGCTCAAGCCGATCACGTCGCCGGGGAATGCCTCTTCAACAGTATCGCGATCCCGCGCAAACAAGCGATGCGGGCGCGACATGCGAATCTTGCGCCCCAAACGGGGGTGATTGACGACCATATCTTTTTCAAAACGTCCCGAACACACCCGTAAGAATGCCATGCTGTCACGGTGCATGGGATCCATATTCGCTTGAATCTTAAAGACGAACCCGGTGAACATCTCGCTGGTCGGTTCAATCTGTCCGACATTGCTCTGGCGCGGGCGCGGCGACGGGGCGAGGTCGATCAGCGCGTTCAAAAACGGCTCGACGCCAAAATTATTCAAAGCGCTGCCGAAGAAAACAGGCGTCAATTCCCCTTTGAGGAATTCCTCACGGTCAAACGATGCCCCCGCCCCTGCCAGCAGTTCGACCTCATCGCGCAACTGCTTATAGGGGCGATCTCCCACCGTTTCCGCCAGCAACGGATCATAGAGATCGCGCACTTGGGTAGGCGCGCGGAATTTGTTGCGCACTGTCCGTTCAAATAATAAGACTTGCTGGTTTTGCAGGTCGAACACGCCTTGGAATTCTGGACCCGTGCCGATGGGCCAGTTCATCGGGGAGACGCCGATCTTCAACACCCGTTCAATTTCATCCAGCAGTTCCAGCGGGTCGCGCCCGAAATGGTCGAGCTTGTTGATAAAGGTCAAAATCGGCAAGTTGCGTTGACGACACACCTCAAAGAGTTTCTTCGTTTGCGGCTCAATCCCTTTACCACTATCCAAAACCATGATGGCGCTATCCACTGCCATCAAGGTGCGATAGGTGTCTTCGCTAAAATCTTGGTGACCGGGGGTATCCAGCAAATTGAAGATGCAATCCCGATATTCAAATTGAAGCGCCGTTGAGGTGATCGAGATGCCGCGTTGCTGCTCCATCGCCATCCAATCGGAAGTGGCGCTGCGCTGATTGCGCCGGGCACGCACCGCCCCGGCTTGATCGACTGCGCCGGAGTAGAGCAGTAATTTTTCAGTCAGCGTGGTTTTGCCCGCATCAGGGTGCGAGATAATGGCGAAAGTACGACGGCGGTTGACCTCAGTATTTAACCGAGTATCAGACGAACTATGGAGGGTGGTTTGCATGATGACGCGATCCCTTATGCTTTGATTCAATGAAAAAAAGTGCAATTACGCGGAAAGCTGTTTCGCAGCTACAACCGGAACAAGCCAAAATCAATCCACGTCGGCAAATCCTTTTTTCTGAACCAATTCGGGAGGCTATAGACAGTGAGGAATCATTGAGGCGGCACGAACGCATCCCAAATGAACCAGAATATTATAGCGAACGAGCGTGCAACCTGCCAGAGAGACTCTCACCCCCAAGTCGCGATCCCCGTTCTATGGAAACCTCCCAACGTGCGTTACAATACCCGCCATGCTTGCCACCCACACCCCCGCCCCTCTCTTGCAGACTTTTTGGCAAAATACCGCGCGTATTTTGTCTGGTTGGGGTTGGGTACTTCCGGCGCTGATGCTGGCGCTTTTGCTGCGCGGCATCACCATTTATCTATTCACCTACCCGACCGGCCCCGACTACGGGTTACATCTGTTGTTCACGCGGCAAGTCCTCGAAACCGGTAGCCTGCCAGAATTTTCAGCAAACTATCAACTGGGCGAGGCAACGTGGCCCCTATTGCCGGGTGGACCGCTTATTTTTGGCTTGGTCGCCGCCGTCAGCGCGAGTCCAGTTTTTGATCTTGTCCACATCGTGATGATCTTCTCGTTGATTGAATGTATCGGCACGTTCGCCCTTGCCCAACAGATTTTCAAGCGGAGCGATGCCGCCATTATCGCCACCTTGATCACCGCCATCCTGCCCTTATTCGTGGATATGATGACGTGGGCGGGGTATCCCAACTTGATCGCGGTCTCGCTGTTTCCTGCCTGTTTCACGGTGTGGCTGCGCTATTGGGAACACCCCAACGGGCGCAACTTGGCATTGCTAACGATTGTCTTGTGCGGCACTGCCTACATTCATCATATTTCGACCTTGTGGCTGGCATTGGCGTTCAGCAGTTTCAGCCTCGTCATGCTTTTCCCCAAACCTGCCGAAACGCTGCGTCGCCTACTTCCCATCGCTATCGCCTGTTTGCTTGTTGGATTGCCCATCCTACTGTCTGGGGTTCAATTAATCCAAGAACAAAATGCCGGCACGGTCTTGACGACCGCCACACGTTTTGATGATACCCGCGTGACATGGGAAATATGGGCACGGGTGATCACTCCCATGGGCTTGCTACTGCTCGTGGGGGGTACTGCCGCCTTCTTGACGAGTCAGTCCGTCAGCCGCGCCTCTAAGGTGTTGATCGGAGCCTATCTAGGCATCACCCTATTGCTGATGTTTGGATGGGTGATCGGCTTGCGTTTTTATTACACCCGCGCGCTCTATTTCTTGTCGATTCCAATAGCGTTGGGAACCGCAGCGTTTGTGCTGCGCTGGCAAAATCTGTGGCTGCGTGCCCTCTGTGTCGTCGTTTTTACGCTGACATTAGGGATCAGTGCGACGACCCAAGCGCACACCGCATCGCGCTATTTCGAGATCGTCACCCCGGATATCATCGAAGCTGCTGAGTGGCTGAAAAATTTCAGCACCCCCAGCGATGTGATCGTCACGGGGACGTTCCTCGGCTTTCAGTTGCCCCATTTGCTGGATCGTCCGCAAATCGCCGCACTCACCCCCGATCTCATCAGCAATGCCGAAATCCTCCCGATTGCGGCGGATGGCATCTCGATCATGATGGGCTTAAGCGATATGGACGCGGCTATAGAACGCCGTAGTGTTGATTTCATCGTTGTCCGCACGCGCACGCCCGACATCCCCGATCCGGCACGGTCGAGGCAGGTGATGACTGTGCATCCCCGCCTCCGCTTAGTCTTCCGAAATTCCGACGTGTTGATCTATGAGGTTCGCTAGTGTGCTAAAGATGAGCCAATCCGTGTCGATTAAATCATTTATCACCTTGACGCTTATCACCCTCATCACGGTGTGCGCTGGAGCCATTTTCTTGGCAGAGGCAGGGATGATTTCTTATACGCATCTCGCCTATATCACCGCCGAGAATCTGCTGGTGGTGGGCGCTGTATTAAGCATTGTCTTTGTATCCTTGACCAACCGCCCACAAAATCAACCGGCGTCCGCAGTCAAAACACCCCAACAGTTTCAATTGGTCGCCGCTGGTGCCGCCATCTTCGGCGGATCGCTCTTTACGATGCTAATCGCCCAACAACAAGGGCAATTATTACCTTACGACACGTTGATGGGCGTACTCATGGGCGCGGCACTCGGTCTTGGCGTCAGTCGTCTGGCGTGGATTCGCTCTGATGAGGACATTCCGCCTGTGATGATCCAAACGCGCGTGGTGTATATTGGGCTGACCGTCGCCTTGATCATCACTTGTCTACTCCGTTGGGTTGCGCCCGCCAGTGGGCTACTCACGCTGGTGTTTGCACCTTTCATCGTCTTTATCGTGCCCGGCTTGGCGCTGACCACGCCCTTATTGGAACCAGACGCTCCATTCAGTCATCATTTGGCGCTGGCACCCATACTTTCCATTACTGCCCAATTGATCATCTTGGCATGGCTGTTGTGGCTAGGGGTCGCCATCACGCCGACCGCCATTCTCCTATCCATCGGTGTCCTCACGCTGATAGGGGCGCTACTTCGGATGGTTCTTTTTCATGTTGCTCAACAACCTCGTCACCAAGAGAGTCGATGATGAAACGTGCTATCCTTTTCCTCTTCACCATCGGGATCGCCCTCATTTTTGTGGTAATCATTGTAGGGGCGACGATCACACAACCCACGAATGGACTGCAAACCGTCCGCGTTACAGTTCCTCAAGGGGAAACCACTAGCGCGCAACTCTTGCGTTTCAGCAATTTCACCTACACCCGCACCGACAATGAACTTCGCGAAGTGGCACTCAGCGTCCTCAATACCAGCGCTGAATCACAAGCGGGGATGGTCTGGTTTTTGCTTGCCCCGGTAGGATCAACCGAGCCATGGCGCAATGCGGTGTACACCTCTCCCGAACAACCGATCACTGCGCCAGCCAACGCGACGGTCGATCTGCACTTTGAGGTTCCCCAAGATATTCCGGAGGGAGAATACACCTTATCAGCGTGGGCACATGGTTTTCGGGAGGGTGTTCGTTTTCACTCGGATGGAGCGGGTGCGCCATTGCCGATCTATATCGGACCACCTTACAGTTTAGCCATCAGCAACATCGATTTAAGTGTGCAAATCGATGACAGCACCTCGTTCGAGATCGCGATTGAAGCCGCTAACCATACCGCACAAGAGACAGATGTCATCCTTACTTTTTCCATCATCGCCAGTGACGGAGATAATTTCTTGGTTGGTAACGGTATCCCCTTGTACGTTTATACGGGCTTAAACACGACTTTATCCCCTAATGAACGCATCACCCGTTCTTTCACTGGTGCGAGCGCCCTCCCCGCCGGACAATATGGCATCATCGCGTGGCTACGCACCCAAGAAACAGATCAAGAATTAAGCCGCCTTTGGGTGCCAAACAGCCTTGTGATCAAATAAGGATCACGCGACAGCCGGGTGCATTTCACTTTAGTGCAAAATATGCTCGTCATGGTACCGGGGGAAATGTGGGGTTTCAACGGGCGGATATTCGGCGCGGGGACAATGTGAGTTGATAACATTTGACAAGCGCCTAATCCGCCCCACCAACGATCTC
>JBBRTY010000052.1:0-20207 GCA_038248285.1 Aggregatilineales bacterium
CAGCGAACGAAGTTCGCGTGGGGGAGACTTCCCCCATGTTTTTTACCTTCCGCGAAGCGGATCAAAAAATTTAGGAATCCGTGTTATAGTGAGGTCCTCGGTCGCAAACGGATCGAGCAGGCGGCTCGGAGACGTGCTGCGCGGTGGTTCGTGTTGCGGGAATCCCCCCAACCCCTGCTTTTAATCCCTCATCACCAATCCCTACCGGCTGCTTTTGAAACACACGGGCGACCCCATGGGGTCACCCACTGATTGAACGACTTTTGCAACAGACTCGTTATCATCCGTCTGATAGGTTTTCATGCGTCCGCCCTTCCCCCCGCCCCACACACAACAGCGTCATAACAGGTAAAATACACTGCAAAACAAGCACTATAGAGGCGATGAATTGGTATGCGTTTAACCTTAACGAAGCGGCGGGCTTTGCTCGAACGGGGGATCGTCCATCTCGAAGCGCGCGCGGACTCTTTGCGACGACGGGGCGCACGGGTGTCGTGGGCGCGCTTGGCGGTGTTTTTTGGTGGCATCGCCCTCAGTTTGGTCGCGGCGTCGGTCGATCCGCGCTTGGGGGCGGGCGTCTTTCTCGCCAGCATCGTGATCTTCGGCATCATGGTGGGCATCCACCGCCGCCTTGAACACAGCCGTCACCAGATGACGCTGATGCTGCAAATCAAACGCGATCACCTTGCCCGCAGTCGCATCGATTGGGAGCAGATACCCGCGCCGCTGACGCGCACAGCCGACCCGAATCACCCCTTTGAGGCGGATCTCGATGTGATTGGGGCGCGCTCCCTGCATCACTTGTTGGATACGACGGTCACCGTGGAAGGCAGCGAACGCTTGCGGGCATGGCTGACGACGCTCCACCCCGACCGCGCGATCATCGCCGCCCGACAAGCGCTTGCCCAAGAATTGGTGCCCCGGATGGGCTTTCGCGATAAGTTGGCGCTCTACGGGCGGCTGACCTCGAAGGCGCGGCATTGGCGCAGCGAGGCGCTGGTGGCGTGGGTGCTGCGCCCGATCCCCAACGACGGGCTAGAGCGCTCCTTACTGCTGTTGAGCGTCTTGTCGGCGGTGAACATCACGCTGATGTTGTTGAACGCGGCGGGCGTGATCCCGCCTCTGTGGGTGTTCTCGCTGATCGTGTATTTGGGGTTGATGGGCGAACGCATGCGCCATTACGACAATCCGTTTCAAGTGGCGACCCAACTCCAAGACACGCTGACGCAAACGCGGGCGGTCTTTCGCTTCTTAGAGCAGTATCGGGCGCAAACCCCACGCTTACGGGCGTTGTGCGCCCCGTTCACGGGGACGGATCGCCCGACCGATGCCTTGCGGCGGTTGTCATGGATCGTCTCGGCAGCCAGTTTGCAGATCAATGCCGTGTTGTGGGGGATCGTCAATACCTTTGTGCCGTGGGATGTGTTCGTGGCGGTGCAATTGCGGCGGGCACAACAGCACCTGCAAATCCGCTTGCCGGTGTGGTTGGAGGTGTGGCGCGAACTGGAGGCGACATGCGCGCTGGCGACCTTTGCCGACTTGAATCCTGATTATCGCACCCCCGACATTGCCGATGCCCCCGCCGTATGGGAAGCCGTCCACATGGGGCACCCGCTGTTGCCCTATGCGCAGCGCGTGACCAATACTTTTGCGATCACGGGCGCGGGCGAAGTTGGCTTGATCACCGGATCGAACATGTCGGGCAAAAGCACCTTTTTGCGGACGGTAGGCGTGAATATGATTTTGGCGTATGCCGGGGCGGTGGTGCCCGCCGAGCGCTTGCGGCTATCGCCCTTGCGCTTGTTCACCTGTATTCGTATCGCCGACTCGCTGGCGGAGGGCTACTCATATTTTTATGCCGAGGTGCGGCGCTTGAAGGCGCTGCTCAATGGACTGCAAGCCGATGAGGAACTACCGCTATTCTTCTTAATTGATGAAATTTTTCGCGGTACCAACAACCGCGAACGCTTCATGGGCAGTCAAGCATATATCCGCGCCTTGCTGGGGGCGGATGCCCAACCGACGCACGGTATGGGCTTGGTCTCGACCCATGATCTCGACTTGACGCGGATGACAGCGGCGCGCTTGCACAACTATCATTTCGCGGATCGCGTCGTGGAGGGTGCCTTCGTGTTTGATTATTTATTGCATGACGGACCCTCGTACACCACCAACGCGCTCCGGATCATGGCGTTGGAGGGGTTGCCCGTGCCTGATACCGAATCGACCTAGAAAGGAAACATAATGACTCACCCTGATCCGCTCAGCGCTTGGCGCGATGAATTCCCGATTTTGTCCACCTGTGCCTACATGATCTCCAATTCCTTGGGGGCGATGCCGCGCGCCGTTTACGACAGCCTGCGGACGTATGCCGATACGTGGGCGACGTTGGGCGTGCGCGCGTGGGGCAAGCCGTATCACGATCAGCCGACATGGTGGGAACTCAAGGGCGCGGTCGGCGACAAGATCGCCCCGTTGATGGGCGCGCCCGCGGGCAGCGTCTTGATCCACGAGAACGCCAGCATCGCCAACAGTATCTTGATCGGGGCACTCGATTTTAGCGATCCCCGCCGCGATAAAGTGGTGATCTCGGATCAAGATTTTCCGTCCGATGTCTATAGCGTCACCCACAACTTGCCCGCCTTCATGCACGTCGAGATCGTGCGTAGTCCCAACGGGATCACCATCGATACCGACGCCTTGCTAGACGCCATCGACGAACGGACACGCCTCGTCTCGCTGAGCCATGTCTTGTTCCGTAGCGCCTACATCATGCCCGCCCAAGCGATCATCGCCAAGGCGCATCGGGTGGGGGCACAAGTGCTGCTCAATGGCTATCACAGCGTGGGCATCATCCCCGTTGATGTGACGGCGCTAAATGTTGATTTTTACATCGGCGGCACCCTCAAATGGTTGTGTGGCGGTCCGGGCGGGGTCTTTATGTATGTGCGCCCCGATTTGCTGAAGACCTTGACGCCCCGCTTGACGGGATGGTTTGCCCATCAGCGCCCGTTCGCCTTTGACCTCGAACATTTTGAACTGCGCGAGGATAGCTATCGACTCGCCAACGGGACGCCCGCCATCGCCGCCTTGTATGCGATTCAGCCGGGGGTGGACATCATCGCACAAGTGGGGATCGATGCGATCCGCGCCAAGTCGATGCGCCAGACCGAACGAGTGATCGCGCTGGCGGATGCGGCGGGCTATCCGGTCAACAGTCCGCGCGCGGCGGCGGAACGAGCGGGCACGGTGACGATCAACCCGCCCCATGCCTACGAAATTTCGCGGGCATTACTGGCACGGGACATCGTGATCGATTATCGTGAAGGGGCGGGGATACGCATCGCCCCCCATTTCTACAACACCGATGACGAGGTGCAGCAGGTCATGGATGCGACGGCGGCGATCATTGCGGATGGCAGTTGGCAGGAGTACGGGCAGGGGCGGTCGTTTGTGACGTGAAAAAGAGGGAGCTGAGCAGTGTTACGTTGTGATGTTTGGCAATATTCGCACCGAAAAAGGGCACGCTCATGAACTTGTTCTGTAGTTACATACTAAGAAAGTGTAACCATCAGCCGACGTCAAATCGTGCGGAAGGACGGAATGCCCTCTTTCGGACAGGGTGCGCATTGCCTGTGATTTGCGCAACGTCAATTTGTCCCCGCGCTCGACTAAATTTTCCAACTCGGCACGCTCGACATTAGAAATCGTCCCACGCTGGTTTTTATGGAGGAGTTCTGCAATACGGTTTTCCAGTGAAGGACGCATGGTCTCCCGCGCAATTGTCCATAAGGCATCGTCTGATAAATAAGACAGCGCTTTAAGCTCTGATTGTTCATCAAGCGGTATACCGCCACGCGCATAGTGGAAGAAAAACACGGGGGCGGGTAGACTCTAATGGAAGGACGATCCTACAAGCTATCAAAATAGAGGACTATTGCCGTGAAAACCATTAAAATTGCCAACAGTGATCTTGAAGTTTCGGAAATTTCGCTCGGCTGTATGCGCATTGCCGACATGACCGATCCAGAGATATCGACCCTCATTCACACCGCTATGGACGAGGGCATCACCTTCTTTGACCACGCCGATATCTATGGCGGTGGGCGCGCCGAGTCCCGCTTTGCCGAAGCGCTAGGCATGAACGCCACCCTGCGCGAAAAAATGATGATCCAAACCAAATGCGGCATTCGTAAGGGCATGTTCGATTTTTCCAAAGAACACATCTTGAATTCGGTCGATGGCAGCTTGGGACGCCTCCAAACCGATTATCTTGATGTGCTGTTGCTGCACCGCCCCGATGCACTGGTGGAGCCGGAAGAGGTCGCCGAAGCCTTCACGATTTTGCAAACGAGCGGCAAAGTCCGGCATTTTGGCGTCAGTAACCAAAACCCGATGCAGATCGAGCTGCTGACCAAGTTTGTCAAGCAACCGATCCTCTTCAACCAACTGCAACTCAGCATCACCAACACGGGCATGATCGACGCGGGCATCAACGTCAATATGGAGATCGACCCCTCGATTGATCGCGACGGCAGTATTCTCGACTACTGCCGCCTCAAGGACATCACCATTCAGCCCTGGTCGCCCTTCCAATATGGCTTCTTTGAAGGCGTGTTCCTCGACAATGCCAAATTCCCAGAGTTGAACGCGAAGATCGACGAACTGGCGGCGCAGTACAACGTCACCAATACCGCCATCGCCATCGCGTGGTTGTTGCGCCACCCGGCACGGATGCAACCTGTCCTCGGCACGACCAACGTGGGACGAGTGAAAGATATCTGCAAAGCCTCGAGTGTCACGCTTTCGCGCCAAGAATGGTATGCGATCTATTTGGCGGCGGGCAATATTCTGCCGTAAGCGGGGTGCATTTCACTTTAGTGCAAAATATGCTCGTCATGGTACCGGGGGAAATGTGGGGTTTCAAAGGGTGGATATTCGGCGCGGGGACAATGTGAGTTGATAACATTTGACGTAACTACACAGCTACCCCTCATCCCCCGACCCCTTCTCCCAGCCGCTTCGCTTTTGGAGAAGGGGAGAAACGCAGTAGAAAATCCCTCGCCCCTTGTGGGAGAGGGATTTAGGGTGAGGGGTGTGTAGTTACCATTTGACAAGCGCCTAATCCGCCCCTACAACGATCTCCGTTGCGGGCACCTAACCACAATAGGGCGAGTTTGTTTTTTGTTGCCAACCCCTATCGTCTCATCAACGTAAATGTAGGGGCGGATTAGGCGCTCGTGGAAAAATCCCCAACCCCAAGAGTCGCCGCGCCGAATATCCGCCCGTTTACCTGTTATGAAATCATAACGATGCACCAAAGTGAAATGCACCCCCGTAAGCGGGAAAGAGTAGCAAATACCGGAAGCGCGCATCCCCTCAGAAACGATTCTTCTGTAGAGATGCGCGTTTTTTATAGTGTGGGGGTGGGAAAAACTTGGTTGCCTTCTTCGATGATGAAGGAGCCATTTTCCTCACAATAACTGTCATTGGTGCCATCGGGGACGATAGTGATCGCCCATTCATAGCGCCCATAGACCAACAGCGACGAGAGTTCTAACCAAAAATAATACCCCTCGCCCGCTTCGCCATCAAAGCCGATGTTATCCCCCAACGATTCGTGTTGGGCAAGGAAGCGCACGACGAACGTGTTGGGTGCCCCACCTGTTTCAAAGATCGCTTGGGTGTAGGGCAGGTCGTAACTAAAGAAGACGATATCGGTATTTTGAAAAGTGTCGTTATCCTTAAAATCTGTCTCGATAGCGAGCGCGTCTCACAATGTGGCGACGCTTACGGGCGGCAAAGGCGTGTTTGTAGGGAGGATTTCGGTGGGTTTGGGGGTCAGCGTCACCGTAGGGCTGGGCGTGGTCGTCCACTCTGGGGGCAAGGTCGCGCGCGCGGCGGGCGCGCGTTAAAGCGCGCGGTGGCGCTGGGGCGTGACGGGGTAGGCGTGCTTTGGTTTGACCGCGAAAGACTGCTACAGGCTGTCACCATCACAAGGATGATGCCGATGATAAGGGGTTTCCAAATTCGCTGAATAAGTTTATGCCCGATCACCAAGTCTCCGCTCCGTTCCCGCCAGTAGTCTCTCGATATTATCTCGAAAACGCACCAGCAGCAAAAAGGTGACGGATAGCACGTAAGCAAGATATTCGACAGGGAAAAGATGCTGCAAGATTAAAACCGATAACCAAACGAAAGCCAGCGCGAACATGCTGAGTACGCTCAAGGACACATAACGGGTGAGCGCGATCAACATGCCGCCGAAGATCAACATGCCCGCGATCACCTGAAAAGGTGCCACCACGAGCAACGTCCCAAAGGCGGCGGCGGCACCCTTGCCCCCGCGCAGTTTGCCGGTGATGATGGCGACCCACACCGACCAGTTGTGCCCGACCATTGCGCCGATTGAGGTCAAAACGGTGGCGAGAATAAGTTCATGCGGCATCAGCCGCAAGCCGATCAAGACGGCGATCACACTTTTGCTGCTGTCAAAAAACCACACCAGCGCCCCCCAGCCGATCCGCCCCGTAGCGCGGACGATGTTGGTTGCCCCCATGTTGCCGCTGCCAACCTCAAAAATATTTATGCCGCGTAATCGTCCGACCAGATAGGCAGTGGGGATAGAACCGATGACATAAGCAATGGTCAGTACGGCAAAGGACAGGGGCAAATTATCCATCAAGTTTTTTCATTTCATAAATTGCTTCGGTCTAGAATGTATGCGAGCAGTTTAGCGCATATTGATTATAAAAACACCGAACCCCGCCAGAAGTGCCGCATTTGTTGGATACTCTGCCTATTTGGTGGGCGCAGTGGGTGATTTTTAGGGGCGCATAGCGTATTATGGCGGGTAGAATGGGTCATGCCCCACCACAGGGAATCAAGATAATGAGTCAAACAATGACAGCGATGCAGGGGCAGCGTGATCGTCGGCGTGACGGCGTGCTGTTGGGGATCGCTTTTGTCGTCAGCCGCGTGTTGCTGGTGATCTTTGGCGTCTTGGTATTGCAGTTCGTCCCGCCTAAAACCGAGGAGCAGTTCACGCATTTGCTGGATGGCGGGGCGGCGCTCGATATGTGGTACCGATGGGATACGGGGTTTTATACGGCAATCGCTATTGATGGCTATGACTGGCAAAACACGGGACGCTCGGCGGATGATTTGGCATTTTTGCCCGTCTATCCCTTGCTGGTGCGGGCGGCATCGGGCATTGATACGACGACGGGGCGTTGCCTGTGGTCGCCTTATTTGAGTACCTGTGCCACCCTCGGCGGGTTGATCATCTCCAATGGGGCGCTGTTGGCTTCGGTATATTTGCTGTTTGGTTTGGTACAGCGTCGTTCGGATCGAGCGACGGCGTGGCGGGTGGTACTGCTGCTCTTGGTCTCGCCGATCAGTATTTTCTTGTCGGGCGTATACACCGAATCGGTCTTTTTGCTACTGTCGCTACTGGTCTTTTGGGGGTTGGAGCGGGATCGGTTTTTGCTGGCGGTCAGCGCCGCCGTCGTCGCCAGCCTCACACGCTCGGTGGGCATGGCGTTGAGCGTTGGATTGGTCTTTTATGTGTGGCTGGTCTGGCAACCGCAACGCCTGAGGATCAGCCTCGCGCGCTTGCTGCTGGCGGGGGTGCCGGTGCTGGCATTCAGCGCCTATATTGTGGGTGCCGGGGCCAGCGTGGGCGATCCGCTGGCGTATTTTAGCACCTATGATGCGACATGGGGGCGCACAGCGGGCACGCCCATTGAGGCGTTCACGGTCTATTTCAGCGGCGAAAGCGTCAGTTGGTTTGGGTGGCGTTTGTCGTGGATCGATTTGGTGATGACCATCGGATTTTTGAGCATGGCGCTGGTTTTGATTTGGCGCGAACGGGGGACACAACGCGGCGAAGGCTTGTTTATGGTGGGGGCGCTGCTCTTGCCCATCGCCAGCGGCACTTTAATCGGGATGCCGCGTTTTGGGCTGGTGCTATTTCCGTTGTATATCCTCTTGGGCAGATGGGCGGATCGGCGCTGGAAGCTGGCATTGCTGATGGGGGTGTCGGCGCTTTTAGCGTTATTCTTCGCCTATCGCTTCGTGACGTGGAACTGGATCGCTTGAGGGTTATAACTCGCTGCAATCCCACATGAAGCCACAACGGGCACAGCGCACTTTGCAAGCAAGGCGAAAGGTACCCTCCCCACAGGAGGGGCACACCGTGGACAGGGTGTAATTGGGCAAGGTGCCGCCCGCCCGCCGCAACGTATCTAGGGCGGTGCGCGCTGGTTCGGTCGCATTAGTCAATGGGATGGGGGTGGGCAGTGGATGCTTGATCATGGTGGCTATGGCTCAACGATCATATGGGAATAAAAAAGGGACATCATTTTTTTGATATCCCTTGAGAGGCGACGACCGGATTTGAACCGGTGATGAGGCTTTTGCAGAGCCTTGCCTTACCACTTGGCCACGTCGCCGAATGATTTGCATTATAAAGCCTTAATCTAAAGGACACAAGGCTAAAATTTGTAAAATTGAGGGGGTTGGATTGCTATGTTTACCGCTGCACCGCATCATGATGTCCTGGTGGTCTTGGTTCAAATTGGGGCGCTATTGCTGACCGGTCGCTTGCTGGGCGAAGGTGCGCGGCGTTTGGGGCAACCCACCGTCGTGGGGGAAATTTTTGCGGGCATTGTCCTCGGCCCATCGTTGCTCAGCAGCCTTATCCCACAGATGGGCGCGTGGCTTGTCCCGCAAACGCCCGTGCAAGGCTATTTATTGGAGTTCATCAGCCTGATCGGGGTGCTGTTCCTGCTGCTGGTCACAGGCTTGGAGATCGACAGTCGGTTGATACGCCAACGGGCAGGGGCGGCGTTTAGCGTTGCCGTCGGTGGGTTGATCTTACCGCTCATGGCGGGCTTCGCGTTGGGGTGGGTGCTGCCCGATCGTTTGCTCGTACAACCGGACGAACGCAGTGTCTTTGCGTTGTTCCTAGCGACGGCAATGTCCATTTCAGCGATTCCGGTGCTGGCGAAAGTGTTGATGGATTTGGGGCTGACGCGCCACAATTTGGGGCAAACGATCATCGTCGCAGCGATGATCGACGATACCGTCGGTTGGACGTTGCTGTCGGTGGTAGCAGGCTTGGCGGCAGGCGGAACCCTGACGTTGGGCAGTGTTTTAAGTTCGGTGGCGGGCGTTGCTGCTTTTTTGTTGTTTATGTTCACGATCGGGCGCTGGCTTGTGGGATGGGCGCAACGCTGGGTAGTACAGGTTCATATCCGCGAGCGCGGGTTGTCGCTGATCGTGGTGTTCATGTTTGGCGGGGCAATTTTAAGCCATGCCATTGGGCTGGAGGCGTTGTTAGGTGCTTTTGTCGTGGGTGTCCTCTTTAACCAAATGCGCAACCCCGACGCCATACCCGACGAGGCGATCCACACGCTCGAACGGATGGTCATGGGGGTGTTTGCGCCGATCTTCTTCGGCGTCCTCGGCTTGAAGGTCAACATCCTAACGCTGTTTCAGCAACCGGATTTGCTGGTCACGGCGGGGATCGTGATCGCCGTCGCCACCGCGTGCAAGGTGATCGGCGTGTATGTCGGGGCGCGCTTGCTGGGTAAATCAGATCATTGGACGGCGTTATTTTATGGAGCAGGGTTGAACGCGCGCGGATCGATGGAGATCATTGTGGCGAGCATCGGGTTGTCGTTGGGTGTCCTGTCGCAAGCGATGTTTTCGATCATCGTGGTGATGGCGGTGGCGACCTCGATCATGGCACCGGCGTTGCTGCGCTGGACGTTCGCGCGGATTCAACCAGTGTCAGGCGAATAGTCCTTAGACGTTAATCATGTTCTTTTCGCTATAATTAACTTGGTGAGATTGATGAAGGCATAAAGAGTATAATGAAAATAGAGCAAGCAAGATCATTTTTTTTAGATTATAAAGCAAATGGACACCTTTGGATTACGCTTGCTTCGGGTGAATACTATCCTGATATTTTAGAGGATGCCGCGCTTTTATATACGCCTGTGCTTGTAATGTTTGGACAACTATTGAAGTCGTCTGAGACATCTTCACGCTTGTTTATAAATATCTCTGATGTTCCTGAAACATGGATGCGCATACAACTGTCACGGGTTTTCAGAAAATATGTTAGCCCCAGCACTCCTGTTGAAATGCTCAAGAAGAAATCAAAAACAAAGGAAATTCTTGAACAATTTAGCCATGAGTTTCGCCCTATTTATGAGGTTCAGGCTGCATTTACCTCGCGCCCGCTTCCAGACGAGGCGTTATGCGCGCTACTTTGGGAATATAAAGATCGCGGTCAAAAAGGCTATGACCTGACTGAACGTTTCTTTGATATGTTTAATGCCTATTTTCCCGATCTCAGTATCAAAGGACCTAAACGCGCAGGTTCAGATATAAGATTGGGGACTGTCTTCAAAGATTATCCGAAACCGGATCGACCTGTAGATTTTATCATTTATGACACCAATGGTACCGACATTCTCGCGATTGGCTTTGCTCGATATGATGGGGATCGCGGTGGGGCGCAGGAAGATGATCGCACGGGCGGCTACAGAAATAGCGCGGACGAAATTTTGGGATATGCGCGACAGAATGGTTTGCAGTTAAAGCTGATTTTTATCAATGATGGTCCCGGTCTCTTGTTGGGATCGATGTGGAATGATTATGCTTATCTTGAAAATAGCGGGCAGGGAAAAATAATGATTGCGACTTTACGAATGATGCCCGAACGCATAACCTATCATTGGCTTCGGTCTTAAGGGAGGGGATTTTGGCAACAGGTGAAGAGAAAAATACATGGAATGGCGATCTTGATCAACCGTCATCACTTACCAACGAACAACTGTTTGAGATTACGATAAACTATCCCAATAAAAAGAATGTCCAGGAAATTTTATCGCATCCGCCTGCTATCATGCAGTCCCTATGGCGCGGGATGGCACCCAAACGAAATAAGCTCTGTTATGGTGATAACCTCGACATTTTGGCATCACTTGTCCATGATTTTCGGGGGCAAGTACGTTTGATTTATATCGATCCCCCTTTCGCAACGAATAAAGTGTTCAAATCGCGCTCTCGCCAAGACGCCTACAGAGATTTACGAGAAGGTGCTGATTATTTAGAATTTTTACGTGAGCGTCTCATTTTTTTGCGCGAACTTCTCGCTGAAGATGGCTCAATTTACATTCATCTTGATAGCAATATGGCTTTCCATGTCAAAATTCTCATGGATGAATTATTTGGACGTGAGAATTTTCGTAATTTCATCACACGACGTAAATGCAATCCTAAGAACTATACGCGCAATCAGTACGGCAATATTTCTGACTATGTGTTGTTTTACACAAAATCTGCAAATTACGTGTGGAATCGCCCGCACCAAGCATGGACTCCTGAACGCGCTGCTGATGAGTATCAATATGTAGAAAAAGAGACTGGACGACATTACAAAAAAGTCCCCATTCATGCTCCGGGTGAGCGCAAAGGAGCTAGTGGGCAACCATGGCGGGGTATCATGCCGCCACCCGGAAAACATTGGCAATACACTCCTGAGACGTTGGAGCAAATGGATGCGCGAGGCGAGATTTATTGGTCATCTACTGGCAACCCCAGAAGAAAAATCTATCTGGATGTGAGTAAAGGTATCCCGATTCAAGATATTTGGATGGATGTTAAAGATGCACATAATCAAAATATCAAAATTACGGGCTATCCCACAGAAAAACCACTCGAGTTACTTCGACGAATTATCGAAGCATCGTCAAATGTTGGGGACTTGGTACTAGATTGCTTTTCTGGCTCAGGAACTACATTGGGTGCCGCTTCAGAATTGAATCGTGATTGGATTGGGATTGATAGTAGCACAGAAGCTATAGATACAACTATGAGGCGTTTCACGAAAGGATTAGAAGCAATGGGAGATTTTGTGAATCGACCAGATCGGCATCTTCCTGAACAGCAACAACTTTCGTTATTTCCACCGTCGTATGTAGTGAATGATTTTGAACTATTGGCTTCTGGAGATGTCGCGCATGATCTTCGCGATATGCTAATTACATGGCAAGCGACAATGGTTCATTCGGGCGGGAAGTCTACCTTATGATGAGTTCTTAAACACCCCCCTTGCAGCACAGCGCGAAAAAAGCCACAATAGTCCCTATGACTGATGACGAAATGCGCCTAAACTCTGATCTGCCCCCCGACGACTCGTCCAGCGAGCCGCCGCTGGTACCCGATGCTGCCGACTCGCCACCTGTTGAGGAACCCGTCGCGGGCGATGATTTGGCATCATTGGTAGACGATGACGCTGCCTTTTCTTATGAATCTGACTCGGCAGAGGGGGCGGTGTCGCTAGACGATGACACTGCTTTTTCTTATGAGTCTGCCGCGACTGCCTTCAGCGCCCGCGCAACCTACCCTGAACCTGCTACTTGGAAGCGTGAAGACCCGCCCGATGACGGCGCGGATATCGATCTGGCGCTGGCTGCCGTCGCCTCGCTCAGCCAAATGGTGGATGACCGTGAAGCCGACGCCCAAGCCCAAGCGGATGTGATCGCCCCTGCTGCCCAAGCCAAGCGCCGCACTCCTGCGCCTCATTTGGCGATGCCGCCGATGGTCACGCTCAAACGAGGGCATCTCGGCTCGCTCGTCCCCGGCGTCTTGTTGATCGCAGGGGGTGCCTATTGGACATTCTTGACCACCACCGGCACGCCAGTCGATCCCCTGCTCTTGATCGGCGCGGCGCTCGGCTTTTTGGTGGTGCTGCTGCTGATCGGTTGGCTCAGCTTTGGACGATGGGCGCGCGGGTTGCTCTTTTTCGCCATTGGGATCGCGGCGGTCGCCGGTGTCGTGATCGCGTCGCTGACGGTGCCCGGTCTGGAATTGACGATCTCCTATCCCTTGCTGTTTGCCGCGCCCGGTTTGGCATTCATCGCCACAGGCGTGCTTAGCCGTCCGGCGTCGCCACGTTTGCTGGTGCCCGGCATCTTGTTGTGGCTGGCGGCGGCGGTCGGCATTGTCGCCAATGCGGGCTTGATCCCGCTCACAGGTTTACCCGATATGCAGATCGTCGCGGCGGGGCTTGGCGGCGGGATCGTCATCATCTGGGTCTTGGCGCTCTTGTCCCGACGACGCGCTTGATCGATGCAGCTCGCCATTGATGCCAGCCGCACGACGGTTGCCCGTTTGACGGGTACCGAGCGCTATGCGTTGGAGATGATCCGCGCGCTCCTGCGCTTGAACGAAAAGAGCGCCATTCCTGATCAGATTACGCTCTATTTTCGCGATTCCCCGCCTGATTCGCTGTTCTCACCGTCGCCACAGGTCACCCATGCGGTGATCCCGTTCGCGCGGGCATGGTCGCATGTGCGTTTGGCGGCAGCAGTGACGATAAAGCACTCCGATTTGCTCTGGGTGCCTGCCCATACCCTGCCGTTTTTATTTGCGGGGCGCGCCACCGTCACCCTGCACGATGTGGGCTATCGCTGGTTTCCTGATGCCCATCCACCACGCCAACGTGCCTATCTTGACTTGACCACACGCACCAGTGCCGCCCGTGCCAGCATCATTTTGGCGGATAGCCGAGCGACGGCGGATGATCTCATGCGTTTTTATGGCACCCCCGCCGCCAAAATTCGGGTGGTCTATCCGGGGGTGGACGCCCCGCCCATCGGTGACGAAGCGGCGGCGCGGGCAAAATATGGCTTGCCAGAACGGTATTTTTTGTTCATCGGCACCCTTCAACCGCGCAAAAATATCGCCGCGTTGGTTGCTGCTTATGGGCAATGGCGCGCCGCGCACCCCAATGATCCGGCGGCGTTGGTGCTGGCGGGTGGGCAGGGGTGGCTCTTCGATCCGGCGTGGATCGCAGGGGCAACCGATGTCATCTGCACAGGTTATATTGATGAAGCGGATAAAGGCGCACTGTTGGCAGGGGCATTGGCGCTCGTGTTTCCCTCGTTGTACGAAGGCTTTGGGTTTCCGGTACTGGAGGCGATGCACTGCGGTACCCCCGTCATTTGCAGCAATACTTCTAGTTTGCCAGAATTGGCGGGTGAGGCGGCGTTGCTGGTCGATCCGTCGTCTGTCGCCGCCATCGCCGACGCCATGCGCCAAATTGCGGGGGATGCTGCCCTGCGCACCGAATTAAGCCAGCGCGGGCGTGCCCAAGCGGCGCGTTTTACGTGGACTGCCGCTGCGACTGCCGCTTATGCTGCATTCGAGGCGGCGCTTCGATGATCACCCCGCAACGATTGCTCGTCGTGCAGCTTGCCGATATCGGCGATTTGGTGCTATCCACGCCTGCGCTTGCCGCTTTGCGCGCCGCCCACCCCACCGCCCACCTCGCCCTTTTGACGACCACCAACGCCGCGCCGCTTGTGCAGGACGCGGGGCTGGTGGACGAGGTGTTGCTGTTCGACAAACACGCCTTTGACAGCCTGAGCGCGTTGGCACGTCCGCATAATTTGCGGCGGGCAGTGGCGTTGGCACTCCGTTTGCGGCGCGGGGGATATGACACCCTGTTGTTCTTTCACCATTTTTCGACCCGCAGGGGGGCGTTGAAGTTTCGGGCATTGGCATGGAGCGCAAGCGCACCGCAGCGCATCGGCTTGGACAACGGACACGTCTCGTTTTTGACCCACGCGCTACCTGATACGGGCTTTGGTGCGCGGCATCAAGCCGCCTATTGGCTGGAATTAGCGGCATTGACGGGGGCGGATGCACGCCCCCGTCCGGCGCAGATTCAAGTGGGCACCACGCCGCTACCGCCCACCTCCAAACAGAGGATCGCGATCCACGCGGGGAGTGGCGGCTACAGCACCGCCCGCCGTTGGGAACCAGAACACTTTGCCCAGGTGGCGGATCAACTGGCGACGACGCACGACGCCGAGATCATCTTGGTGGGGGCGAAGGGAGACGACTCAGACTCGGTGCTATCCGCCATGACGCACCCCGCCACCGATTTGACCGGACGCACGACACTGGCAGCGCTTGCCGCTGTTTTGCAAGGGTGCGCCTTATTCGTCGGAGCGGATAGCGGGGTGATGCACATCGCCGCCGCTGTCGGCGTGCCCGTCGTCGCCATCTTCGGACCGAGCAATGCGGCGGCGTGGTCGCCATGGACGCCCGAGGGCAAGCACATCGTCGTGCGCAGCGCTCCCGAATGCAGCCCGTGTAGTTACGTCGGTTTTGGCGTGGGGGCGCGCATGGGCTGTATGGCGCGCACTTGTATGCGGTTGGTCACGACGGCACAGGTGATCGCCGCCGCCGAGAAGCTGCTGAGCGATGTGCCGATCCCGTCGCCACAGCTTGCCGCTAAAGTTGGGGGCACGCAAACGCCGACGATTCGCATCTTGGGGCACCCCGTGAGTGTGGTGACTTATGCCGACTGGATGCGCTTGATCGCGGTGTGGATGACGGGAGATCGCCCCTATCATGTGTGTACCGTCAACCCGGAAATGCTGATGATCGCGCAGCGTGATCCCGTGTTTCGGGTCGTCCTCGAACGGGCTGATGTGACCGTGCCCGATGGCGTTGGCTTGTTATTGGCGGCGCACTACCGAGGGACGCCGCTCCCCGAACGAGTCACGGGGTCGGATGGGGTGCCGCTCATCGCGGGCGAAGCGGCGCGGCAGGGCTGGCGTTTGTTTTTATTGGGGGCAGCGCCGGGCGTTGCCGAAAAAGCGGCGGCGGTTTTGTGCGCGGCGCATCCCGCCTTGCAGATCGTGGGTATTTATGAAGGCACGCCCGCGCCCAACGAAGAAGCGGGCATTGTCGCGCGCGTCAACGCCAGCGGTGCCGATATTCTGCTGGTGGCGTATGGCGCTCCCGAACAAGACAAATGGATCGCCCGCAATTTGCCCCGTTTGCAGGTCAAGATGGCGATGGGCGTAGGCGGCACGTTTGATTTTATCGCGGGGGTGGTGCCGCGTGCGCCCGAAGCCTTTCGGCGGTCTGGCTTGGAATGGCTGTATCGGCTATATTTGCAGCCGTGGCGGATTCGCCGCATGATGCGTTTGCCGCGTTTTGCGCTGGCTGTGGTGCTGGCGGGGCGGGGCGGGAAGGGGCAAGAATCATGAGCAAGCGGGAACGGTTGCATATGCTGACTCAGCACCTTGCGGGCAAACGCTTGCTGATCGTCGGGGATGTGATCCTTGACGAGTACCTAACGGGCACCGCTTCGCGCTTGAGCCGCGAAGCGCCGATCCCCGTCTTGGAATTTGAGTCGCGGCGCTATGTGGCGGGGGGTGCCGCCAACCCCGCTGCCAATATTGCCGCGTTGGGCAGCACACCCTTGCTGGTCGGCGTCATTGGCGCGGATAGCGAGGGACAGGCTCTGGCGGAGGTCTTGCGCACGGGCGGCATTGCCGCCGCCGCGCTGGTGATCGACCCCGAACGCCCCACTACCACCAAGACGCGGATTATGGCGCACATGGGCTTACGGTTCCCGCAGCAGATGGCGCGCATGGATCGGTTGTCACGCGCGCCGTTGTCAGCGACGGTGGAGGCGGCGGTCTTGGCGCAAGTGGCGGCTTATGCCGGGCAGTGTGACGCGATTCTGGTTTCGGATTATCTGACGGGCATGTTGACGCCCCCGCTGGTCGAGTTCATTCGGGCGCAAGCGGGGCGCGTGCTGACGACCGCCGACGCGCAGGGGCAGTTCGATAAATACGCCGGCTTCGATGTGATCAAATGTAATGCAGACGAGGCGCGGGCTTACTTACGGCGCGAAGTGGTCACGGATGCCGATTTTGCCGATGCCGCCCAAACTTTGCACCGGCTGTTGGGGATTCGGCAAGCGGTGGTGATCACGCGGGGCGGAGACGGGGCGACGGTGGCGACGGGGCACGGGGTCGCCCACTGCCCCGCCCCCGTGATCACCGATGTTTACGATACCGTCGGCGCGGGGGATACCGCCATCGCCGTGATCACGCTGGCGCTCGTCAGTGGGGCAACGCCCGAAGAGGCGGTGGTGCTTGCCAATACCGCCAGCGGCATTGTGGTGCGGCGGGTGGGCAATTACGCGCCCTCATCGGCAGAACTGGCGGCGGCGGTGGATGATGCAGACGAATGATGCGGGATGCTGGTTTCAACAGGCGGCTTTTCAATCGGGGGCAGCTTCGGGGGCGACAAATTGACGCGCAACGACCCGTAATGCTTGGCATACACCTTCGTGAACTCTGCGCCAAAGAGGACGATCAAGGATGAATAGTAAATCCACAACATGATGATGACGAAACTGCCCGCCACGCCATAGATACTGGCGACGGCGCTGTTCGCTAGATAAAACCCAAGTGCAGAATTGCCGAGATTAAACAAGATCATGGTGATGATGCCGCCTAACCAAACATCACGCCAGCCTAGGCGGACATCGGGCAAAAAGCGAAAGATGGTGGTGAACAAGAGGATGACGACGGCATATGACAGTACCCAGTTCATCACATCGAGTTGCGAGGCGATGCCGGGCAAGATCGACAGTGTGTACGCTTTTATCGCCACCAAAACCACGCGCAAGATCAGCGACACGATCAAGAGAATGCTGATGATCGAAACCATGCCCAACGAGATCGCTTTGTTGATGAAGAAGCCCCGCAAGCCCATCCGCCGCTCCGTTTTGGGGACATTCCAGACTGTGTTCAACGCATCTTTGAGCTGCTCAAACGCGCCTAGCGCCCCTAACAGCAAGGCGGCACCACCCAACACGGTCGAAAGCACACCACTGCCCGGTCGCTGTACATTGTCGATCAGTTGGCTGACGAACATGCTGGTTTCCTCGCCAACCGTGTTGGTGACGAATTCGAGGACTTCGCGGCGCAGAATGTCCCCTTGCAAAACAAAGCCCGCAACAGCGATGCCGAGGACTAAAACAGGGGCGATGGTAAAGGCGATGTAGTAGGCGAGTGCCGCCGCCAAACGGGGGACATTATCTTGATCAAACTCCACAAAAGTTTGTCTGAAGAGGCTGAAAATTGCCCGGATCAAGGTCATAAGTTGTCGTCTCGCTAAGATTTGCGGTCTTGTAAAGGCGGGGTGCTGTGCCCGCCTCCTTGTTGAGACTGATTATAACCCGTAAATGCCGCCGAATTTGCCGTTGAGATAACGCATTAGCGGTTCGACCTGAAGCGGTGAACCCGTGACCCGTTCGATCAACTCATCGGCGAGGAATTTGCTGCCATGCTGATGGACGTTTTGCCGTAGCCAGTTCAACAAGGTGCTGAACTTGCCCGCCCCGACCTCGCGCGTGATTTCGGGATGCGCCTGCAACGCGGCTTCGTAAATTTGTGCCGAGATCAAGTTGCCGAGGGTGTAACCCTGAAATTGCCCACCAATGATGCCGCCATACCAGTGGACATCTTGCAAGATGCCATCTTTGTCATCGGACGGGGTGATGCCCAGATCGCTGGTGTAGCGGGCGCGCCACACTTCGGGGAGGTCGTCAATGGAGAGCGTGCCTTCGAGTAGTTCGACTTCAAGGTTGAAGCGGATCATGACATGCAGGTTATAGGTCACTTCGTCGGCGTCCACGCGGATGAGCGACGGATTGACTTTGTTGATGGCGCGGTAGAAGGCGTCCAGCGGTACATTGCCCAATTGCTTGGGGAAGGTCGATTGGATTTGCGGGTAGTAGTGCGTCCAGAAGGGCAGGCTACGCCCGACGATGTTTTCCCACATGCGCGATTGGCTCTCATGCACGCCCGACGAGGTGCCGCCGCCCAACGGCGAGCCGTCGTAGCGGGGATCGATCCCCAGTTCGTATAAAGCGTGACCGGTTTCATGCAGGGTGCTGAACAAGCCATCGCGGACATCATACTCGTCAAATCGGGTAGTGATGCGGACATCACCCGACGAAAAGCGCGTCATAAATGGGTGATGGGTCAGGTCTTGGCGACCGCGCCCAAAGTCAAAACCATAATCGGTGATGATCGACACGCCCAAACGCATTTGATCCGCTTGAGGATAGTGCTGGCGTAAAAAGCTGTCGTCAATCGCGGGGCGCTCGGCAATTGCCGCGACCAACGGCACCAATTGTGCCCGCAATTTCCCAAAGACGGTGCGCACTTTTTCGGTGGTCATGCCCGTGTCCGAAAAATCGATCAAAGGATCGGCGATATGGGCATAGCCGGGAAAATAGTTCGCCAATTGTCGGCTGATATCGAGCGTTTTGGCGAGGGCATCGCGCACCATCGAAAAGTCGTTGGCGGGGCGGGCGCGCGTCCATAGATCGTAGGTGATGCCCATATGTTCATACATCCCACCCATGAACTGCGATGGCACCTTGATGTTTTGCTCATAGGCGCGGCGGGTGGCGCGGATCAAACTGGCGTCATCGTGATCATACGGGAGCGACTCGGCATAGGGGGTCAATTCATCCAGCAAGTGCCCAATCGCGGGGTCGGTATTGCGTTCATGCTGCAAACGCCCGATCAAGGCGCTTTGGCGGCTGCGGGCGGCGTTGCCCTCAACAGGCATATAGGTTTGTTGATCCCACCCCAGAACACTATTGACGCTACCGAGGTCAGCGGCTTCTTGTAAGAGCGCTTTAAGTTGCTGGATTTTGGCGGCTGAGTCAGCCATGAAACGTCCCTTTCGAGTGATATTTAGCATTTGATTTAATTTAATTCATTTCATTATAAGGGAGATCATGCGCGGCAACCATGAAGAAGTTTTGGGATGGGGGTAAAAGTAGGGGTTAGGGATTGGGGGTTAGGGGGTAGCAGCGTGTCGCATGGGGACGGAATGGCAACGGCGGCGGTGTCGATGCACTGTTCGAGATTCTTGGGGAAGAGATCAAGCGTGGAACCGGGTTCATAGGTCAATGCTGCTCCATTATGGAGTCCGAAAGTGCCCATCGCGGCGGGCGGCTGATTGCCATCAAACAGCGGCACACGCGGCACATCAAAACTTGGCGATTCTGATGAAAACTCAACTGACGGCAGAGACGGATCAGGGGTGGGGGTGGGCAAGGTCATCACGTTGCAGTTGAAAAGCGAGGGGCTTGCCAAACCGAGATATGCTGTCAGCAGAGGAACGACGGAATTATTGTCAATTTGCACCTGCAACCAGGGGTGCATTTCACTTTGGTGCATCGCTATGATTTCATAACAGTAAACGGGCGGATATTCGGCGCGGCGACTCTTGGGGTTGGGGATTTTTCCACGAGCGCCTAATCCGCCCCTACATTTACGTTGATGAGACGATAGGGG
>JBBRTY010000053.1:0-19988 GCA_038248285.1 Aggregatilineales bacterium
GAATGCTTGGGAGCAAACAGTGTCGTTCGCGCCAAACCATCGCATAACGTTGTCTAGGCGAACTTTAACCCGCGCAAGCGGGGCAGGTTTGACCGTTTTCCATAGGTAACTTAAAAAAACGGTCTCCCTTCGGGGACGGCGATACACCAATCAGACGGTTACACTTATAAGAAAGGACAAGGCGCTATCCCTCCCCATGCCTAAAGGCAGGGGTATCTCGCGCCGATTTCGATGAGGATTCACCCCCTTTGTCACTGATTACAACCAATGACGCCGGACAATCGTTCGGTGAGGTCGATATTTTCCGTAATGTTTCGGTTTCCGTCCAACCCGATAGCAAAATCGGACTCGTAGGACCTAATGGCGTCGGTAAAACAAGCTTGCTCATGATCTTGGCAGGGTTGAAACAACCGACCTCCGGCGGCATCCAAATGACTCAGAATCCGCGCATCGGCTATCTGCGTCAAGAGGCAATCGAAGCATTTTCTAAGCGTGAAAACACCATCTATGCCGAAATGATGACCGCTTTCGCTGGTGTGCAGGAGCAGGAAGCGCGTCTTCATGAAATCGAACACCTAATGAGCCAAGGTCCAATTAGCGCCGACCTGATGAACGAATACGGGGATGTTCAAGAACTTTTCGAGGCGGCTGGCGGTTACGATTACGAATATCGTATCGAGCGCGTCTTGCAGGGGCTTGGATTCGATGAGACGCTGTGGCAAACCTCACTCAAGCTCCTCAGCGGCGGTCAGCAGACCCGAGCGCTGCTGGCGCGTTTAATTCTCGAAAGCCCGGAGTTGCTCATCCTTGACGAACCGACCAATCATCTCGACGTGAGCGCACTTGAATGGTTGGAGCAGACGCTCCGCAATTGGGAAGGGTCATTGCTGATCGTCAGCCATGACCGGTATTTCCTTGACAAAGTGGTGAATACCGTCTGGGAAATGAGTAACCTTGGCGTGGTCACGTATCGCGGCAACTACAGCGCGTATTTGAAACAGCGGCAGGAACGGTGGGAACGCCATCAGCGCATCTATGAAGAAGAAAAGGCGCGCATGAATGCTGAGATGGAATACATTCGGGTCAATATTTCTAACCGCAATCCCGAACAGGCACAAGGCAAGCTTAAGCGTTTGACGCGCGACCTTGTCGCGATTGAGGCGTATGGGTTGATGCGCTTCCGCGATAAAACATGGTCGGAGATGGAGTTGGGTCGCCAGCGTCCGATGAGCGTTGAAGAAGCAGGACGCGCGCTGCGCGCGCTCAAAGGTCCCGACGAAGGATTGCCGAAGCTCAATATGAACCTGAAACCGGTTCAAAAGAGCGAGAGCATCGTCATGCGTTCTAGCCCGATGCAAATCGGGTATGCCGATAAACCGTTATTCATGACCGATGAGATCGAACTGAATCGCTTGGAATGCGCGGCATTGATTGGTCCCAATGGCGCGGGCAAGACAACCTTCCTGCGCACCATCATGGAGCAAATCAAGCCTCTGTCTGGGACGCTGACATTGGGTGCAAAGGTCAAGATTGGGTATTTTGCGCAAGCGCACGAGTCGCTCAACCCCGAAAACACGGTGTTGGAAGAACTCATGGGTCACAAAGAAATGCCCATGACCGATGCCCGCCGACACCTCGCGCAGTTTTTGTTCCGCAAGGATACGGTTTTCAAGCAAATTAGTGTGCTGAGTGGTGGCGAGCGCGGACGACTGGCACTGGCAATTCTGGCGCTTGAAGGGGCGAATTTTCTGCTATTGGATGAACCGACGAACCATCTTGATATTCCGGCGCAGGAAGTGTTGCAGGAAGTGTTAGAAGCGTTTGATGGCATGATCCTGCTGGTCTCGCATGATCGTTATCTGGTCAATCGCTTGGCGACCCAGATTTGGAATCTCGAAAACGGGCATTTGCAAGTGTTTGAGGGCAATTACGATGCCTTTAATTCGGCTCGTACAGCGATAGCCACATAAACCCTTCCTGAGTCGCCCTCGTATACAGGGCGACAAGTTTTTTGCTCCGGTTTAGTGAGTGTGTCCTCTCAGCCAACGCAGTACCCATTAGATGATGCCCGTGCTTTAGTTGTCACCATATCAGACCAGCCTACTGCTGAACTCATCGTGGCAGCGGCACATGACGTGGTTCCTAATTTGCCGATCATAGCACGGGCGGGTACTGAGTCAGGGGTTCAACAGTTGTCCAATCATGATGCCAATTATGTCATCCATCCAGAACTTGAAGGCGGATTGGGGATTGTGCGCTATGCCCTGTTGATGCTCGGATATTCAATGGGACAAATTCAAAAGTACATGGATGCTATTCGCGAGAATGCCTATGCCGATGCGCTACAAGGGGAGACCCGCTTGAAGGCGTGTTGATCTGTATCCCATCAACTGAAACACCTTTACGTCTATGGCGTTTGCTCCGAAACGATCCGTCCGGGGCTGATGAAGGAGATACCTCCATTAGTATACATCAGTGCTTCGACAACAGGTTCGTAAACGGGTTGCTCTGCAACCCACTCGACCAGAAAATTGGCTCCCCATCCCACATCTGATTCTTCACCAGCCACAACGAATCCAGTGGTTGCCATTGGGTTAAGCAGTATCGGGTTTTCCACAAATTCGCGGACTAAAGTGCCTTCAGTGTCATAGTATCGAACCGACCGAATGATGATTGGATGGGCTAAATCGGTGTTGTGAATTGCTAATGTAACTGCCAACCGATTGAATGATCCGTTGACAGGGAAGTTCACCCGTGAATATGCCGGGACAAACACTAATTGACCCATAACAATATTCAAATCAGCAGTATCGGCGACTGGCAGGGTGGCATTCGGCTGTATTGAATTTCCCAATTGCTCCGTGCAAGCACTAAGGAATAACAGCAATAGCAGCAAGATTTTTTTTGATGAGTGTATTGTGTATCTAAAAGTCATGGGTTCCTCCTCAAGTGCGATAGAAGTATTGTACTTCAGGGATCACCGTTGGCTCAACGGTTCAGCAGAGGATTAAAATCAGTGGCACATCCGCTTTTTATTTATTCCAAATACCCTCTCAAACTCCCTTCAGAACCTGTACACTCAAGGTTGCCATTTTACATATGAGTAAAATCAGTATGGAAAAAGATACATTTCCGGTTGTCGTCATTGGCGGTGGACTAGCGGGGCTGACCGCCGCCGCACATCTGGCGGCACGGGGAATCGCGCCGCTGGTGTTAGATGCCGATCAATTGTGGGCAGGGGGGCGTCTATCAGGGGGGGAACCGGAAACTTTTGACTATCAGGGGCGCACATGGTCGTTTCCCTCGGAACATGGGATCCATGCCCTGTGGGGAGGATATGTCAATATGCGGGCGACATTGGCGCGCTTTACGCAGACGCAAGTGCTTCCGTCTGATGGAGAAGAGTGGATCAACCGTTGGGGGCGAGATGTGCGCTTCATCGAAGCGGGTTCGTCGGTTCGTTCGCGTTGGTTACCCGCTCCGTTTCATTATCTTCAACTGTTGTTACGTCCGCGCTTTTGGGGGACGATCACCCCGCTCGACTTTTTATCCTTGCCAGGTTTTCTCGCTAGTATTTTGCTGACCGTTGGCTTTGACCCCATCCTCGAAAAATCGGCGTTAGATGGTCTGATGATGAAAGAATACTTTCGCGGGTGGACGCCTAACTTGCGTGCCACTTTTATTGGCTTGGGGAAAAATCTGCTGGCTGCCCCCGCTGATACCATCACCCTAACGGGATTTATTGCGGCGCTGCGCTTTTATACCTTGATGCGTAATACGACATGGCACCCCTACTATTTGCCAGCGGATGCCCATACCAGTCTTATCCAACCGTTGATCGATGCGATTCAAGTGCGCGGCGGCAAGGTGTTGCAGGGTGCAACGGCACAAGGATTATATAAGACTGAACAGGGGTGGCGTATCAGTGTCGAAGATCAGGCACAACGGGGTATGCGCACCGTGGATGCGACCCATGTGATTTTGGCGACCAATGCCCCGGGCGCGCAACGGTTATTGATGGCGACCTCTGCCACCATGACTGAAGCGGCGAGCATTCACTTTCCCGATAGTGTGCGCACCACGACAGTCCGTTTGTGGTTTGCAAAATCACCCCGTGACGGTGTGGCGGGGGGCATGTTTACAGGGGACTTTAGCTTTGACAATTTTTTCTGGCTGCACAAAATGCAACCAGAATTTCGGGCGTGGAGCGAGCAAACAGGCGGGTGTGCCATCGAATTGCATTTGTATGGCACGGATACCCAGCAGAATGAGACCGAAAAATTGCTACTTATTCGCGCGGTTGATGAGATTCAACGAGCATTCCCTGAGTTGCGAGGGCATTATATTCATCACGCGATTCGCCGCAACAGCAAGACACACACGCTTTTTCGTGTGCCAACGGCTGATAGTCTCCATGTGCAAACGCCATGGTCGAATTTGTTCGCGTGTGGGGATTGGATCGGGTTTCCGTCGCCATCGTTGTGGATGGAACGGGCATGTACCACCGGAATCGCAGCCGCCAACGAAGTGATTCGGTCGGCAGGGGGCGAAGTGTTTGATCTTGCTGAGCCGCCAACGCCGGAAGTCGTGGCACGCACTTTAGAAGCAGTCATCAAAGGCGGTCGGCGCGTTTTCGGTACACCGATACGTGGCTTAAACCGTTTGATGCGGCGTAGGCAAAAATAACCTTTCAAGCCCTTGCGAACCAATGGGCACGAAGAGACATACGGCAGGAATGGTTATCCTGCCGTGTATCCTTAAGAACTCGTTTATGGGTGATTGCCCGAGTTTTCGGTGACATTTAAGGTGCCGCTGATAGCGTTGCCGGATGCAAAACTTCCGATCCAGATATCATATCTGCCACTTGACGGTGAGTTGAAATCGATAGTCGGGTTCAAGGTGCCGAAGCTGTCATCAGTGCAGAAAAAGCTCGCGCCGGGACCATTAATGATCATGGTGGTGTCGCCCGAACCGACGAAATAGAAGCGTAATAGCGAGAATGAACCGCTCGTGTAATTGACGCTAAAGTCCGGGGCAGAGGTGGCAAAACCGCTGCATCCACCACCCAAATAGCTGACATTGACCGAACCGCCGCTGGTCATTCCGCGCGTGAAGGGATCAGGTACAAAACCGGAAACGAGTGCGGTTGAACCAAAATTCGGCGGTAAGCTAAAGTTCAAGGTGGGCGCGGCGGTGGGGGCACTGAGGGTTGCAGTAGGGGTATTGGTAAAGCTCAACGTTGGTGTCGCTGTTGCATTAGAAGCTGGGGTAAAGGTGAACGGGATCCCTGTCGGTGGTTGAACAATGGGCACGCCACTACAGGCACCACCAACGCGGATCACAGTCGTAGAGACCCAACCCAAAAGGCCGCGATTGTTGACTTGATACCAACTGGTATCCGGTAATCTGCCGATCACGAGCGCTGTGGTATTGGATGCCAAACTCGAGACAATGCCGAAGTTTAAGCCGGGACCTTGACGCACGTTGACGGGTGTTCCTTGCAGCGATGTAACTTGGCAGGCGGCATCTGCGGGGATTTGCACAACGGCTAAGGTCGCTGTGGGACCGGGTATCACTTGTAAAAGGGTAACGCCGGTAGTCGGGGCGGGTGCAAAAACAGCGCCGTTGTCCACATTGCAAGGTGCGGTCGCACTTTCGGTGCCGACGCACACAGTGTAATTTTGGGGGGCACCGGTGCCTCCAAAGCTAATTTCTAAGACATAGCCTGTAGATACGCTGGATGCTGGTACACGGTAGCGAATGCCTGACAGCCGCGCGCTAGTTAATGCCAATATCTCTTGGGTGATGGCATCTTTCAAGGTCACAATCGGGCTGCTTCCGTTAGGTTGTCCGCTATTGAGGGCGTAAATGAAGAAAGACTCTGCCCCCCCTAATTGGAAGGAGTAGGCGCGCCGGACGACATCGCCACCGACCTGTCCATTTACGGGCTGACCAGGGGTGAGTGGTTCTGGGGGCAAAAGTTGCCCAGCACTTTGGACGCTCACCAAAAATTGTCCTGTGATTGTGTTGGCGGCATTGACGCGGATGAAATAGGTTCCAGCGGTAGGGAGTGATACACGGGCATTGACGAGGGCTTGTGACCCGTCGTTTATGGCATTGCCAATGACAACACCGGCGGGGCTGACCACATCGAAGGAAACCGCCAAGCCAGTCGTGACGGATAGAGATTGTATGACGACAATCTGGGCGCTGTCGACAGTGAGTGTAAAGATAGCGGCAGATTGAGTCGAGGTCAGTTGACCGACTTTATTTTCATTGATGGCAATAGCAATGGGGTCTTGCGCGGCGACACTGCCGATGAGTAACAAAAAGGTACTGATGAAAATTGCGACGATTATTCTTTGCCGTCCTTGAGTTGTCATTTCATTTCCTTTTGCTGATGATGCGTTTGCAACTCGCATCACGTTCCTGATGGGTGGACACGCCCCCCCAACAATGTTTGATTGTAGTCAGATCAGTAAAAGATACAAGCTGTTGAAATGGACAGGGATGCTATTAGCTATCTTATTTCAACAACAAAATCACGAAAGTGGTAAAAACGATTATGAACAAGAGGGGTGGGGAAGCATTTGAGATTAGGCGAATTTTGAGGGGTAGCTTAGAATAACGCTATAGGTTGTGTGCCTCAATCCTTAATCGATATTCTCAGCGGAAAAAAGATCATGAGTGAACAAACTCCATTTGACCCCAAAACAGTCCAACGCATGGTGTTTGCGGGGGGTATTTTAGCGGTCGTCGCTATTCTATTGTTCGTACTGCTGTGGGTTATCTTGGGGAGTGCAGGGGTACAGCAGTTCCAGCGGTTGATCCTATCGCTGTGCGTACCGCCGGCAGTTATCGCCTTGTTGCTAGGGGGTTATTTTTTATTCTCCCGTCGCACCTAGCCCAATCGTATAGCTGTTTTCTGGAATTTCAGCACTAGTGCGACGGGGGCAGCAAAGGTATGACTGGGAATGCTCGGTTCGCGGACATCCTCAATGGTTAAACCGACACGCCTCCCTTCGGTATGATAATCGGTATAGAGGTGGGCATAATGTTCAACCGCATAGGTTGTGCCCTGTGCTTGGAAGGTGCGTTTGGCACCGCTGAAATGTAAAATTGGATGGAAATCGCTGATAAATGCCATGCCCATCGGCGTAAGTACCCGCGCGATTTCTTGGAGGGCTTGACCCAAACGCGGCAGATGTCCCAATGCCATCCCGCAGATGATGATGTCGATTGACTCCGTCGCCAGCGGCAAGGCTTCAAAAGTTGCTAAGGCGCGCACGGGCAAAGGGTTTGCGCTCAACATCTGCGCACTGTTGTCCAGCGCAATGACCCGCTGCGCTCCCATGTCTTGAAGCATTATCCCATAGCGCCCCGTACCCGACGCGAGATCGAGCGTCACTTGGTCACGAATGATGACCCCATCAAGCATCGCTTGGATGGCATCCCCTTCTGCTACCATCAGTGGATTATGCGCAGAAGGAGGGTAGGTTTCTGCCCATAACGCATAGGCTTCGACGCTGCTCAGTGTCGTGGTGGGGCGTAAGCGCTGGCGCAAACGTTGAATCATGAATACAACCTGCGCTCTAAATCATGCACAACCACTTGACCTTCTGCCTTGACAGCTGTGTCGTTCATGGTTTGGGTGACAGTGCCTAGGATGACCAAATCGCACCATAAGCGAAAATGGGTATTGCTGATGTTATAGCGTAAACGATTGCGTAGCGGCAGACGCAACCACATATAGGCGATACGCCGTCGCTCTTCGCGTGTGGTTTCTGCGCGCAGATCCGCATACCAGCGCGGTAGAGGGCACATAATATGGGGATATCGTGATGCCAATGGATGCGCGGCAAAAGCCATATAGCTGAAAATGGCAAGGGGAATTGCCAGCACTAACCCAAACCGTGCCGTAGGTTGAAACATGCCAACCAAACCGCTGATACTGCCTATAAAAATCGTGATCATCAAGAGGAAAAGTGGGAGCAAGTAAAAGGCGTCGATAGATTCATAACGCGCCATTGCCGTTAAGACGGGTTCTTTTAACATGCCAACAGCGATGATGACGACTCGCATTAGCATCAAGCCACTGGCACTGACGACTAAGACTAGCACTGAAAAATCCACTAAATTTATTTTCATCGAAATGGCGCGAGATACCCCCGCCTTCAGACGTAGGGAGGGATAGCGCCGTGTCCTTTCGTATAGGTGTAGCCGTCTGATAGGTGTGGCACTCGGCAGCGACGGTGTGAAATACCCGCCGCTTTGCCGAAAGGGGTGGTGATGTCAAACCTTCCCGATGCGCGACAGGCGACGCGCCCGACGTGAACGCCTGCATATTTTCCGGCAGGGACATCTGCCTGGACCATGTCTCCCGTCTGAAAACCGAAGTGGTGCTTCTGGCGCAAGCGATGACGAGAGGGGAAACCGTATTTGTCGGTGCTACCCATTTGGCGTGACCCATGTCCTGTCGCTTTGATGGCTAGATAGGGTTGATTGGGGTCGAGATAAACGCTGCCACCCCTTTCACCGACACACGCCGCATCGATCCAGTGAGCTTTCGGATAGCCCTGCTGCGAACGGTTGAACTTGGTGCGTCCGTCCATGCCGACTTCGACGGGCAAACCGGATAATTGCAGACGAGCGTATAGTGCCCAACGGGTCGTATTGACCGCCGCTGCGTCCTTGAGCGGGAGCTTGGCTTGCTTCTGGATTTCAGGATGTCCAAATTCCGCCGCCGTCTGTGTTCCCTTTTTCTGGTTGCAGTCGTGACAAGCGAGGGTTAAGTTGCTGACACGATTTGATCCTCCCCGCAACTTGGGATTGATATGCTGGATTTGCAGCGGGATGTATTTCGCGCCGCAGTAGGCGCATTTGCGTCCCCACTTTTCCAGCAGATATTCACGTATCTCGTAACCCGCCAATTCGCCCTGCTGATATTCCACACCGCTGATTTCCGCATTTGCCATCAACTGCGTATCAAACTTCACCAATTCCTGAGCGATACTGGTGATTGGGCACGTCTTGCTTAAACGATGCTCCCATGTCCAAATGTTCTCCACACGGCTTTGTAATGACGGTGCTAGCCAACCCACTGGACGGCGGCGGTTATCAAAGCGCGCCGGGCGATAGCGCGTATGTCGGCTGCGCCGAGACCGTCGCAGTTGCCGCTTTGATAAGAGCTTGTCGCGTATCTGCTGCCCTCGGTGCTGAAGTTCTGCCGCCCAGATCAGGCGCTTGCCGCGCTTGAAGTCTGCGACTAAAGCCATGCCCGTTGTCTTGCTTCCCGGATCGATCTTCAGCGCGACGGGTTGGGTTTCACCGCCCTCGCGTTCCATCAGAATAAGTGTGAAGGGCAACTGGCGATAGACCGCCGCCTTTCTCTTCCTGAGCAGTTCCCGCGCCCTTGCCGGATGGCACGGCATGAGCGGTTGTTTGTTTTTATCGACTACTAGCACACGTTGCATGATTGAAAGTTACCTTTCGTTTCTGCCCTTGCGGGTGTAACGTTCGCCTAGCTCAGGTTATTCGGCGGTTTTGTATGGAAACGGCACTGGCTTTCTCCCATCGTCCTGGTTAACCGTTCCCCGTAGCGTTCGGGACTGGCATAGCATCCCGAAGTGCCTATGTATTCGCCAATAACGTAGTCCCCGCTTGCGGGGACTTGAGCGGGTAAGCATTGGGCTGTTGAAAGCCCCGCCGTTAGGCGTGGAGATGCTTACAATGTCAACAACGATCTCGCTCCTTTATGTAAAGGGCAAACACACAATGCACATTCTTGACGTTCCCCAGTTCGATAGGCGCGACGCATATCGCGCGCTGCGTCGGTATTTAATGCACTTGTTAGGGAAATATTTTCGGAAACACGCACACGCCCTACTGTCGGCAAAAAATAACACGGACGAATACGTCCATCCACCTCAATGACCACCGATGTATGGGGGGCATTGCAGCGCACGGGCGAAATACTTCCAACACCGAGGACAGCACGAAAATAATTGACCATGCGGCGTAGTTTGGCGGGTGACTCGGAAATCAATTTCGAGGTGAAGTCGGCGGCATAATCGCGTTCGACAGCATTGATCACCTCAGCGAATTCATCACATTCCTCTAGCGTAAGGGCTGCCGCTGGTGGTCCATGTTCGGGGTCGGCACCGGCTCCTATGGATGCAGGGAAACTTTCACTTTGGGGGTGATGTTGATGGAGCGAGGGATCATGAATCAAGGGAAGGATGTCATCTCCCAAAAAGCGCGGACCGAAGGCAAAAGGATTGCTAACATCCACCGTCAAAAAGCTGATATGGTTGACATTGGCGCGTTTGGCAGCTTGGATAATTTGGGGCATTTCGCGAAAATTGGCGCGTTGTAAGGTAGTGCGGGTGATAACCGGGATACCGCCAGCTCGTGTCGAACGAATGCCATCCAAGATCAAGTCAAAACCATCTACCCCGCGAATGGCATTATAGGTTTCGGGAGTGCCACCATCCAAACTGACGACCAGTTCATCGACATGATTGATCACCGTTTGGAGTTGACGGCGCACCAGTAGACCATTGGTCAATAAAATGACGCGGATGCCGGCACTTTGGAAATGATGCGCTGCGACTGCCCATTCGGGATGCTGCATTGCCTCGCCACCACTAAAGACGACCCATCGAACGCCGAGGGTTTTGGCTTCAGCGGCAAGCGTTTCGATCAGCTCCATACGCATGTTGCGTCTGGGACTGCGCCAAATGTCGCACGTCACACAACGGCTGTTACAACCATCAGTGATATACAGCACCAAGATCGGCAGGGAAGTGAGCCGGTCGCTGAGTAAATTTGTCAAGTGTCGGATCGCCATGAGTCGAGTATATCCCAGATTTCAAAATATTCGAGTTGTGTGGGCGACTCAAGGCGAGCCGTTGACGAAGATGCGGCGACACATCGCGATGATTGCTAGTTCACCGCGATGCTTTATGCCGAATTTATTCGTTATGCGGCTGCGATTTCCGGCGTTTCATCGCCTTTAACCGCTTTTCCGCCGAGTTTACCCGTTAGTTTAGCAAACAACCACCACAATCCATACATCGCGAAAATCATCAAGTAGTCGATGGCTGGAATGCGGATCACTTCATTCGCTTGCCCCGGTCGCCGTAAAACCAGATAGGTGAACAATATCGACCCGACAAAACCGACATAAAAGACGGTCTTTACCCATGATTTTAAGCCTAAACCGTGCATTTGGGTGACAATGAAAATGGTCATGAAGCCAAACATGAACATGTAGACGATATCGCTCCCTTGACTGAGGGCAACCAATGCCGCATGAGGTAAGACCAGAATTTCCAATAGGAATTTCCAATTGTTATTGAGGTGGATTTTGGTGAAAAACAGTGAACCTTGAATCATGACAAGGATGACATGCACAAACCCAAAGACATGCCCGACTGTCGGAATCATCGGGTGATACCAAAACGTATAGATGACGGCAAAGCTAAAAGCATAGCCGTGATATTGCCGCAACCAGTGATAAAACTCACGCCGAAAGTTGATCTTCTTGCCAAAAAATAACCCGCGTCGTTTGTTTTCCATCGCCATGATCACAAAGAGCATCATGATTACGGTAAACTGCGCTGTCCAACTGGGAATATCTTGTGCCAAACCGTCGTAAAAAAAAGCTGTTTGCAGATAATGTAAGGCGATAAATAGGGTATTGATGCCCAATGCTACCCAGTTTGCGCCGCGCAGGGTGTTTGTGTACTTCGTGTAATGTTTTTGGGCATAATAAATGGTGCCCCACACCCCAAGGGTATGAAGTGCAAAACCGATCCATGCCGTTGCCCGTGACCAAAAGTCGGGATCGGCGCGCTGCCATACATACCAGTGGTAGAGAAATCCGCCGAGATATTGCCCCTCCTCGGGATAGGGGGTGGCAATTGGGAAACGGAGTAACCAAGTGCCGAGCGCGACTATGCCCAGGCAGAGAACAACAGATAGGATGATGCCATAGTTGGCAGCAGTGGTATCTTTCCATTGTGAAAATTGTTTTGCGATCATCAAGAAATATCCTTCAAGGTGATGATTGAGTGCAGCGCACCATATCGATTTCTTTGATGCGGCACAAGCGGATTGTGATGTGCATAATCCTACCATTCGTTTCCTAATTAGTAAGGGAGCGGAGAAATTGATTGAGAATCCCTTTTTGTTTCTCATCCTGTTCTTACAAAACGTCAGGTAACCGCATTGTTTTAGTTTTTAATGCCGACTTAACCCGAATATAACTTCATGCGATTAAAGTTTTGGGTGTTGGTGAAACGGTTTATTTTAAATTTCTTTGACCGTCCTTAAAACTGATGCCCATAGAAAAGGATCGTACCATGACACAAGACAAGAAATTGACATTGCCAGTGATTGGCTGTGCAATTCGTTTGTTTGAGATTCCCAAATATATCGATTGGCTCGTTGCGGATCAGCGCGATCTCGAAATTCAAGACCCATGCTATCCCGGTTATTTAGATGAGGATTTTATCGCAGAGGTACGCAAGGGACGAGCGCTTCTGAACGAACATGGATATACCGGACGGGTAGGTCTTCACGGCGCTTTCGACGGCTTGGATATCGCTTCCCACGATAAACAAGTACAGGCAGTAGTCGAAAGTCGATTGATGCAGAGCCTTGAATTTGGCGCAGAATTAGGCGCGACACATATGGTGATTCATAGCCCATTTTATTATTTTGGTAGTCCTTTTGTGAATCATTCACCATCCTTTGGGCGTCATTGGATGATTGACGGGGTTCACCAAACCCTGAAGAATGTGGTGCCGGCTGCTGAAAAGATGGGCTGCACGATTGTGATCGAGACCATTTTGGACACCAATCCTCAGCCGCTTATCGAACTCGTCAAGTCGTTTGAGTCGAATCATGTCCGTGTCAGTCTCGATACTGGGCACGCTTTTATCATGCAACAGGTCAGTAATTTGCCCCCTGATCAGTGGGTATATGAGGCGGGAGAACTGCTCGGACATTTGCATGTCCAGGACAATGACGGTTTTGCTGATCGGCATTGGGCAGTTGGCGATGGCAATATCAATTGGCGCGCTTTATTTCGGGCATTGTTGACGACCACCCACACGCCACGATTGGTCTTGGAAGTTCAAGAGATTCAGCGCTCCTTTGATTGGCTGGTAGCGCAAGGTCTCGCGCGCTAATCGTAAGGGGGCAGGCTAAGGATATGGTCTCGTTAAAATGACGCGGATAGCCTAAAACTTCACTGATTCTATTAAACGCCCTAAGGAGGGCGTTTTTTATGCCTTTCTATACTAAACTAAATCCTTTGTTTTGTCCGGATGGGTGCAGACAAAAGAGGATAGGGGTGCTGTTTGCAAATCAATATGGCGGTGGTGTGGGGTTTAGTGGCAGGGTTCTGTTGGGGGCTTTCTGTGGTTTTTTCGCGCGCGCCGATTCGCGCGCTGGGGAGTCAAACTGTTCTCGTCGTCGATATGCTGCTGGGGGCGGTTGCGCTCAGTTTGCTGATGCTTTTGTCTGGTGAATTCACACGGTTGTTGGCGGAACCCTATCTGGTGGGGTGGGCACTTGCTATTTTGGCGACCACCATCAACGGTTTTGCCAATGTGATGCTCTATCGCGCCATCGAGATCGGCGTACTTTCCACCGTCACACCCATATCATCAACTTACGCGGCGTTTGTCGTCGTGATTGCGTTGGTTACTGGGGATAGCTTAACCATGCCCCAGATTGTCGGGATCGTTTTTTCGCTCATTGGCATTGTTTTGGTAATGCCCCGAACGATGGCACCGAGTACTGTCGATGATGTGACGCTGATTCGCGATCCTGCGATGCCAGATCCTACTCATCATCACGCGCGGCTTGGTGCATTGTTAGCATTGGGGGCAGCATTGAGTTACGGCGTTGGCTTTTGGATATTGGGGTTCAAAGTCACGCCTATCTTGGGGAGTGTTGCACCTATATGGGTAGGTCGTTTCACTTCGCTAGGCGTGGCACTATTGATCGGCTTGGGCGATAATCCTCGAATCACGCAGATCAGGGCACACGGGTGGCATTTATGGGTGCTGCTCATCGCCAGTATCGCTACCGGGATTTTCGCCTATATTGCCAACAATAGCGGCTATCAAACGGGGGAGATCGCCGTCGTGAGTGTCTTGGCATCCCTTTACAGTCCGATTGCCGTATTCTTGGCTGCGATCTTTTTTCGCGAACGCCTTCAACGTCTTCAATGGTTCGGGTTGGGGGCGATTTTTGCCGGGGTTGTTTTGGTGAGCGGTTAACCGAAGTTGTTATCCCTTCACAAGCATGGGTGATGGCTCATGCTTGTGCTGATTTTAAGGACCACATAGAATAAGTTTATGCCATTTATGCAGGAGAAAACCTCATGAGATTATTGCTTTGCTTGATTGTGGCAGCAGTAGCAGGGGCTGCTTTGGGGGCGGCATTGTGGGGGTTGGATCGCGTCGGCGCGTACTTCGTCTTGATATTTCCTATGGTCGCTGGATTTTTAATTGGGGGGGCAACAGTTTTGCCGATGACGGGAAGAAAAACAGCAACTTTGCCTTTGCTCGTATTGGCATTGCTGGGTGGGGCTATCGCGCTAAGCGTGTATTGGGGTGGGTCGTATCTGAGTTATGTAGAAGATACAGTAACGCTCATCCAAACAGAAGCTCCAAAAACCACTCGTGAAGAAGCTATTGATCTGATGAATACCTTTCTCGAAAGTGAATATGGATCGACGGGTTTTCAGGGGTTTATTTCGGATTATGCAGCGCTTGGCTTAAGCATCAACCGCTCAATTTCGTCCACATCAAGTGGGATTGAATTGCAGAATGAGACCGCCTACGCATTTTGGATCATTGAAGCGGTACTGTTGTTGGGAGCCGCTATCATTGCGGTGTTTCGGCGCGAAAATAGTGTCTTATACAAACGCGCTACCGCCGCAAACACTGCGCGTTAAGGACAGGGTGATCGGCATGGTGTGGATTAGTTTGGTTTTGCTTCGATCAACAACATTTTCATTATGCTCTGAAGCTCCATGCTTTTGCCGAAGTTGTACGCCTCTGCATAGATATCCATATCGATCATGCTGATGACGGGATCAAAATAGAGTTGATGCAATTGGGCTGTCATTGCCGGATGTTGCTCGACCGCACCGAGCAATACCGCTGCTTGGTGATCCTTTTGTTCTTGTAATTCGATTAGCGCCCAACCGATCAATGCCTTACAAACAATGAAATAGGCGCTGATTTTGGTGGCGATCTCTAGTCCGGCATAGAGATGGTATTTTGCTGAAATGAACTCATGGGCACATGCTTGGGCATACCCTAAGCCGGCATGACTATTGGCAATATTCCAACGATCCTGCACGCTGTACCAGATGCCTAAAGCATTTTCAAAGTTCCGAATGCCGATATCCCATTGGCGTTGTACTAATCCCAATTCAGCGAAGGAATTATAACAACTGGCAATTGCTCGTTGACCATCTGCTGCTTGGCGATGGGTGACCGAGTCGCGGAGTGCTTCTAGTGCTTGTTGATATTCTCCGATCAATGTGTAACAAATCCCCAGATTATTGAGGTCATCGCCTAAGCCGCGTAAATCCCCAATGATTTGATGATGTCGGACAGCATCTTGTAAATAGCCGATAGCTTGTGGATACTCGCCTCGATAACGGGCGTGAATGCTCATTTGATAAAGGGAATCCCCTAAACCCCGTTGGTCGGTGATCATTCGACGGATGGCTATGCTTTCTTCTAGGGCTTGCCAAGAATCGGCATATTTCCCCTGGAAACGATAAAGTACACTAATAAAATGAAGCACACTGGCGACACCTTGCTGATCATTGATGCTGCGCCGCAATTCTAGGCTTTCGTTATACCAACGCAAGGCGCTCTCAAATTCGCTCAACAGATAAATGGCATTGCCCAAGCCTTCTAAGGCACGACCTGCGATATTGGGCAGATCTATCTGCCGCGCCAATTGCAGACTGGTGGCATAGGATTCCGTGCTTTTTTGCGAGTTGCCGAGGTGAAAATAGATATTACCTGCCAAAAGATAAAGCTGAGTTTGTATATACAGGTCTTTGGGTTTTATGGAAATGACTTGTTCCAACATCAAAAAAGCTTCATTAAGGATGCCTAAATGCAGGCGTTGTTGAATAACGATAATGCCATAATATGCTTGCTTTTCAACATTCTGGGCAGCACCCCAATGTCCGTAGAGGGCGTTGGCAAGATTATCGTGGCGTGGATAAAGGGTTTCTAAACCTTCTGCGATGCGCTGATGAAGGGAGGGCAGTTCGTGGCTGGGGATCATCCCGATAATGGCATCCCTTAGACGGTCATGGGCAAATCGCCATTGGTCACCAGCGACTTCCAAGATCGCAGCGTCCATGCCTGCTTGCAAGTAGGGATCGATGACATCGCCGACAAGTGCTTTGAGGAGCTTATAATCGAGATCTCGCCCGGCAAGGGCGGCAAGTTGCAAAACCGGTACTGCATCGGCGGGCAATCGTGTGACGCGCCGCCTGATAATGCGGTCAATGCCGCCTGTGACCACTTGGTCGGGCAGGGTGATTTGAGGGATGCTGCCCAAGTTGCCTGCTTCTTCCGCCAATGCGCGCAAGACTTCGATCAAAAAGAGCGCGTTGCCGCCACTTTGCGTGTTGAGGTACTCGACAATATCGCTTTGTTCAGCGACGCCTCCGATCATGGCGCGTGTCAGTTCCGCAATTTCCTTGGGGGTGAAACGTGCCAACATTAATGGGCGCATTTCGGGAAGCTGGTTGGGTAAGACCGCCATTTCGTCGCTGCGATAACTCCCGACGATCAAAATCGGAAGGGGCTGGTATACCTTCAATATGCGGCGCAACGGAATTAGGCTTTCAGCACCCCAATGCAAGTCTTCCAAGATCAGGACAATCGGTTGCGTTTGCCGTTGGAAAACCCCCACGATGGTTTCGACAAGACGATTTCGGGCTGAATTCACATCCAGTGCGGGCACTGGACTGATCGGGCGATCCAATAGTATTGAGATATCAGGGATGATTTCCCCCAAAATACCGGCTTCAAGATCGCTGACATCGGTTTCGATGAGCAACCGACGGATAACGTCTCGCCACATTTGGAAAGGGGTACCTGTTTCGGCAACACACTGCCCGCGTAAGACGAGTGCGCCATGCAGCAGGGCATGGATTCGTAATTCTTCTAGTAACCGTGATTTTCCGGTGCCGGATTCGCCCCCAATAAGGAAGGCTGATCCCAACTCGCGACCGCCACCGGCGTTTGGAAATTCCGACTGCGCGTTTTTAATGATTTGATCTAGCTGCCGAGTCATCAGGTTTAATTCATGGTCACGCCCAACAAAACGGGCGGCTTGAAGAAAACTTTCACGCATTGCCTCGTCTTCGATCACAATCATACTCGTGTTAAAATCTGATAAATCGGCGAGCGCCATTTCCACATCAGGGTAGCGGTCAGTGGGGTCTTTCATCAACATACGAAAGATGATAAGCCGGACGCTTTCCGGCAGGACATCCATGTCCGGCATTTCTCGTAATATTTGGTCGATTAACTGATGAACCGTTTCACCATTGAATGGATAGCGCCCCGCAAATACTTGATAGGCGACAATCCCCAAAGAATAGAGATCACTTTGAGGGGTGGCTGGTTCTCTCCGCAGAAGTTCTGGCGGGGTATACGCCAAAGTTCCAGATGAATTTTGGCGATGTTCATGGGTCGCCAGCCCAAAGTCCAGAAGTTTGATGGCATTGTGTTTATCCACGAGGATGTTGCTGGGTTTTAGATCGCCATGTAGTATGCTGCGTCGGTGGAGATAGGCGAGCGCTTGCAGTATTGCGGCAAAAAGTTGAATACGTCCTTCCAAATTGAGGCTTTGGGCTGCTTCCAAAACCGTTTTCGCTTCTTCCAACAAGACCATTGTGTAATACGGGAAATTGGCTTCATCAAAACCGTAATCGAGCACGCTGATGATGTGGGGATGTCGTAGTGATGCCAAAATGCGAAATTCACTGGCGAGAACACGACGCAAATCGGTTTCCGTATAGGTACTATCGCGGAGTTGAAGGCGGGGGCTGAAGAGAAGCTCCTGCGGCGCATGTAAAACCCGCTTTAGCGCCACATTTGTTCCGGTCAGACGGTCTAGGGCAATGTAGACCTCGCCCATGCCGCCTTTTCCGAGTAGTTTTTGGAGCCAATAACGCCGGGTCAACCCAATGGAAGGTGCTGTCATTTCGATTTCGACCTTTTGATAAGCACATCGCATTTACACACCGCAACGCTTATTATAACCGGAGTGTACACAATACTTTTGTAGAGATTCCTTGAGCGATTGCTATGGTTTTATCCCATAGCAAAACGTGTCAGGCATCGTGGAGTGACGGGCATGGACGATCTCTCTCATCGGGTTAGTCTTTTCATTCAAGGGCGACCTTTCGTCACCACTGGGACTACCCTGGTAGTGGGGGTATCCGGCGGTATCGACTCGGTTGTTTTGCTCCATGTACTCAATCATGTATGCCCATCATTAGGGATTGCAGTGCATGTTGCTACCTTAGATCATGGTCTGCGGGGCGAGGTGGGGTCTGCTGATGCGGATTTTGTGGTCAGTCTGGCGCATCAGATGGGGCTGCCTTGCAGCCAGTCGCGGGTCGATGCTATGGCATTGGCAAAAGCACAAAAGGTGGGTATCGAACAGGCTGCCCGCCTTGCTCGCTACGATTTTTTGGCAAAGGTGGCTCATGAGCAGGGATCTGTAGCGATTGCGACAGCACACCATGCCGATGATCAGGTTGAAACTATTTTGATGCATTTGCTGCGTGGCAGCGGCACCGCTGGTTTGGTTGGAATGCACCCCCAAGTGTCGGTACCCAGACATCTCGATTTGCAGCTTATCCGCCCATTTTTAGCAATCCATAAATCTGAGCTTCAAGCCTACGCGCGCGATCATGAACTGCATTGGCGAGAAGATGTCACCAATGCGGATGCAATCTATACCCGCAACCGTATCCGTTTAGAGCTTCTGCCCATGATACGGACGATCAATGCTGATGCTGATCGCGCGTTATTGCGACTGGCGGACAATGCGGTGATGGATGAAGCTTTTATAGTAAGCCATATCACGGGATTTTGGCAGACGATGGCAGGTAGTAAGAGTGTGATGATGGTGCGTGCGCAGTTTCGCGATGCCCATCCCGCTTTACAACGACGCCTCATCTTGACGGGCGCACGCCACGTTGCTGTTGACCTCGATTTGTCACGAGAGCGCGTGTTGGCAGCAGTTCACTTGGCGTTGCACGGAGAGGTGGGCGCGCGATTGGAATTGGGGGGTGGGGTGAGTCTAGGGATTGATTACGTCCAAATCGTGATTGGGCTGGCTGATACATTTCGTTTTGACCCACAGGCGCATGACAATCCGTTCATTGATCCCGAAGTCATTATTGCCCTAGATAGATCGGGGGATTATGATTTGAACGGTTGGGTGGTACGGGTATCCGATCAAAGCCCACAAAATAAGGATGGCGACTCTATAACATGGACTGCAAAGTTATCAGTCCCCACCGATGCGTCACTGACAATTCGCAGTCGGCGGGTTGGGGATCGGTTTGCGCTGGTGGGGTTAGAAGGTCATACCCGCTTGGTCAGTAAATGGATGATCGATCTAAAAATCCCCCGCCTGATGCGCCCGCATATCCCCATGTTGTGCGCGGATAATCACGTCATTGCGATATTTTGGAAGGGCATCATGCACTCTTACGCGCTAACCTCTTCGGCAAAAATGCAAATTTGGATATATTTGCGCCCAAAACAGGACTAGTTTTGACTAAGGGTTTGAGGTATACCTTACTTTTAGAAGAATGGTCGAAACGATAATGAATAGTTTGGATTATTTTTGCCAATTATCGACACTTCGTTGTAAATTTCTAACAATGAAGTATTCTTGAGATTGGGGAA